>DBQB01000010.1:34576-59338 GCA_002305685.1 Ruminococcaceae bacterium UBA1405
TTCGAGCCTCGTAACCCGCTCCATCGGGAGAGAGCGCCTTTATCGTAACAAATAGAGGCGCTTTTCGTACCGTAATTACCGTTGTACGCTGCGGAGTATGGACTTTTTCCACCGCAACTTTACAAAATATCGATAAGGCGCCATAGCCAAGTGGTANNCCGAATCCGGGTGGCGCCTCCAAACAGAATGAACGAGGTTCCATCCCCAGATGGAACCTCGTTCTTTATTTTTATATTTTTGCGTAGCCGCCCCGCAGGGGCAGCTGAGAAAGGCGGGGTGTTGCGATGGAATTTGTGTATGTGATTGCGCTTGCCCTGATTGGGGCAGGGCTGATCAAAGGGATTTCGGTGCTGCTTTTGCGCCGTCCAAGCCCCAGAGGCCCTCTCTCCGAGGAAAAAAAGCAGCAGCTTTGCCGTTTGACCACCCAGCTGGCCAGGAAATCCATCGCGGAGAATTTCCGCGACAAGCTCAAGGATATTGAGATTTTGGAGTTGGGTGCGTTTGGGGCAAACATTCTGCACGCCTCCCTTTCGGGTGCGGCGGACCCTATTTCCTCTCCGTCCCCGGAAGGGGAGAAGCCCGGCGAGCCGTGCGCCCAAAGCGAGAAACCCGTTACCGTGGAGCCGGGGGATGATGTGGCGCTCACCCTGCGCTGGCGCAATACCGGGGAAAAAACCATCCGGCAGGCCGTATTTGCGGTGGCCTTTCTCTCCCCTTCCGGGGAAGCGCTGGTTCCCGACGCGCTGGAGCGGGACCCCTGGATGTTGCCGTTTGGCTGCGCAGCGGCCGCCCGTTTTACCGGTACCTTTCCCTATGGCCAGGGACGACAGCAAAAGGATATGAAAAATGCGTTTTTGCTGTTTCATGGTCCTGTGGATACGGCGGTGATTCTGGGAATACGGCTGCTGTTTGAGGACGGGACCGAGTTTACCCAGAGTGTGCTGGACTGATCTGTCCGCGTGGTAGGTTTGATGGATCGGTGCGCATATCCTTACAATATCAACGATACAAAACAAAAGCTCCTTTTCCTGCCCATCCAGGCGGGAGAAGGAGCTTTTTCAGCGGAAAAACCGCCGTGCCGTTTGGGGAAAATGGCAGACAATCCGGCTTATGGACGCCGGGAGGGTTTCTGCCGGGATATATAACGTTTTTTCCAAAGGATCGCGAGATACCAGATTCCCCAGCCGACGCCGCATCCCAGCAGCAACCAGCCGAAGTAGAGGGCCAATAGCAGATGGCCCAGACTGTCCCAGCCCGGTGTGACGGCGGCCAACAGGCTCCAAGCAATGGCTGAGATGCAGCACAGCAAAGCTGGCAGCAGGCGAATCCAGAGACGTTGGGCCTTCCCGCAAAGCAACAGCTGAAAAACAACCAGTAAGCCCCACAGGATTCCCATCAGCGCCGTGACAGGGACCTTACCAATCCAGATATCCCACATAAAATCACCTCTTCAGGATGGCAGAGTATTGTCTGCTTTCATAATTTTGCAAAGGTTTCGCGAAAGTACAGATAAAATGGGGCGGAGCGTATACCGCTCATTTGACCGCTGCAAAACCGGCCGCCTCCTCAAGCCAGCCCATCACCTCCGCATCGATGTCCTCGATGCAGCAGAGAAACATATGATGGGTGAAGCGCCGGGGATAGGGTTCTGTAACCGCCTCAACCCGGGGAGAATCCAGTCTGCGGTTTAGCCCAAAGGTAAGCACAATATAATTTTCTGGACAGTCCTTCTTTTTTCGCAGCCGCAGAAAAGAGACGCAGGCAAAAAGATGACGGCGATAGAAGGATATTTGGCTTTTTTGTACCCGGACGGCGACGCCGTCTATCCGCTGTAAAATCTGTTTTTCCAGCGCTTTATACAGCGGCAGAGCCTTAGGGTGTGCCTGAAAAAAGAACAGAAGATCGCTTTGCATGGCTTTCATCCTTCGTTCGTTGTGTCGGTTTGGGGATTTGCGGTTTCAAACCCATGGTTTTGACGGTACCGGAGCAAAAAGCGCTTGCGGTATTTGAGATTGGCATACTGGGAAATCTGGTTCATATACAGCATATCGTACGCGCCTCCCACCGCTCCCACCAACGGAATCCCCTGCAAAAACTTGAGGTACAGCAGTTCTTTGGAAAACTGCGCGCTGGTGCGTGCAATCTGCTGTTTGGAACAATATCCTTCGGGTAACCTGGGATGACGAAGAAAGGCTTCTATTTTTTCATCGGTTTGCCGCAGGGATTCCCCGTAAGATACTGCGCCTTCCAGTAGTAGCAGGATGAAATACCGTTCCTCAGGGTCGGTATAGGAAAACCCATAGCGCACGGCAATTTCGTAGATACATTTGAGGGCTATGGCGGTAAAGACAGGAATATCGGGAATTCCAATGCCCAGCGCGCCCATCCCTATGCCGGATAACCCGGAAAGGGCGGTGTTTTGCCTTCCGGTGGCCTGGGCTTTTTTGGAGAAGACCGACAGCGAACGGCGGTTTGCGTGGATTTCATCCGCGTAACGGTTGATGAGGTACTCTTTTTCCAGCCGATCTTTGGGATAGGTTTTTTCAATCATTCCGGTACCTTTCTCAAAAACCAGGGCAAAGGCCTTCTCAAACGCCAGTTCCAGAGTTTGCTGGAGTTTTGGCGGTACCTTTTGCTCCAGCATTCGATTCAGAGCCGGCTCCTTTTTCTGCTGCCGTTTGTGTAAAAAGTGCTGCTCCTTTCTGCACAGATCCTCCCATTCTCTCTCAAAAGGCGTTTTTTTCTTGCGCGTATACATTATTTCTCAACCTTTCCTCTGCCGGTGCCTGTGAAGTGCGACTGTGTCTGAGAGGGATTATCCGTTATTGTCTTGGGACGGTGTCCGCAGGATTTTTTCCAAAGCTTTTCCCTTGGCCAGCTCGTCGATCAGCTTATCCAGATAGCGTATCTCCTGCATCAGCGGCTGTGAGATATTCTCCACCCGCACGCCACAGATAGTCCCTTTGATTTGTTTTCTGGCCGGGTTTAACTGGGGGCTTTTTCAAAAAACTGCCGGTAGGTACGCTCAGTAGCGGCCAGCGCTTCCAGCTGCTGGGGAGAATATCCCGTCAGCCAGCCGATCACCTCGTTTACCTCCTGGACGGTCCTGCCTTTGCGCACCGCCTTATTTACCAGCAGCGGATATATTTTTCCAAAAGGCATCTGGTAAACCTTTTCGTTTTCCATGGCTTCCTCCATTTCCTGCGGCTGTCCACAGGGTGTGGGGCAGCCGTAAAACAAGTGATGGGCGGCAGGATTCTAGCCGCCGCCCATCGGGTATCGGGGATATTCAAAAGGACCGTTACAGGGAAATGTCCTGCTGCAACGGCGCTTGGCCGGTGAGGGCAACGCTGCGGGCATCGGGCTGGCTCAGTCCCACATAGATGCGAAAAGCGTGGCTGTCCAGCTTTCTGGAGCCGTCCTCATCCACTACCTGGAAAGCGGCAGGGGAGAGGGTGAGGGAGACGGTACGCTTTTCTCCCGCTCTGAGGGAAATTCTGGTGAAGGCGCAAAGGCTATGGTTTGCCACCGCCAGAGGGGACTGAAGGTCCTTGATGTAGACCTGTACCACCTCGTCGGTGTCCCTGCCTCCATCGTTGCAGGCGCTCACCGAAAGGGTGAGGGGATTTCCCGCCACAGCCTTTTCCAGCTGTAGGTCGGAGAGGGTCACATGGCTGTAGCTCAGACCGTAGCCAAAGGGATAGAGGGGTTCTCCCTGGAAATACCGGTAGGTACGGTTGTGCATCGAGTAGTCGCAAAAGTCCGGAAGATCCTCCACCGAGCGGTAGAAGGTGACCGGCAGCTTTCCGGAGAGGGAAACCTCTCCAAAGAGGATTCTGGCGATGGATTTTCCGCCCCGCCCTCCAGGATACCAGGTTTGGAGGATGGCGTTGCAGTGCTGATCGGCCAAACGCAGATCCATAGCGCTGCCGGTGCTCATCAGCAGCACCACCGGTTTTCCTACGGCGGTTACCGCTTCCAGCAGCTTTTGCTGGCTGGGCGGCAGGCTCAGATCCCGTTTGTCTCCTGAGTCGAAGATCTTTTCGGTGTCCCGCTGCTCTCCTTCCAGCGTTTCGTCCAACCCGAGACAGAGGATGACCACATCGCTGCGTTTTGCCATAATCACCGCCTCAGAGATGCGGTCGTCGGGCAGCGCAAGGCGCTCCACCCGATCGTCGGCGAGCGCTGCGCCCTCCGAGTAATAGACCCGTACATCCTCTCCCAGATAGTCCTGAATCCCTTCCAGCGGGGTGATATACCGGTCGGCGGTGCCGTGATAGTTGCCCATCAGCGCTACCCGGCTGTCAGCGTTGGGACCGATGACCGCCACCGTTTTGAGTTTTTCCTTGCACAATGGCAAAATGCCGTCGTTTTTGAGCAGAACCATGCTCTCATCTGCCGCTTTTTGGGCCACCGCCAGATGTTCCTTGCAGGCAACCACTTCATAGGGAACCTGATTGTATCCGCAATCCTGGTCAAACAGCCCCAGCTTAAACCGGGTGGTCATGGCGTGCACCGCGGCCTGGGTGATCTCCTCCTCGGTCACCAGCCCTCTTTCATAGGCGGAGAGGATGTAGAGATAGGTGCTGCCGCAGTTGATATCGCATCCCATCTTCAGCGCCAGGGCTGCGGACTGCTCCATATCGGCGGTGACGTGATGATAGGTGTGGAAATCCTTCAGCGCCCAGCAATCGGACACCACATGGCCCTTAAAGTTCCATTTTCCCCGAAGGATCTGACGCAGCAGCAGATTGCTGCCGCAGCAGGGTTCGTCGTTGGTGCGGTTGTAGGCGCCCATCACCGCTTCCACCCCTGCCTCGGTCACCAGTGCCTCAAAGGCGGGCAGATAGGTTTCCCAAAGGTCCTTGTCGCTGACCACCGCGTTAAACTCGTGGCGAAGCCGTTCCGGCCCCGAGTGTACCGCAAAGTGTTTGGCACAGGCTGCCGCCTGCATATAACCCTTGTCGTCGGTTTGCTGCAAGCCCTCCACAAACTGTACGCCCAGCTGTGCGGTGAGATACGGGTCCTCGCCGTAGGTCTCATGTCCCCGGCCCCAGCGGGGGTCCCGGAAGATGTTGATGTTGGGAGACCAGAAGGTAAGACCCTTATAGATATCCCGGTCCCCCTCCTGTGCGCTGGCGTTGTATTTGGCGCGGCCTTCCTGGGAAATCACACCGCCGATTTCCCGCATCAGCGGCGCGTCGAACATGGCGGCCATTCCGATGGCCTGGGGAAAGGTGGTGGCGGTACCGGCCCGGGCGACCCCGTGAAGGGCTTCGTTCCACCAGTTGTAGGCGGGAATCCCCAAACGTTCCACCGGGGGCGCGTCAAATCGCAGTTGGGAGGCGCGTTCTTCCAGAGTCATGCGGGAGACAAGATCTTTGGCTCTCTCCTCAAAAGGGAGGGAAGGGTCCTGATAGGGTTTGAGTGGTGTCATCTGCGTCATCCTTTCTGTATATGGTCTCGCAATTTACCTATATAGTACATGATTTTGGCTCAAAAAGATAGATGCCTTGTGAAATATTACAAATCTCTTTTGGTGCAGCGGAAAAGATGCTATAATGCTACTGACAACGGCCGTGACATACGGTATCCGAAAGTTTTAGGAGGACGGTCATGAAAACTTTGTTTGTCCATGGAACCATTTATCCCCTCACCGAGCAGGGCGTCCGTTACAGTGCGATGGCTGTGGAGGGGGAGAAAATTGCCGCGCTGGGGTCTGACGACGAAATTTTGGCATTACAGGACGGCAATAGCCGTATCATCGATTTGCAGGGAAAAACGGTGTTGCCCGGCTTTAACGACAGCCATATGCATCTGTTGGGCTATGCCGCTTTCTCTGAGAATATCAATCTTGCTGGCGCCACCTCGGTGGAGGAGATCTGCCAGCGGATTGAGCGTTACCGGGAGCAGAATCAGATACCCAAAGGGCAGTGGATTGTGGGCCGGGGATGGAATCAGGATTACTTTGTGCGCCCGGAGTTTCCCACCAAAGATCAGCTGGACCGGGTCTGTCCGGACCATCCAGTGATGATGACCCGCGCCTGTGGACACGCAATGGTCTGCAACTCCAAGGCACTGGAGCTTTCCGGCGTCACGGCGAAAACCCCTCAGGTGGAAGGGGGCCTTTTTGAAATCGGCGAAGACGGAACCCCCAACGGGGTGTTCCGGGAGGCGGCTATGGAACTGATCTCCTCCCATATTCCGGCCCCCACGGTGGAACAACTCAAACGCCGGATTCTCTTTGCCCAGCAGCGGCTGTTTGAGAGCGGAATCACCTCGGTACAGACCGACGATTTTGGCAGCGCCGGTTCTCCCAAACAATATGAAAAGGTGCTGGAAGCCTACCGGCAGCTGGAACAGGAAGGACTTTTGAAGCTGCGGGTCTGCGAGCAGTGCAATCTATCCCAGGAAAAGTATCTGCGGGACTTTCTTTCCAAGGGATATCATCTACATCGGGGCGGCGGACGTTTTCGTCTGGGGCCGCTGAAAATTTTGGCGGACGGCTCGCTGGGCGCCCGCACAGCGCTGCTGCGCCAGCCCTATGCCGATGACCCCACCACCCGCGGCATTGCCTACTATACCCCCGATGAGTTGGAATCCTACATCGCTTTGGCCCATGAAAACGGGATGCAGGTCATTGTCCACTGTATCGGGGACGGGATGATGGAACAGACGATGGACATTTTGGAAAGGGTAACCCAAAGGATGCCCCGGGAGGACTGCCGTCACGGTATTGTCCATTGCCAGATTACGGATCTACCGCTATTGCGCCGATTTGCCCGCCAACAGCTTCTGGCGTATATTCAGCCGATTTTTCTGCATTACGATCTGCATATTGTGGAGCAGCGGGTGGGCAAATCGCTGGCCGCCACCAGCTATAACTGGAAAACGCTGGTGGAATCGGGGGTTCACTGTTCCATCGGTTCTGATTGCCCGGTGGAATCCTTTGCGCCGCTGCCCAATCTTTATTGTGCGGTTACCCGTCAGGATTTGGAGGGGTACCCCGCCCAGGGCTTTTATCCCCAGCAGCGATTGAGCGTGTGGGAAGCGTTTCGGTGCTTTACGGCGGAGGGCGCCTACGCTACCTTTGAGGAGAAGGAGAAAGGGCTGCTGCTCCCTGGCATGGCGGCGGATCTGGTAATGCTTTCTGACGATCCCTTCCGGTGTGATCGTGATCCCCGGCAAATCAAGGAGATTTCGGTGGAGATGACGGTATGCGCTGGGGAGCTGGTATATCAGCGGTGAAGAGGCGTTCCGCGTGGTTGTGAATCTATAAATGATTGTTATCTTATATATAAGAAGGATTCATTTTACTTATATCGGAAGATCGGCTATAATGATATATGTGTTGTTAGGCGCCGCCGCTGCGGCGCCATCTGCCTTTTCAAACCGGGGATTGGCAGTGCAGGATTCCGGTATCATTTTGAAATGAGGGCTGTAATATGTCTGTTAGAGTAATTGTCGGCTCCCAGTGGGGAGACGAGGGCAAGGGAAAGATTATCGATATCCTTGCTTCCCGCGCCGATGTGGTCATCCGTTCCGCCGGCGGCAACAATGCCGGCCATACTGTAAAAAACGGCGATGAGGTCTATAAGCTTCGTCTGATTCCCTCCGGTATCCTGTATCCCAAGACCCTCTGTCTGATCGGCAGCGGCGTGGTGCTGGACCCCAAGGTTATTTTGGAGGAGATCGACGGTCTCCAGGCCAGAGGGGTTACCTGCGAAAACCTGCGGATCGATCCCCGTGCCCATATCATCATGCCCTGGCACATTGCCCTGGACGGCATGAGCGAGAAGATGCGGGGCTCTTCCGAGATTGGCACCACCAAGCGCGGCATCGGTCCCTGTTATATGGATAAGGCCGAGCGCTGCGGCATCCGTTTTTACGATCTGGCTCATCCTGAGCTTTTTGCCAAGAAGGCCAAGGAAGTGGGCGAGCTGAAGAACCTGATTATCACCAAGGTTTACGGCGAAGCGCCGGTGGACGTGGACGCGGTGATCGCTGAGTACACCGAGTACGGCAAACGTCTGAGCAAATATATGGCGGATGTCTCTGTATTGGCCTATGAGGCTTGCAAATCCGGCAAAGAAGTACTTTTTGAGGGCGCTCAGGGTACTTTGCTGGATCTGGATATGGGAACCTATCCCTATGTCACCTCCTCTCATCCCATCTCCGGCGGTGTCTGCACCGGTACCGGCATCGGGCCCACTGTGGTGGACGACGTTCTGGGCATCGCCAAAGCCTATACCACCCGGGTGGGCAAAGGTCCTTTCCCCACTGAGCTTTTTGATGAGACCGGCGATCTGATCCGGGAGCGGGGCTTTGAGTTTGGCACCGTCACCGGCCGTCCCAGAAGAACCGGTTGGTTTGATGCGGTGATCATCCGTCACGCGGTGCGTGTCAATGGTTTGACCGGCCTTGCCGTCAACAAGATCGATACCCTCAGCGGAATTGGTGATCTCAAGGTTTGTGTGGCTTACAAAAAGAGCGACGGGACCATCCTGAAGGATTTCCCGGCGACATTGGAAGAGCTGGCGGAATGTGAGCCGATTTATGAGACCGTCAAGGGATTTTCCGGCGATCTTTCCACCTGCACCAGCTATGACCAGCTTCCCGAGGACTGCAAAGCTTATATCAACAAGCTTGAGGAACTCTGCGGTTGTCCCATTAAGATGGTTGGCGTAGGTCCTTCCAGAGAGCAAAATTTGGAACGGTAAGGTTTTGTGGGATTCTTTGTCATACGGTAGCTTATATGGCAAAGAAAATTGTATGCCCTGACCCTGACTGTTTGGTGCAGTCGGTGTGCCAGGGCAGTTTTATGGGTAAAACAGGGGAGCGGTGTTTTAAGCCCGGCTCCATCCGGTGAAAGACGCGCGACGGCGCAGGGCGCGAAAAGATTTCTTGGATACCGTATGGGTATCCTGTCAGGAGGTAGCGATATGGAAGTTCGTGGCATCAAACTCCACGATATGCATCTTCATATCCAAAAGGGTAGTACAGTACAGCAATATCTGCAAAAGGCCCAAACTCTGGGGATTGAGTTGATGGGAATCACCGAACATGTCTGGGATATGTCTTCTGTACCGGTGGAACACACCGCCCACAGCGCTGTGGGATTGGCATATTACCAGGACAAAACGCTGGAGCGGGTGCTGGAGATGCGCCGGTCTTATGAACAGGAAACCGTCTCCGGCGATGGAATTCCCCAGCTGTTTTGGGGATGCGAGACAGAATTTGCCGGACCGTTGGGAAAGGTAGGAATATCGGGGGAAAGAGCGAAACTGCTGGAGTATGTGGTGACCCCCCCATTCCCATTTCTACCTTCCCGGTTTTACCTATCCGGCCGATATGCAGGAGCCTAAAGCGCTGGCTGGTTATATGGTGGATACCTTCTGCCAGGTGGCTCTTTGTCCGGTAACCGACATCATCGCTCATCCCTTTGATCCCACCGCCGCCGATTTTCAGCAGCCTGAAATGCTGCGGGAGATTTTCATGCACCTGCCGCATCAGCAGCTGATTTACTGTTTTTCTATGGCGGCCAAACAGCAGAAGGTGATCGAGATCAATCTGGGCTCCTTTGTACATGGGGTAAAAAACGAGCTGTACCGGCAGACCTATCTTCCGATGTTTGCCGCGGCAAAGGAGGCGGGATGCAAATTCTGCCTGGCCTCCGATGCCCAGAAACCTGAGGATTTACAGCGGATTTGTCCCGAAAATGTGGAATATCTGATAGACGAGCTGAAACTGACGGCGGAAGATTTTGCACTTCCAAGTCGGGAATAAAGATTGCATTTATATATTTATATAATTATCTAAATAGTGACTGCACCCATTGGAAGAGGAAAGGGGAGGACGCTCTGGCGTCCTCCCCTTTTGTTCCGTGCGGTTAAAAAGTTTAGGCGGAAAAGGTTTTTGCAACCTTTTTCAGATTACATGGGTTCTCCTACAATACTGGCTTTGATCATATTGGTTTTTCCGGGGATTCCCAGCGGCACCCCGGCGGTGAGCACAACGGTATCTCCTTCGTCCACAAATCCCGCCTGAAGCGCGGACTGGACCGCATGGGCAAACAGGGCGTCGGAATCCTCCTGCTCCTCGATGAGCAGCGGCACAATCCCCCAGCAGAGATTCATCTGGCGGCAGACGTTTTTGTAGGTGGTGCAGCCGATGATGGGGCAGGGCGGGCGGTAACGGGAGATCATCTTGGCGGTGACGCCGGATTTTGTGACGGTGATAATGGCCGCTGCATCCAGATCGTCGGCGGTGGTACAGGTGGCGTGGGAGATGGCGTTGGTGATGCCGGGATCCCCCAAACGGGATTTGGCCCGCAGTGCGGCGCGAAAATCGATGTCCGCCTCGGTGCGTTTGGCGATCCGTACCATGGTTTTGACCGCTTCCAGGGGATATTTTCCCGCTGCGGTTTCTCCGGAAAGCATGATGGCGCTGGTACCATCATAGATGGCATTGGCCACGTCGGTGGTCTCGGCGCGGGTGGGTCGGGGGTTTTTGATCATGGAATCCAACATTTGGGTGGCAGTGATGACCTGTTTGCCTTCCCGGCACGCGCGGTTGATCATATCCTTTTGGACTACCGGGACGTCCTCCAACGGGATTTCCACCCCCATATCGCCTCTTGCCACCATGATGCCGTCAGCAACCCTGAGGATTTCATCCAGGTTGTCCACACCCTGCTGGTTTTCAATCTTGGCGATGATATTGATGGTATTACATCCGTGTTCCTCTAAGATCTTGCGGATCTGGAGGATATCGTCGGCGGTACGGGTGAAGGAGGCGGCGATAAAGTCAAAATCCTGCTCGATGCCGAAAACGATGTCGTCATAATCCTTTTTGCTGATGAAAGGCATACGCAGTTCCACGTTGGGGACGTTGATGCCTTTGCGGTTGGAGATACGGCCGCCGTTGATGACCCGGCAGGTGATGTCGGTTTTGGTGATGATTTCCACTTCCATATCGATGAGGCCGTCGTCAATGAGGATATGGTCGCCGGGTTTGACGTCCTTGACCAGATTTTTGTAGGTGATGGAAACCTGCTTCTCGTCCCCTTGGATCTCACGGGAGGTGAGGGTAAAACTCTGGTTTTCTTTCAGTTCCACCGCACCTTGGGCAAAGGTACCGATACGGATTTCCGGCCCTTTGGTGTCCAACATGGCCGCGATGGGCAGATGCAGCTCCCGGCGAAGGCGTTTGACTGCTTCCAGGCGTTTTCCCTGCTCCTCATGGGTACCATGGGAAAAATTGAAACGGGCTACGTCCATGCCCGCTTTCATCAATTCTCTCAGGACGTTTTCGTCATCTGTAGAAGGACCAAGGGTACATACAATCTTGGTTTTTCGCCGGTTGGAAAGAAGATTGCTCATAAATACGATCCCACTCCTTTGATTGATAAAGATGAGTGCACAGCGGCTGCCTGACCAGAAAGATCCACCGCTGACTTTTCCGCAGGATTTCTATGCCGAATTTGGGGCAGAATCCTGAATAAAATCCAACCTATTTATAATATGGCATCTTTGGGACATTTTTAATATAACAGACCGCTTCAAAATTGTCAATTCCCAATGTCTCATATGTGATGCAGTGTATTTTGCAAAATATGAGGGAAAAGTATTGCCGCTACGCCAAAAATCCGATGACGTTAACGACAAATCATCACAATGTTGAGACTGTAAAATTTATGTATTTTTTATCGAAAAAATATTCATGAATGCGGCGGCAGGGGATTTTGCAAAGAAGGTTGCGTTTTTCCATAGATCTGTACTATAATAACGTAAATGGATTGAATGGTTTTGATACGCTGCACCCGCCCCGGTGGGAAAATGGCGGGGCAGGTAAACGGAAATCCAATTCGGAAATGGAGATAAGGATATTATGCAGAGAACAGAGATTAAGACGCTGTATACCTCTAACCCCGGTGAGGGAAAGCTGACGGTATGCGGATGGGTTCGCACCATCCGTTCCTCCAAAGCGCTGGGATTTATCGAACTCAACGACGGCTCTTCCTTCCAGAATTTGCAGGTGGTTTTCGAGGATGGAAAGGTCGATAATTTTAAAGAGATTTCCAAACTCAACGTGGGTTCCGCTTTGGCGGTTCACGGGACCCTGGTGCTGACTCCCGACGCCAAGCAGCCCTTTGAGGTGCACGCCGACGCCATCGAGATTGAAGGGAAATCTTCCCCGGAATACCCTCTTCAGAAAAAACGCCACTCCCTGGAATATCTGCGCACCATTGCCCATCTTCGCCCCAGAGCCAACACCTTTAACGCGGTGTTTCGGGTGCGGGCGGTGGCAGCGTATGCCATCCATAAATTCTTCAACGAGCGGGGCTTTGTCTACAGCCATACCCCGCTGATTACTGCCAGCGACTGTGAGGGCGCCGGTGAAATGTTCCGGGTAACCACCCTGGACCCGGTAAACCCGCCGCTCAACGAGGACGGTACGGTGGATTATACCCAGGATTTCTTTGGGAAACCCACCAGCCTGACCGTTTCCGGCCAGCTGGAAGCCGAATGTATGGCCATGGCTTTTGGCAAGGTATATACCTTTGGACCTACCTTCCGTGCAGAGCAGTCCTACACCCAGCGCCATGCGGCGGAGTTTTGGATGATTGAGCCGGAAATTGCCTTTGCGGATCTGCAGGACGATATGCAGCTTGCCTCCGATATGATCAAATCGGTGCTCTCCTATGTATTGGAGCAGTGTCCCAACGAGATGAAGTTCTTCAACGATTTTTACGATAAAGGTTTGCTGGAGCGGTTGGACGGCATCATCCATTCGGATTTTGCCAGAGTCACCTACACCGAAGCGGTGGCGCAGCTGGAGAAGGTACAGCAGGAAAATCCCCAGCAGTTTGATTATCCAGTCTCCTGGGGCTGCGATCTGCAGACCGAACATGAGAGATATCTCACCGAGCAGATCTACAAAAAACCGGTGTTTGTCACCGACTATCCCAAGGAAATCAAGGCGTTTTATATGCGCATGAACGACGACAACAAGACGGTTGCGGCGGTGGATCTGCTTGTGCCGGGTGTCGGGGAGATCATCGGCGGCAGCCAGCGTGAGGAGCGTCTGGACGTTCTGCTGGGCAGAATGCAGGAGCTGGGACTCAATCCCGACGATTACAGCTGGTATCTGGATCTGCGGCGGTATGGAGGAACCAAACACGCCGGATTTGGTCTGGGCTTTGAGCGGCTGATTATGTATATCACCGGCATCTCCAACATCCGGGATGTGCTCCCATTCCCCAGAACCACCGGTTCCGCCGATTTCTAAGTTGTCAGCAAGGTTATCGGTACCGCGGGTCCTGCAAGACCGGTCAGGAAGGCCGGCAGGCCGGTGAGGCCAGCAAGCATCTCTATCTGGTGGACAAAAGATTTTGCACACGGGCAACGTTTGAAGCAATGCCCTCCACATGGAAAGAAACATCATGTCAGGAGGACGGTTACCATGGCAAAAGAACTGTATTTTGAATGTTATTCCGGCATCAGCGGCGATATGACCGTTGCGGCCTTGTTGGATCTGGGCGCCGATCGGAAGGCGTTGGAGGATGGCCTTGCCTCTCTCGGGATAGATGGATATCGCCTGTCTTTTTCCCGCGCCAACAAAAACGGCATCGATGCCTATGATTTTTGTGTGGAATTGACCGAAACGGAAGAACATCCCCACGACCATGACCATGGCCACGGGGAACATCCTCATGAGCACCCCCACGACCATGACCATGACCACGGGGAACACCCCCATGAGCATCCCCACGACCATGACCATGGCCACGGGGAACATCCTCATGAGCACCCTCACGACCATGACCATGGCCACGGGGAACATCCTCATGAGCATCCCCACATCCATGACCATAGCCACGGGGTACATCCCCATGGCGTTGGGGAATCAGCCCATATCCATGCGCATCCCCACGTTCATCGCGGTTTGCCGGAGATTCTGGCGATCATCGATTCCGGCGCCATCACCGAAGGCGCCAAGGCAATCGCGAAAAAGATATTTTATGTGGTAGCCGAGGCGGAGGCCAAGGTACATGGAAAGTCCATCGATGAGGTCCATTTTCACGAGGTTGGAGCGGTGGATTCCATTGTGGATATTGTGGGAGCCGCCATCTGTCTGGACAATCTGGGGATTGAGAAGGTCTATGCGTCTCCCTTATACGAGGGGACGGGGTATGTTCGCTGTCAGCACGGATTGATGCCGGTGCCTGCCCCTGCCACCGCCCAAATCTGTGCCAACTACCATATCCCGCTGAAGATTACCGCCAACAAAGGGGAGATGGTCACCCCCACCGGCGCTGCCATCATAGCGGCTTTGGCGGACCAATTTTCTCTGCCGGATGTTTTTGTCCCCGAAAAGATCGGGGTTGGCGCTGGCAAAAAGGATTTTGTTTGTGCCAATGTGCTGCGGGTATATCTGTTGGGGGAGCGTCAGCGGTGAGCGGAAGGCTTTCCTTCAGTAGAAAGCCCTATCGTTGCAACGAACAATGGTTGTAAGTTTTGGAGGAAGTTCTGTTCAAAACGGCAAAAAAGGTCATAGAAACCCGCCTGTTTTGCTGTAAAATGCAGGATTTGAAAAAACAACTTGTAAAAACCGAGAAAATCGTATATACTTTAGAATGCTCGGCGTAGGGGTTTGAGAAATGTTGATGATTGCCTGTCTGTGCCGCAGCATAGACAGGCAATTTGTTTTTCAGCGATTTTCCCCCAGCCGCCGTCGAAACCTGTTGAGACATTATACTTTCTTACGAATACAAGGAGGAATTGTTTTGGCTACTTACAAATCCCTTTCCACCCAGCAGCTGAAGGAATTACAGGGGCAGCTTATCGACCAATATAAGGCATTTCAGAGCAGAAACCTCAAATTGGATATGTCCCGCGGTAAGCCGGGGGCGGATCAGCTGAATCTGACCATGGGGATGCTGGATGTTGTCAATTCCAGTTCCGATATGAAAACCATAGACGGGTTTGACACCCGCAATTACGGCGTGCTGGACGGCATTGCCGAGGCAAAACAGCTTTTTGCCAAGTTATATGGGGTGAGCACCGATGAAATCCTGGTGGGAGGTGCTTCCAGCCTGACCATGATGTACGATTCGGTGGTGCGGGCACTGCTGCATGGCGTGCGGGGCGGGAAAAAGCCCTGGGGCCAGTGCGGCAAGATCAAGTTCCTCTGTCCGGTGCCCGGATACGACCGTCATTTTGCCATCTGTGAGAATCTGGGCATTGAGATGGTGATGGTGGATATGACCCCCGACGGCCCTGATATGGATACGGTGGAGCGGCTGGTCTCCCAGGACAGTTCCATCAAAGGAATCTGGTGTGTGCCCAAATACTCCAATCCGCAGGGAATCACCTATTCCGACGAGACGGTGCGGCGCTTTGCGGCGCTCTCCCCGGCGGCGGAGGATTTCCGGATTTTCTGGGATAACGCCTACTGCATCCACGATCTGTATGAGGATGACCAGGATCATCTGCTGGATCTGCTGGGTGAACTGAAGAAGAACGGTAAGGAGGATATGGCTTATATCTTTGCTTCCACCTCCAAAATTACCTTCCCGGGAGCCGGGGTAGCGGTGATGATGGCCTCCAAAGCCAATCTGGATTTTATCCGCAAGGATCTGTCCATCCAGACCATCGGGCCGGATAAGATCAATCAGCTGCGCCATGTGCGCTATTTCCAGACCCCGGAAAAGGTGCTGGAACATATGAAACGCCAGGCTTCCTTCATCCGGCCCAAATTCCAGGCGGTGCTAGAAAAACTGGACGGGGAACTGGGTGCGCTGGAGATCGCTCGCTGGACCCATCCCAAGGGAGGGTATTTTATTGCGCTGGACACCATGGAAGGCTGTGCCAAACGGGTGGTATCGCTGTGTAAGGAAGCCGGGGTTACCCTGACGTCCGCCGGCGCAACCCATCCCTACGGCAAGGATCCCCACGACGCTACCATCCGCATTGCCCCCACCTATCCGCCCATTGAGGAGCTGAAGCTGGCTATGGAGTTGTTCTGCATCTGCGTCAAGCTGGCAAGCGTGGAGAAAATTTTGGAGACACGGTAAATTTTTGTTGCAACTTGCGCCGTGTTATGAGAAAATAAAGAACAGAAAAAGATCAGTATTAGTACCGGCCTCTTTTTCGTGGAGTATTGGGAATCTGTTTTTCCCAATATTCCGGAGGTCGGTACTGTGATGTTTACCGGGTTTTCCCGGTATCCGGGAAAACGAAAAATCAAAACTGGAGGTCATACCGTGAGCAGTCAATTTGAAAGCCCTTTTTCTACCAGATACGCCAGCAAAGAAATGCAGTTCCTCTTTTCCGCTGACAAAAAATTCACCACCTGGCGCCGTCTTTGGGTTGCCCTGGCCCGTTCCGAAATGAAACTGGGATTGCCGATCACCCAGCAGCAGGTGGACGAGCTGGAAGCCAATGTGGAGAATATCAACTATGACGTAGCCAAACAGCGGGAAAAAGAAACCCGTCACGATGTGATGTCTCACGTCTATGCCTATGGCGTTCAGTGTCCCAACGCCAAGGGAATCATCCATCTGGGCGCCACCTCCTGCTATGTGGGGGATAATACCGACATCATCATCATGCGGGACGCATTGGAGCTGGTTAAGCGCAAGCTGGTCAACGTCATCTCGCTGCTGTCAGATTTCGCCATGAAATATCGGGATATGCCTTGCCTTGCTTATACCCATCTTCAGCCCGCGCAGCTGACCACCGTGGGCAAACGCGCCACCCTCTGGATCAACGAACTGGTAATGGATTACGATGAGGTATGCTATCGGATTTCCCGCCTGCAGCTCAGAGGGGTCAAAGGTACTACCGGTACCCAGGCCAGCTTTATGGAGCTGTTCGAGGGGGACAGCTCCAAAATCAAAGAGCTGGATCATATGATCTGTGAGGAGATGGGCTTTGAGAGCAGCGTGCCGGTGAGCGGCCAGACCTATTCCAGAAAGGTGGATTCCCAGGTGCTTTCCGCCCTTTCCGGGATTGCCCAGAGTGCCAGCAAGTTTTCCAACGATCTTCGAATTCTTGCCAACTTCAAGGAGATGGAGGAGCCTTTTGAGCAGCATCAAATCGGTTCCTCGGCCATGCCCTATAAACGCAATCCCATGCGCAGCGAGCGGATCACCTCCCTGGCCCGCTATGTGATGGTGGACGCCCTCAATCCCGCTTTCACTGCCGGCACCCAGTGGTTTGAGCGTACCCTGGACGATTCCGCCAACAAGCGGATCTCGGTAGCGGAGGGCTTCCTTGCGGTGGACGCCATCCTCAATATCATGATGAATGTCTGCGACGGCCTGGTGGTGTATCCCAAGGTGATCGAGCAGCGGGTAATGCGGGAGCTGCCCTTTATGGCTACCGAAAACATCATGATGAGCGCAGTGAAAAAGGGCGGAGACCGTCAGCAGCTTCACGAGAGACTGCGGGTTCATTCCATTGCCGCCGCCAAGGTGGTCAAGGAGGAAGGCCTTGCCAACGACCTGATCGACCGGGTGTGCGCCGATCCTGCGTTCCAGCTGGAGCGCGGCGAGATTGAAGCGGTGCTCAAGCCCATTCACTTCACCGGACGCTCGGTGGAACAGGTGGAGGAGTTTGTGGAGCAGGTGGTTAAGCCTATTCTGGAAGCCAACGCCGGCGTGCTGGGCGAAAAGGCGGAGCTGAGCGTATAAACGACGATCTTTTGATTGGGATTGATTGACTTTTCCAGTCAGCTGCTCTATAATGAAACAATGCCGGAATTTCCCCTTTTGGCGCGCTATGGGCATTAGAGGTACAAAAGCGTCCCCAAAGTGGGATTCGGTGGAAGTATTAAATCTGGAGGTTTACCTATGAAAAAAGTAGGAAAACCGGTGTTCTTCATAGTGGTATTGCTGATCGCAGCCCTTACCTTAACCACCTTTTTCGGTATCAGCACCACGTTCGGAGATATCTCCACCACCTGGGTCAAGGGTGTGGACGCCATTCGTTGGGGCATTGATGTCCGCGGTGGCGTGGACGTAACCTTTGGTCCGCCTGAGGGTGTGGAGGCCACCGACGAGGAGATGGCTGCCGCCGAGCAGATCATCAAGGTAAGAATGGTGTCTCAGAACATCACCGACTATGAGATCTACACCGATTATGACAAGGACCGTATCATCGTTCGCTTCCCCTGGAAGGAAGATGAGACGGATTTTGATCCCGAGACCGCCATTGCGGAGTTGGGCGCAACCGCTGTGCTCACCTTCCGTGAAGGATATGAAACCGACGAGAATGGTCTGCCCTCCGGCGTGACCGCAGATACCATCATCCTGGAAGGCAAGGACGTGGAGGAAGCAACCCCTGCCATGACCAGCGACAATCAGGTGGTGGTTTCCCTCAAACTGACTGATGAGGGCGCCGAAAAGTTTGCCGAGGCGACCACCCGTCTTGCTGGTACCGGTTATATTTCCATCTGGATGGACGATACCATGATCAGCGCTCCTATGGTGGAGGACGCCATTACCACCGGTGAGGCGTCCATCAGCGGCGGGTTTGACGCTGCTTCCGCAAAGGAGCTGGCGGACAAAATTAACGCCGGTGCGCTGCCCTTCCAGCTGGTGACCTCCAACTTCAGCACCATCTCTCCCACACTGGGTACCGGTGCCCGGGATGCCATGGTACTTGCGGGAGTCATCGCCTTTGTGCTGATCTGTGTGATGATGATCTTCATCTACCGCCTGCCGGGTGTGATCGCCTGTATTGCTCTGACCGGACAGGTGGCGGGAACCATTGCTGCCCTGACCGGCTATTTCCCCAATTTTGCCAGCTTTACCCTGACGTTGCCCGGTATCGCCGGTATCATTCTTTCCATCGGCGTGGGGGTTGACGCCAACGTCATCACCTACGAGCGTATCCGGGAGGAACTTCGTCTGGGACGCAGCATCGACGCTGCCATCGACGCCGGTTATAAGCGGGCCTTTACCGCCATCTTTGACGGCAACATCACCGTGGTATTTGTGGCGGTGATTCTGATGGGCGCCTTTGGACCGCCCTCCAGTGTGTTCGCGCTGCTGCTCAAACCCATCTTTGGAGCCTTCGGTTCCTCCACCACCGGCGCCATCTATTCTTTTGGCTATACGCTGCTGGTGGGCATTATCCTCAACTTCCTGATGGGTGTGACCGCATCCCGTCTGATGCTCAAATCCATCTCCAAATTTAAGCCTCTGCGCAAGGTATGGCTGTATGGAGGTGAAAAGAAATGAAACAGATTGATTTCATTGGAAAGAAAAAGATCTTCTTTGCCATCTCCATTGCCATGGTGGTCATTACCCTGCTTTTCTCCATCTTTAAGGGAGTCGAGCTGGATATCCAATATAAAGGCGGTACCATGATCACCTACTCCTATACCGGAGAGATTGACCACAGTGCCTTCCAGTCCCTGGTGGAGGAGACGGTTGGCGGACGGGTTTTCATTCAGGACAGCAGCGATATCGCCACCGGTTCTTCCAATCTGGTGGTGTCTCTTGCTTCCACCGATGGACTGACCAGCGAGGAGCAGGCAACCCTTAGCGATGCTGTGGAATCCGCCTATGCGGAAAACAACCTGAAAACCGAATCCATCAGCAACGTCAGCGCTACCGTTGGCCGGGAATTCTTCATCAAGAGCCTGATCGCGGTGCTGTTTGCGGCGATAGTGATGGTGGTATATATCGGCTTCCGTTTCAAACGGATCAGCGGCTGGTCCGCGGGCGTGATGGCGGTAATTGCACTGATACACGACGTTATTGCCGCGTTTGCTGTTTTTGTGATTGCGGGTATTCCCATCGACGCCAACTTTATGGCGGTGGTGCTGACCATTCTGGGATACTCCATCAACGACACCATCGTTATCTATGACCGTGTGCGTGAAAACCGCCGGATTTATGGAACCAAGCTTTCCACGGCGGAGCTGATGAACAAGAGCATGAATCAGTCTCTCAAGCGTACGCTGATCACCTCCTTGACCACCATTATGGCTTTGGCGGTGGTTGCTGTGGTGACGCTGCTGTACAATGTGACCTCCATCGTTTCCTTTGTTTTCCCGATGATTGTGGGTCTGATCTCCGGAACCTACTCCTCCATCTGCCTGGTTCCCAGTCTGTGGGTGATGTGGCAGGATCATCAGGCCAGCAAGGCTGAAAAGCAGGAGAAAAAGAAATAAGCGGACGCCTTGTTTGAAGGCTTTTGATGCACCTCCCGTCCTTTGGCGGGAGGTGCATTGTTGTTCCGGTACGGATATGCTATAATGAGTGCAAAGGTTCCGCTGTCGGTTTGGACGGTGTAGATGCTTTTTACTGAGATCGAGAGGATTTAAACACTATGCAAAAACAGATTTGGAAACCGGGCACTCTGCTGGCGCCGGTACCTCCGGTGCTGGTCAGCTGCGGAACGCTGGAAAAGCCCAATGTTCTGACCATCGGATGGACGGGGATTATCAATACCATTCCAGCTATGACCTATATATCGGTGCGTCCGGAGCGGTTTTCCCACGGGCTGATTCAGGCTTCGGGGGAATTTGTCATCAATCTGCCCACCAAGGCCTTGGTGCGGGCGGTGGATTTCTGTGGGGTCCGCTCCGGCAGAGATCTGGATAAATTTACCCACTGCGGTCTTACGCCGCTTCCTGGGGCAGAGGTATCCGCTCCGGTGATCGGGGAAAGCCCGGTGAGCTTGGAGTGCCAGGTGGAACAGGTGCTCTCCTTGGGGTCCCACGATATGTTTCTGGCAAAGATCCTTTGCATCGATGTGGATGAGAATATCGTGGATGACGGAGGACGGCTGTGTCTGGAAAAATGCGGACTGATTGCCTATGCCCACGGCACCTACTATGAGCTGGGAAAATCGCTGGGCACCTTCGGTTTTACGGTGCGTAAGAAGAAAAAGAAAGGTCCTACATCCGGCAAGAAACGAAAACCTGCCAGCAAAGCCGAGAAATCCAGGGCGTAAGGGTTCAAATATGGTAAATATGATATACAAATAGTAATTTCATCTTTATAATATACAAAATTAGGGAGGGACGGGCGAATGGAGACGGCGCAGCAGATACTCAAACAGTATTTTGGCTATGATACCTTTCGTCCTGGACAGGCAGAGATCGTCCGGCAGATTCTGGAAGGAAAAGATGTGATGGCGGTGATGCCCACCGGCGCGGGAAAGTCTCTTTGCTATCAGGTGCCTGCGCTGATGCTGCCGGGTGTGACGCTGGTGATCTCACCGCTGATCTCCCTGATGAAGGACCAGGTGGATTCCCTCACCGATTCAGGGGTCCCCTGTGCCTATGTCAACAGCGCCCTTTCCGAGAGCGATTATCAGCAGGTGATGTGGAATGCAGCGGTGGGACAGTATAAGCTATTGTATATCGCCCCGGAAAGACTGGAGAGCGAGAGCTTTCTACGGCTGCTGGGAAAGGTGCAGATACCTCTGGTGGCGGTGGACGAGGCACACTGCGTTTCTCAGTGGGGACATGATTTTCGTCCCAGTTATACCCGGATTGCTTCGCTGCTGGATTTTCTCTCTCCGCGGCCGGTGGTTGCGGCGTTCACTGCTACGGCTACCTATCAGGTACGGGAAGATATTGTCACGCTGCTGAAGCTTCAGCAGCCCTACAGCATCACCACCGGCTTTGACCGGCCCAACCTTACCTTTTCGGTGGAGCATCCGGCCAATCGCTTGCAGGCGGCGCTGGCGTTTTTGCGCAGGCATCCAGGGGAGTCTGGCATCATCTACTGCGCCACAAGGAAAACCACCGACAGCGTGTGTGAGAAACTGCGGCAGGCAGGGATTTCAGCAGACCGATACCACGGTGCCATGACCCCCGCCCAGCGCACCAAGGCTCAGGAGGATTTTATCTACGACCGTACCCAGGTGATGGTTGCCACCAACGCTTTTGGGATGGGGATCGACAAACCCAACATCCGTTTTGTGCTCCATTACAATATGCCGAAAAATTTGGAGAGCTACTATCAGGAGGCAGGCCGTGCGGGGCGGGATGGGGACGCCGCCAGCTGTGTCCTCTATTTTTCCCCGCAGGACGTACAGACCAACAAGCTGCTGCTGGAGCACAGCGGGGAGCCCCAAGAACCCGGCGCCTATGAGAAGCTGGCCCAGATGACCGATTACTGCCACACCGACCGGTGTCTGCGCAGCTATATCTTAGAATATTTTGGGGAACCGCCCCTTCGGGAAAACTGTCACAACTGCTCCAACTGCAACAGCACTGCCCAGCACACCGATATCACGGTACACTCGCAGAAGATTCTCTCCTGTGTCAAACGGATGGGGGAGCGGTTTGGCAGCGGCATGGTGGCGGCGGTGCTGCGGGGTTCCAAAAGCGAGCAGGTGCTGCGCATGGGCTTTGACAAGCTCTCCACCTACGGGATTATGAAGGACTGCCCTTCCGCCCTTTTGCGGGAACTCATCGCATTTTTGGTGTCGGAGGGATATCTTCATTCCGAACCCGGCAGATACCCTACCCTCTCCCTTACAGCCAAGGCCGTCCCGGTTCTGCGGGGAAGAGAAAAGGTTATGATTCGAAGAAACCTCCAAACGTTGGATCAGAAACCCGAAGCCATGGTGGACGACCAGCTTTTCCAGCAGCTTCGGCAGTGCCGCAAAGAGTTGGCGGACGCAGCCGGGATACCGCCGTATATCATCTTTGCCGACGCCACCCTGCGCTCCATGGCCCAGCTTCGGCCCCAAAATCTGGAACAGATGTTGTCGGTACCCGGTGTGGGAGAATACAAACTGAATAAATATGGAGAAAAATTTCTATCTGTAATAAATTCCAGCGGTTCTATGCCGGCGCAGCCATCCGTTCAAACGGCTGAACCCGATGGCGGCGGGGAGAAAGAAGCTGCATCTCCCTCCCGGAAAAAGCGTTCCAGTGAGCGGCTCACCGATGAAAACGGCAACAAGATTGCCAGTTCCGACGCCAGCTATGCGCTGTTTCAGCTGGGGAAATCGGTGGAGGAGATTGCGTCGCTGCGGGGGATTGCGGTGTCCACAGTGGAAGGGCATCTCTTTGAGAGCTGGCGCAAAGGCCTTGCGGTGGATTATGTGTTTGCTACGGCGCAGCAGCAACAGCAGATTCTGTGCGCATATGAGGGATGGCAGGGCTCGATGCGGGATTTTAAGGCCCAACTACCTCCGGAGATTTCCTATGCAGGCATCTACTATACCCTGGAAAAGCACCACATCCCTTGGAAGAGGAGAAATGACACATCCGGGAAAGGAGAAACAAAATGATTTTGGCGGTGGATGTAAGCAACACCTGTACCACGTTGGGCTGTGTGGAGCGGCACAGCGGCGAGATTCGTTTTACCGCCCAGCTCGCCTCAGACCGCCGCAGAACGGCGGATGAATATGCCATTTTGCTGCACAATCTTTTTGTACTGCACCAAACCGATCCCCATGAAATGGAAGGATGTATCCTATCCTCGGTGGTGCCCTCTCTGACCCCTCTGGTGCGGCAGGCCCTGGAGCGCATTACCGGTAAAAAGGTGATGGTGGTGGGGGCGGGGGTCAAAACGGGACTGAATATCCTCATTGACAATCCGGCACAGCTTGGCAGCGATATGGTGGCCATGGCGGTGGCTGCCTTAGCCCTCTATCCCAAACCGGTGCTGATCTTTGATCTGAGCACCGCCACCACCTTGTCGGTGTTGGATGCCAAAGGGGGATATCTGGGCGGCATGATTATGCCTGGACCATCCTTGGGAATGGAGGCCCTCTCCCAGAGCGCGGCCCAGCTGCCCCATATCAGTTTTGAACCTCCCCGCCGTCTCATCGCCACCAATACGGTGGAGTGTATGAAAAGCGGTTATATCTACGGGACCGCCGCCATGTTAGACGGGGTGATTGCCCGGATAGAAGAAAAGCTGGGGGAGAAAGCGTCGGTGGTGGCGACAGGAAGCCAGGCGTCGGATATCGTCCGGTTTTGTAAGAGGAAGATGGTGTTTGAACCCAATCTGCGGCTGATTGGGCTGCGTTTGATCTACAACCGGAACACAGAGGCGGAAAACAGGGACAAGAACAAAATAGAGCGGGCGTGAAAACGACAAAAAGACCAATCAAAAAGGCAGCTGCCCTTTGACATCCTTTTCGGTGCCAAAGGAGCGCTGCCTTTTGTCTGTTCTTATTCTTTCTGGGGCGGAGGTACCGGATTACCGTGGGGATAGACAGTTATCGGTTTTTCTCCTGATAGCTGTTTCCCGACTGTGTATCGGTGCAATCGTCGGGGTGTAGGGAAGGGGAAGCTGGGTTGCGTTTGCGCAGAAAGGGCCGTTTGCGGAGGATTGCTTGGATAAAGTTTCGGTTGAGAAAAGCGATGGCCAATCCGACAAGGATCAGCAGCCAAAGCGCCGCCGTCAGCGTTTCCAACCGATGCTGCTGTATAAAATATCGGAAACTATATCCGGTATGTTCGGCATTCCAGGTGTACCACTTGTTTCCGGAACTGTCGTAGCGGATGACGGGTACCATCACCGGTATTGCCCTGGACAGCAGATAGAGGATCAGGTTTCCCAGCATCCCTACTGTGCAGAGCGCCAGCGCGGCAATCTGCCTATATTTTTTGTGTTTGCCTTGGGGATGAGAGGGATCGGAGGGCGAAGGGGCTGAATCAACGGGAATGTCATCGATGAGCAGCTGATCGCAGCTGACGCCAAAAAGTTTACTGAGTTGTACGATGTTGGCTGCATCCGGAAGGGCGGAGCCGGTATCACATAGTTAAAGATAT
>DBQB01000037.1 GCA_002305685.1 Ruminococcaceae bacterium UBA1405
TCTTATAAGGACAAAATGTAAGGAGGATAGAAAAAGAGATATGGAACAAGGAAATGGTTGTTATGAATGTATATATATTCTGTTTAATTGTATTTATATACTGCCGCTTTGTGGATTTTCCAAGAATAAAAATATAGGCCGTTCAAACAGTTATGCCAAACAGTGGCTTACTTATTTTTCCGAATGCAACAATTGCAAAATGTTTTTGAGCGCAATAGCGTCAATTTGTCCTGGTGCCGAGGTGGTGCCCAAAGCACCAAAGGTAACCGATGAACCAAAGTTCTCCCCACACAGTCGGCTGATTACACCCGTTTGGGACATAGACATGGTAATCAGCGGCCGGCTCAATTTTGCCGACATTTCAGCAGTCACCGAGAGCAGAGTAAGTACGTCCTGAGGACAGCGAGGCATCGTTGCAACCTTCAAGATATCTGCTCCCAAGACTTCCATCCGCCGCAACCGCCAAATCAGTTCTTCGCTGGATGGAGTGGCGTGGAAATCATGGTTGGAACAAACTACATATTCTCCGTGGGAATGGGCTCTTTCGATGACCTGCCGAACGGTATTGTCACCGGTAAACAGCTCCACGTCCACCAAATCGATCAGCCCGCTCTCCACCGCTTCACAGCTTACCTGAAGATAGCTTTCCGTATCCGCTTCGCAGACTCCCCCTTCCTCCTTGGTGCGGAAGGTGAAAAGCAGTGGTATCTCCGGCAACTGACTTCGGATCAGGGTTAATATTTCCCGGCATCTGCCCTGTTCCAGAATACCCAAAAAAGAGTCTGCCCGCCATTCCACCAGGTCCACCACCCGATGGGCCCCAATGGTCAACGGTGCAAGGATTTTGGCCTGTTGTACCACCTGTTCTGCCGTTTCAGCCATAATAGGCACACAAATTTTAGGGATGCCTTCTCCTATTACAATTCCTTTGACCTTCACTGGATGCATCTGATCAGATCCTTTCTCCGACGTTTCAACCGTTCTTGTGATCTCTATCTCAATGTTTTTTGCTTGATCGTTGTTATCCTGCTTCTTTGCATCCATTATATCATTGCATAACGGTAGCGGCAAGCGACAGTACCGATGTCTCTGTCAGCCTGACAGATAAAAATTTGTCTCCGCTTGTTCAGAAATCTTGACGGCAAATGGCAAAACCGATACACTGAAAGCAGTGACTTTTTTCCTGAAAATCCATTGAAAAAGGAAGCCAAAGACGATGAAGATGCATCTCTCTCCCAAGGTCATTCTGTTTTTGGGGGTGTTAGGCGCCTCCCTTTCCTCTATTTTGGTCCGATTTTCCCAAGCTCCCTCCCTGGTTACCGCTACTTATCGGCTGCTGTGGTCAGTGGTATTGCTTACCGTGTGGGTGATCTGGAAATGTCGGGATCAACTGCGTTATATCCAGAAAAGCGATTTCATATATTGTGGTCTCAGCGGTTTCTTCCTGGCGCTGCATTTCTGGAGTTGGTTTGAATCGCTGCGGCATACCAGCATTACCAGCAGTACCGTTCTGGTGAGCACGGAGGTAATCTTTACCGCTCTGGGTTTTGTGCTTTTGTTTCGTGGCGTACTACCCGCAAAGGCTCCCTGGTGTATTGCATTGGCATTTGTGGGAAGTGTGATCATTGCGTTGGGAGATCAGGGCGGTACGTCGGGAAATGCCCTGTGGGGGGACCTGCTTTCACTGGCCGCGGCGGTATTTGTCTCGGTTTATACGCTGATCGGCCGCAAACAGAGAGGACATCTCTCCACAACCGTCTATACCTATCTGGTTTATTGTGCCTGCTCCTTAACGCTTCTGGGTATGGATGTCGCGACCGGCACACCCATTGTGGGTTATCCCGTGCAGGAATTATTGATTGGATTGGGGTTGGCAGTGTTTTGCACCCTGATGGGACATAGTGTTTTCAGCTATTGTCTGAAATATCTCTCTCCGGCCTATGTGGCATCGGTAAAATTGTGTGAACCCATTGGGGCTACCCTGTTGGGAATGCTGTTCTTTCTCGAGTTTCCCGGACCGGTACAGATTGCCGGTGGATTGATTGTGCTCTGCGGCGTTATGGGGTATTCTGCTCTGGAACGCAGAGGGGACGAAATGGGAAGATAGAATTCCTCTCAAAAAACCTAAAATAAGCCAGCGCTGTGGATATCCAAAAGGCATCAACAGCGCTGGCTTTGTATTTTAGGCGTCAATCGCAGTAGTTTGATTCTCTGTGGTGCTAAAGCGGTCCTCGAAAACATATATTGATGGTATCAATTCTATTGGGGATCGGTGATAAGATTGAGGGATTCAAAAAAATACCGGCAAACTTCGATTCGCGAAAAAAAAATTTGGCGAATCTTTCACCGGCTCGATCACAGCCGGTCCGAATGGAAATGGAAAAAGATCATGGCCCTACCGGTTTGTAGTTTTTTGCTGTTTTTGCTTCTGCAAAATACAAATCCACTGAATATATTGGAACAAGCTGCTCTTTTTTCGCTGGCTCTTACTCTGCCGGAAGCCGGAATGGAAACTTTTTGGGAGTCATACCAGTTAGAAAGTCCGCCTGAAACGGTTTCCTCTGACGCCAATCCACCTTCTTCGGACACATCTATCACCTGGACTTCTTCCTCTTCCGTACAGGCTTCGCTTGCTGTCTCATCGTCCCTGTCCTCCGTATCGTCCCCATCCTCCGCGGCGGCCATGCTCACCCCGATTCCTGACACCATATCCAGCCGTTCGATTGCGCCGGAAAATCGCGGGGTTATTCTCTCCCAGACCTTCACCGCCATAGATTCTCCCATCTATATTCAGTATGGGCAGGGGAAGATCAAAAACAGTACCAATCTCACCAACGCCCAGGCGGAAGAAATTTTGGACATTCCTTTCTCTATGACGGTGGAGGATCTCTCTGAGCCGCTGGTACTCATTTATCATACCCATGCGACAGAAGCTTATGAACCACTGGACGCGGAGGTTTATGACAAAACCTACAACTGGCGCTCCACCGACAACGAAAACAATATGGTGGCGGTGGGGGCTGTGGTGGCGCAGCGGTTGGAGGAAGCTGGTATTGGGGTGATACATATTACCCAGCAGCATGACTATCCCTCATACAATGGAGCATATGACAACAGTGCTGAGACGGTTCGTCAGGCTTTGGAGCAATACCCATCCATACAGGTAATCCTGGATATCCATCGGGACGCCATCCAGCAGGATGCGGACACCATCATCAAGGCTGTGGCTGAGATTGACGGAAAAAAAGCGGCGCAACTGATGCTGGTAGCCCCCTGTGACGACGATGGTTCGCTGGGGGTACCCGGATGGCAATCCAACCTTCGCTTTTCTGCCGCTTTGCAGGATACCTTGGAAACCATGTATCCCGGCCTTTGCCGTCCCGTCTTTTTCTGTTACCGGAAATACAATATGGATCTATGTCCCAACGGGGCACTGATTGAAGTCGGCTCCCATGGGAATACTTTGGAGGAGGCTAAGTATACAGCGGAGCTTCTTGCCAATGCTCTGACGGTATTGTTAAAAGGCCAATAAATTTCTTATACCGGTACGGCAGAAAAACAAAAGGATGTGGAAACCATATGCGGAAAAAGAGAAGAAAACCGTTTGGAAGAAAAGTAGGTAAAAGATCCGCCATAAAAGCTCTTGCATTCTGGCGCAGCACCGCCCTTTCCTGTATTATCAGTTGGATTGTCATTGGTTTTTGGGCTGCCTTGTTGGTTGTCACAGATCAGGGAGAGCAGAACCGGTATATTCCGGAAGATACTATGCTCTCGCTGACCCATCCGGCTCCCTTGACCTTACAGCTGTATCTGTTTGGAGAGGGATATCAGCTGGATTATACCTTTCTCAATGAAACCGCAAAATATTTACAGCAGTGTTTTACTCTGATTCCTGCGCCGCTTCGGCTGTTGGGACAGCTTTCTCTTTCCGCTCAGGAACAATACGCTCTGTGGGAGCAGCAGCAGCGGATGCAGGACTTCTGGAACAGTATTTGACCTTCTTGATCTCATGAAATCCATTGAGAAAAAAGCGTCAAACCGGTGGGAAGCAAATTGCTTTCCCACCGGTTTTCGTGATATAATGGAATCATAGTGTTTGTCATAGGCATATTCCTGTTTTTTCTATACCAATCTTGAGGTGATTTATTTGTCATATAACAGCAAAAATATCCGCAATTTCTGTATCATCGCTCATATCGATCACGGAAAATCCACCTTGGCCGACCGTATTCTGGAAAAAACCAGCGCCGTTTCTTTGCGGGATATGGAGGATCAGCTGCTGGACAATATGGATATCGAGCGGGAGCGGGGCATTACCATCAAGGCTCGCGCCGTTCGACTGGGTTATCATGCTCAAAACGGGAAGGATTATATTTTCAATCTCATCGATACCCCCGGACATGTGGACTTTAACTATGAGGTTTCCCGTTCTCTTGCTGCCTGTGAGGGCGCGATTCTGATTGTGGACGCTTCCCAGGGGATCGAAGCTCAGACTTTGGCCAACACCTATCTGGCTTTGGAACACGATTTGGAGATACTGCCGGTGCTCAATAAAATTGATCTTCCTGCCGCCGACCCGGAACGGATAGCCCATGAGGTGGAAGATGTGATCGGGATACCGGCGCTGGACGCCCCTCGAATCTCAGCCAAAAACGGAATCAACATCGAAGCGGTGCTGGAAGATATTGTACAGAATATTCCAGCACCGGAAAGCAATGTCGATGCACCGCTGCGGGCGCTGATCTTTGATTCCTACTATGACAGTTATCGCGGCGTCATCGTTTATGTTCGGGTCAAGGAAGGCAAACTGAAAACAGGGGATACCATCCGTATGATGGCCAGCGGTGCAGAGTACACTGTGGTGGAAGTGGGCTATATGGGGGCCACCAACCTGATCCCGGCACAGGAGCTTCTGGCCGGGGAGGTAGGATATATTGCTGCCAGCATCAAAAATGTGCGGGAAACCGCTGTTGGCGATACGGTAACGCTGGCTGATCGTCCCGCTCCCGAACCGCTGCCGGGTTATCGAAAAGCGAATCCCATGGTCTTTTCCGGTATCTATCCGGCGGATGGGGCCAGATATCCGGACTTGCGGGATGCTCTGGAAAAATTACAGCTCAACGATGCGTCCCTCTCCTTCGAGCCGGAAACCTCGGTGGCTTTGGGATTTGGGTTTCGATGCGGTTTTTTGGGACTGCTGCATATGGAAATCATCCAGGAACGGTTGGAACGGGAGTATAATCTGGATCTGATCACTACTGCCCCCAGCGTCATCTATGAAATTACCCTCACCAACGGGGAGACGGTGATGATCGATAACCCCACCAACTATCCCGATCCCGCTACCATCGCTTCCGCACGGGAGCCTTATGTCAAGGCCAGCATCTTTACCCCAGTGGAATACATCGGAAATATTATGGAGCTGTGTCAGCAACGGCGGGGAATCTATAAAGATACCAAATATCTGGACACCGACCGGGTGGAACTGCATTATGATCTGCCGCTGGCTGAAATTATCTATGATTTCTTTGACGCCCTCAAATCCCGTACCCGCGGTTATGCCTCCTTTGACTATGAACTCAGCGATTACCGGGATTCCAAGCTGGTGAAACTGGACATCCTCCTCAACGGTGAGATGGTGGATGCGCTGTCCTTCATTGTCTTTGCGGACAGTGCCTATCCCCGAGCCCGTAAAATGGTGGAGCGGCTCAAGGAACATATTCCCCGTCAGCTCTTTGAAGTTCCCATCCAGGCGGCGGTGGGCGGTAAGGTTATCGCTCGGGAAACCGTTAAGGCGATGCGCAAGGATGTATTGGCCAAATGTTATGGCGGCGATATTACCCGTAAGAAAAAGCTGCTGGAAAAACAGAAGGAAGGTAAAAAACGGATGCGTCAGCTGGGCTCGGTGGAGGTTCCCCAGGAAGCCTTTATGGCTGTACTCAAGCTGGACGAATAATCCCAATAAAAATGCTCTGCATCCGGAAAGGTGCAGAGCATTTTTGGTTTGTTCTGTTTAGCAGGCGCCGGTATTGGGGTTTGCTTCTGTATCTGTGATTTGCACAGTATCTTCTGTTTGCTCCTCAGCGTCATTGGAACTAACCGAGCCACCCTCTTGCGCAGTGGAAAGATCCAGAGATTTTGAAGCAATCACAAAGCAGTCTAATTTTTTAATACCGTCCACGATGACACGATCATTCGCCTCATCATAAACACTGTCCAGTTGTTCCAACACGCCGTCAGCATACCGGTAAATCGCTGTATCCTTACCGCCTAGGGCGTGAAATACCATAGCTCCGGTACGGGCAAAGCTGGGATTTCCTTTAAAGGTGAGCACCTCAAAATCCACATCGGTATACTGCTCCAATATCTGAGGGATTTCCTCGGTGGTAAAGTAAAAATTCTGCTCCTGCTGGGAGGGGGAGCTCTCTCCCACAAACGCTGCAAACTCTCCGAACTCCAATGTAAATCCGAAGGCAGTAGTAGCAGTGGCCATCGCCATCATCACAGCAAACAGCAGCGCAGCCAACTTTTTCATATCATCATTTCCTCTCTCTAGCAAACCGTGGCGTTAATTTTCTTTGCCGCTTCAGGCGGTTTTTATCTATTATAGCACACTGTTTTTCGGCCGACAACGGTTTTCCTCACTAAGCATAAAAAAATCCGCCCACCCTGTTCCAGGATGGACGGACTTGTTGTTACTTAACGATTGCTCGTGTCAGTAAGAAGGATTAGCAAGCGCCGGTGTTGGGGTTGGACTCGTCTACTTCGGGAGTCTCGTCAGCAGGCTCCTCAGGCTCTTCCTCTTCCTCTACCTCGAGAACCTGGTCAGCAACCACGAAGGTGGTGAGCTTCTTGATGCCCTTAGCGGTAACGGTGCCGTAAGTGGAATCATAGGTGGTGTCGAGAGGAGTCAGGGTCTCGCCGTCGAAGGTGTAAACGGTGGTGTCTCTGCCACCAATAGCGTTGAAGGTCATGGAACCACTGTTGGTGAAGGAAGGAGTGCCCAGGAACTGGATCATCTCAAAGTCAACATCGGGATAAGCGTCAACGATCTCGTCGATCTCATCGGTGATGTAGTACATATTCTGTACCTTCTGAGCAGAAGACATCTTACCGGAGAAAGCTGCGAAATCCTCGAAGTACAGAGTGAACTCAGAGTTGCCGATTTCGTCATACAGAGCATCATCTTTGTTCAACAGAACGTTGTTGTCCTCAACCTCAGTACGAGTCAACTCCATATCCTCGCTGACATCATTCATGCTCTTGTAGGAAGCTTTGAATTTCACTTCATCGGTGATGATGGTGTCGCCATCTTCATAACCAAACTTATCCTCTGTGAAGGTAATCTTAAACTTCATACCAACAGTGGTGGAACCAGTGCCATAAGTATGAGCAACCTCGAACTTCACCTGTGCTGCAGGAAGAGTATGCTGGGTGCCGAGACTATTCTTTACAGTAGTGACAACTCGTGCATCTTTACAAGTTTGAATCAAATGATCCCATCTACTATCGGTAGGATAAACAACTTCATCGATAGTAGTAAAGTCTACTGCATTAGTTGCGGAATTCACAGGAATAGCAGTAACTTTTTTACCTGCTTCTACAATAACCTTATCATCAAACGTAATTTTCCCTTGACCTTCAGCCCAAACAATCACATCCTCTGTTTCTTCGGAAGAAAGCACATTTTTCAGAGAAATAGTGGGTTTGGTAGCAAACTTAGAAGAACCCTCAGTTACAATAACAGAAATTTTGGCATCGCCATCATCCAGCAGCTGTCCGAGCTGAGTTACAGAAAGACTAGTAGCATCAGCAACAAAAGTACTGATCAAATAGGTATACTCCTCACCATAGGTGATGGGTTCTTCGGCGCTGACGGTAGAAATGTCATGCAGACCGGTCTCAGCATCGAAACGATCCGCAGCAAACGCCACAGAAGCGGTGCT
>DBQB01000057.1 GCA_002305685.1 Ruminococcaceae bacterium UBA1405
CTACCTAGAAGGGAGCATATCAAACCACCCTTTGGGATAGCCTTATATATTTATGAAAGCCAATCAAACCAGAAAACAATCCTGACTTACTCCACAGGCCAAAGATTTTCGGTATTTACATCCACAGGGACAATCTCCCCTCGCTCCAGCTTTTGCAGCGCTGTAAAGAGAAAGCGCTGGGCTAAGCTGGGGGTGAGCACCGCTTCCTTTGCCTGTTCCAGAGGATACCACTGGGCCTTGTCCACCTCGGCAGTCATATGGCTCAGATCATCATCCTCCACCACCGTCAAAAAATGAAGCATCAGGGTATTGGATGGGGCAAAGTAGGTGCTCTTGACAAAAGCCATCTGCACCACCTTGAGGCCGACTTCCTCCTGTACCTCCCGAACCACCGCGTGTTCCGCATTCTCCCCTTTGTTCACATATCCAGCCACCAACACATTACGGTTTCTCCCGTACTGCTGGATCAGCAGCGCTTTCTTGCGGTCAGGAGAGAGCAGCGTTGTGCTCATGGCCGTGCTGAAGATGGGAAAACGATAGGCCTGACAATGGGGGCAATAGGGGATAATCCCCTCCCCTTCCAGCTCCCGGGGAATCAGTTTGGTGCCGCATTCATAGCAGTGGGTCATGGTAGACATCTCTTTTCTCAGTATATGTTGGTGCCGCTGAAGATTTCGATCATCTCCCGGCGCAGGCTGTCGCTGATCTCCAGGCGCTGTTTGGGCGGAAGCTCATAGACATCGGTGTTAAACAGATAATTTTGCAGCTCGATCTCCTTGATGAGCATCTTGGTGTGAAAGATATTGGCCTGGTATACGTTGATGTCGATGGCATCATACCGCTGCAGCGTCTTTTTGTCAATAAAGTCCTTGATGGAGGTGATGGAATGGTCCATAAACAGCTTTTTGCCGTTGACGTCTCTGGTAAAACCTCTCACCCGGTAATCGATGGTCATAATATCCGAATCAAAGCTGCCAATCAGATAATCCAGCGCCCGAAGAGGAGAGATCTCCCCACAGGTGGAGACGTCAATATCCACACGGAAGGTGGCGATGGCATTATCCGGATGGTATTCCGGATAGGTGTGTACCGTCACATGGCTTTTATCCAGATGACCCACCACCGTCTCCGGCTGAAACCGGATGTTTCCCAGATTGCAGGAAGCATCGATCTTCTCAGCGGGAAACGCCTCCTCACTGATCAGGATGGTGACGCTGGCTCCCTGAGGATCATAATCCTGCTTGGAGATGTTCAGCACATGGGCGCCAATCATATCGGTTACCTTGCACAGAATGTTGGTCAGACGTTCCGAGTTATACTGCTCATCAATATAGGCAATATAATCCTGCTGCTCCCGGCGGCTTTTGGCATAGCAGACATCATAGATATTAAAACTGAGGGTTTTGGTCAGATTGTTAAAGCCGTACAGCTTCATCTTGTTTTCCAACCCTGTCATCACAGCCTTTCCCGTAAAGTCAAAGTTCGCCCGTACACCGGGGAAAGAGCAAAAGAAAACAGCCGTGCGGCATAAACTGTCGAGGCCGTTTTTCTTTCCTAGGGTCTGCGTCTCAAAGCAGGCGCAGCTGCATCTTTATCATACAGGAAAATGGACAAAAAGTAAAGCCGTTGTACACAAATCGCCCGCGGATTACCCCAAAATTTCCCGGGCAATGCTCACCGACTGCTGCGCATCCTTGGCATAAAAATCCGCACCGATTTCCTTGGCGTACTCCGGGGTCAATACTGCGCCGCCCACCCAGATTTTACAGTCGCATCCGCTCTCCCGAAGCGCGCGGATGGTCTGCTCCATGCTGGGAAGGGTGGTGGTCATCAGCGCGGAAAGCCCCACCAGACGCACCTGGTATTTCTGTACAGCCTGTACCACCGCTTCCACCGCCACATCCCGGCCCAGGTCGATGATACGGTATCCATAGTTTTCCAGCACAACCTTGACAATGTTTTTGCCGATATCGTGGATATCCCCTTTGACCGTGGCCAAAACGATGGGGCCTTTCTCGGTGGAAGTATCGTTGGCGGGCATACTGGCACGGATCTCCTCAAACGCCATCTTCGCCGCTTCCGCCGCTGCGATCAGCTGGGGAAGAAAAATCTTTCCGGTCTCATAGAGCTTACCCACCTGGTCCAGAGCCGGGATCAGATCAGCATTGACAATCTCCAGTCCCTGTTTTTGCTCCAGCAGCCGGCGGCAGCTCTGCCGGGTTTCCTCCCGCAGTCCCTTGAGAATATAATATCCGATCTCTTTCTCCTGCATCGTTACAGCATCTGCTGCCACTGCACCGGATGCCGTACTTCCCTGCGCGGATTGCTGGGAAAACCGTGCGATATATTCGCCGCTGCCCACATCCGCTCCACTCAGTACATGAAAAGCCGCCACAGCATCCATCATCGAAAGGACATTGGGATTGATGATCGGCAGATCCAGCCCGGCCGCCATCGCCGCTGTCAAAAATACCTGGTTGAGCTTTTCCCGGGCAGGCAATCCAAAAGAAATGTTAGAAACCCCCAGCACCGTCTTGAGCCCCAGCTGTTCTTTCACCAACCGCACCGCCTTCACCGTCTCCATCGCCAGATCCTGCTCAGCGCTGGCAGTGAGGGTCAGACAGTCGATATAAACATCCTGGGGCGCAATGCCGTATGCCATCGCCCGATTTTTGATCTTTTCAGCGATCCGAAACCGTTCCTGAGCGGTGCGGGGGATTCCGTTTTCGTCCAGCGTCAGCCCTACCACAGCACAGCCGTATTTTTTTACCAGCGGCAGCAGCCTGTCCAGCACCTTATCCTCCCCGTTGACCGAGTTGAGGATGGGTTTTCCGTTATAACACCGCAATCCGGCTTCCGCCGCCTTGGGGTCGGAGGAATCGATCTGCAGCGGCAGGTTGATGACGCTTTGCAGCGTCTTGACGGTACGGGCCATCATCTGGGCTTCGTCGATGGAGGGAAGTCCCACATTGACATCCAGAATATCCGCTCCTGCCTCCGCCTGGTCGATCCCCTGCTTGACGATATAGTCCATATCCCCGTTGGCCAGCGCCTTCTTAAACAGCTTCTTACCGGTAGGATTGATCCGCTCCCCAATCACCCGCACCCGGTCGATGGGCACCGTGACGGTATTGGAGCACACTGCGGCGGGAACAGATTGTACCCTTTTCGAAAAATCAGGCGTTTTTCCCTCAACGTTGCGGCACAGTGACCGGATGGACTGAGGGGTTGTCCCACAGCAGCCGCCCAGCACCGTTACCCCCAGCTCCAGGAAACGGGCCATCTCCTCCCCAAATTGTTCCGGGGTAATATCGTAGACCGTCTTCCCATCCTGCACCACCGGAAGTCCTGCGTTGGGCTTGACGATCAGCGGCAGCGTGGTCCAGGGAAGCAGCTGTTTTGCAATCTCATAAATCTGTACCGGCCCCAGGGAACAGTTGATGCCAATGGCATCTGCTCCCAGGCCCTGTAAGGTCAGCGCCATGGCGCTGACGCTGCACCCGGTAAAGGTGCGCCCATCCTGCTCAAAACTCATGGTGACAAAAACCGGAAGGTCGCTGTTCTCTTTGGCCGCCAAGAGCGCCGCCTTTGCCTCATAGAGATCGGTCATCGTCTCGATGGCAATGAGGTCGGCTCCCGCCTTCATCCCGGCCCGCACCTGTTGAGCAAAAAGTTCATAGGCCTGCTCGAAGGAAAGGGTTCCCATAGGTTCCAGCAGCTCTCCCAGCGGGCCGATATCCAGTCCCACCGCGCCGTCATAAGGTGCCGCCGCTTCCCGGGCAATCTTCACCCCCGCCGTGATGACCTCCTCCACCGTATAGGGGGTGCGGGACAGTTTGTGGGCGTTTGCCCCAAAGGTATTGGCATACACCACCTCGGAACCCGCCTCAAAATAGGCGCTGTGAATCCCTTTGACCACTTCCGGATGCAAAATGTTGAGCGTCTCCGGATTTTGGCCCAACGCAAGCCCGGAAGCCTGCAACATGGTCCCCATACCGCCGTCCAGCCGTAGCAATCTTTTACTCTGTAATCTGCTGCGAATGTCCACAGGTGATACCATCCTTTCTAAAGGTGCAGTTTTGTTTGTTTTTACAGTTTTGACATCCCCGGATACTGCGCCGCTGCCCGGGACGTATCACACCCAAAATCGCCGTCACCGACTTTCTGGGAATCAAGATGAGGGAGGAGGAACAGGTGAGCCCGATGGTTTTGGCACTTTGCAGCAGACCGGTAATTCCGGGCTGTACCTCGATGGGAAGATCCCCGTATCCACAGCTAAACCGATCGGTCAGATCCCATCCGGAAGCCTGATAATAAAGGCGCATCTGTTCTTCCAGCGCATCGCACACCTGTTCGATCAGCGCCGTTGCAGCTGCGTCCAGCATCACCGCCTCGGTCATGCTGCAGGCTTTGTGGTACTGGATCACCCGCTCCACCTCATAGCCCAGCGTCGCCGCCATCAGCACACAGCGCTCCGAATGTTCCAGATGCATCTGAATATCAATGCCGGGAAGGAGAAGGGTTTGAGCCACCTGTACTGCGTCCGCCTGGGGAACGCAGGGATATTCTGCCGCCACAAACCGGGGAGCCGCAGCAGCCTCCACCAGCGCGGCACACCGCTCCAGCGACTGGACAAGGTCCGGCTCCATCTGCTGGCCCCGATACCCGAGGTACCGCAGCATCTCCTGCCGGTTTACCTTAATACCAGAAAATTCGACATGAGGATAAAGGGGAATCGCCTGCATATTTGATCAAATCCTTTTATAAGCCGTTTCACTGCGTTGCCGGTATCACAAACGGCATTGCCGCAGTATCCCGCACCGTTTTTATTTTTGAGCAGGCACTTTTCCAAGGAGAAGGCCGGTTCACCGGTTTACTGGCGATTGCGGGCATCCACCAGCGAACGGACGTTGTCACTGATTTTTTTTGCGAGCTCCGGCTTATTCATGGTATACAGATGGATACCATCCACACCGCTGGAGAGCAGGTCCACAATCTGTTCTGTGGCGTAGGAGATTCCCGCGTCCTGCAACGCCACTGGATCGTTCTCGTATCTAGCCATCATCCGGGCAAACTTTTTGGGCAGGGACGCCCCGCACATCGACACCATCCGCTCAATCTGGTTTTTGTTGGTCACCGGCATAATGCCAGCGTGGATGGGAACATGGATATCCGCCACATCACACAGCTCCTGGAACCGGTAGAAATCCTCGTTGTCAAAAAACAGCTGGGTAATCAGAGAGCTGACCCCAGCATCCACCTTCTGTTTGAGGTGGCGCACATCTTCCCGTAGGCTGCCGCTCTCCGGATGGCCCTCAGGATAACAGGCGGCACAGATATCAAAATCGCTGTGCTCATGGATGAAAGCAATCAGCTCCCAGGCATAGTGAAAATCGCCGGGGGAGACAATATCCGGATTGCGGTCCCCGCGAAGGGCCAGGATATTTTCGATTCCCTGGGCCTTCATCAGTTCCAGCATCCCCGCCACCTCACTTTTGCGGGAATTGATACAGGTGAGATGGGCCACCGCCTCGGTATGATACTCCTGTTTCAGAATCCGGCAGAGATCCACCGTCTTGTTTTGCTGGATGGTGGAACCGCCTGCCCCATAGGTTACACTGATAAAATCGGGCTGAAGGGCGGTAAGTGGGGCGAAGGTTTTTGCCAGAGAGGCAGAGGAGTAGGTCTTTTTCGGCGGAAAAATTTCAAAGGAAAAGGTGACCTTTTTTTGTATATCCTTAATTTTCATTGATAAACTCCTTCCAGGCAGAAAAGAGGCCGGCGGTCATCCCGCTACCCCGTTGCACAAGCGATCAGAATCTGTTGGCCGTTTAATGGTTATGGGTGGACACCGGGAAAAAGCCATCCTGCAAAACATTTAACAGCTCAAAAGCCTTTACCGTCCCCTTCGCCACACATTCAATGGGGTCCTGGGCAAGGGTACATTTGATGTTGGTGCGCTGGGTAATCAGCCGGTCCAGACCGTTGATCATAGCACCGCCGCCGGTGAGCATCAGTCCATTGACAAAGATATCTCCCACCAGTTCCGGCGGCGTCCGTTCCACCACGCTCTGCACCGACTGGACAATCTGAATGGCCAGCTCCTGCAATACCGGCATCAGTTCCCGTCTGCTGATGATAAATTTTCTGGGAAGCCCCAGAGAGAGATCCCGCCCTTTGGCTTCCATCTCCATATCCGGATCGGAATCCTCCATATATACGGTACCAATCTTTATTTTGATCTCCTCGGCGGTCTTTTCTCCAATCAAAATCCCGCGGCTTTGACGGATGTAGCGGATCACGGCCTGATCCATCTTCTGCCCCGCCAGCTTGATGGAGGTCTTGGTGACCACCCCGCTGAGCGAGATGACCGCAATATCGGTGGTGCCTCCGCCGATATCCACCACCATCACCCCGTTGGGGATGGAGATATCGATGCCCGCACCCAGTGCTGCCGCCACCGGCTCCTCAATGAGATAAACCTTTCGGGCGCCTGCGGATACGGCGGCGTCCACCGCCGCTCTGGCCTCCACCTCGGTAACGCCGGAGGGCACACAAAGCACCACCCGAGGCTTAAACACACTGTTTTTACAGCATTTGCGCAAAAAATACTGAATCATTTTTTCGGTCATCTCGTAGTTGGAGATTACGCCGTCCTCCAGCGGGTGCACCGCCTGGATGTAGGAAGGGGTTCTTCCAATCATCTTGTAGGCCTCGTCTCCCACCGCCAACACTGCATCGGTTCTGGTGTTGACCGCTACCACGGAAGGTTCCTCCAGGATAATCCCCCGCCCGCTCTGACAAACCTGCACCGAAGCGGTACCAAGATCGATGCCAATATCTTCAAAAGCCATTCTTTGTTCATCCTTCCTGATTGTGAAAAAATACCTGTTTGTTCATCCCGTCCACAACAATTCTATCTCTGCTTTTTCAGAGAATCCTCCGTCTCACTCATCCTCCCGCCGCACCGTGACTGCGGCAACACAGCAGACCACCGCTTCCGCACCGGCGCTATAGAGCGCCTGCCCACAGCTGCTCAAGGTGGCGCCGGAGGTGGACACATCATCGATCAGCAGCAAACATTTGCCGGAAAGCTCTCCCTGCACCGCATATACCCCTTCCACATTGAGCAGCCGCTGGTGGTGGGAAAGGGTATGCTGCACCGCGTTTTCCTTGGTCTTAATCAGCACCTGCTCCGAAAAGGGCAGCTCCAGAATCCCGGCAACCTCCCTTGCCAAAAGCACAGCCTGATTGTAGCCTCTCTCCCGCAGCCGGCTGCGGGAGAGAGGTACCGGCACCACCAGATCAATCTGGGAGAGGACCATCTGCTTTTGCAGGGAGCGAGCCATCTCACGTCCCATCCACAGCGCATGACGCTTCTGCCCGTGGAATTTCAGAAGGGCAATCCCCCGGCGCATGGCGCCGGTATAGTAACAGGGCGCCACCAGCTGCTGATATTGGGGAGAAAAGTGAAAGGTCACTTCGTTTCCCTCGGCAGTGGTATACCTTTTTCCGCAAAGGCATCTGGCAGCACCTCTGCCGCATTTGGGACAGGCGTCCTCCTCCACAAACGGGAGCTGCTCCCGACACCGCTCACAGATTCCGTCAGGAGCGACAATGCCGCATCCGGCACAGCGAGAAGGAAAAATCTGTTCCAGAATCCACTGTATCACCCTCATGGCGCCGCCCCCTGTACATCAAGCGGCAATGACAGCAGTTGCTGCTGTTCCTGTTCCTTGCAAAAATCCCCCGCCGCCTCCGTCATAAAGCGGGAGAGGTTGGTATAGCGAAGGGTTTTACGGTTGTTTTCCACCATATACCGCACCGCTTCGGGGCGCCCGATGATAATCAGCAGCTTTTTCGCACGGGTCACAGCGGTATAAAACAGATTGCGGTGATACAGCCGGGAATGGCTGTTCATCAGCGGAAGAATCACCGCCTCGTACTCGCACCCCTGGCTTTTATGCACCGTCACCGCATAGGCAAGCTCAATCTCATCGGCGTTGTCCAGGCTGTAGTTGACCGTCCTGTCCTCATATTTTACCACAAATACCCGGGCGGATTTGTCGATTGCAAGAATGATACCGATATCCCCGTTATACACGCCGGTTCCGTGCTCCCCGTCCTCTTTGACCCAGACGATATCGTAGTTGTTTTTGATCTGCATCACCTTGTCCCCTTCCCGAAAGGTAAAAGGGCCAAACTGAAACTCCTTTTTCTCCGCCGACGGTGGATTCAGAATCTTCTGAAGCCTTCGGTTTAATTCCAGCGTGCCGATCTCTCCAACCCGGTTGGGAGCCATCACCTGAATATCCCACAGCGGGGAATATCCATAGCTGGCCGGAAGCCGGCGCCGGCAGAGATCCTCCACCAGCTTTGCGGTATTTTGATAATTTGAGCTAAGCAAAAAAAAGAAATCATTGTCCCGCTTTTGCAGCTGAGGCATCTCTCCCCGCACAATGGCATGGGCGTTGGTGACAATCAAGCTTTGGGCCGCCTGGCGGAAAATCTCGGTGAGACATACGGTAGCCACCTGACCGGAGGAAATCAGATCCTTGAGCACATTCCCCGGTCCCACCGACGGAAGCTGATCCGAATCCCCCACCATCACCAGCCGGGCTGTCAATCGCAGCGCCCGCACCAGATTTTCAAAGAGCAGGATATCCACCATAGACATCTCGTCCACAATCACCACATCCGCTCCGATGGGATTTTTTTCGTTTCTCTTAAACTGAATGGCTGGACTGTTTTTATCCTTAAAATCCACCTCCAACAACCGGTGGATGGTTTTTGCTTCATGTCCGGTTACCTCGCTGAGACGCTTGGCGGCTCTTCCGGTGGGGGCGGCCAGCGCAACCTTCAATCCCTGTTCCTCAAACAGCTCGATCACCGCATTGACGGTGGTGGTTTTTCCGGTTCCAGGCCCTCCTGTGAGGATAAACAGATGGTGGGACAGAGCCTGGGCAATGGCTTTTTTCTGAAGCTGTGCGTACTGCACCCCGTTTTGCTGTTCCAGCAGCGCAATCTGATCCCCAAAATCTCCCGTGATTGGCTCCTCCATCGACAACATCATCGACAAACGCCCTGCTACATAGGTTTCCGCCCGATACAGCTGTGGCAGATAATAAAACACCGTCTCCCCCACCGTATCGCTGACCAGATTCTGCTGCTGTTCTTCCACCAAAAGCTGACGTTCCACCAGCTGCTGGTCTAAACCTGTCAGTGCTGCCGCCCGATCCGCCAGCGCTGCGGCCGGGAGACAGGTATGGCCGTTGTTGAGATTGTGGCGCAGCACATAGGCGATGGCAGCCCCGATCCGGTTGGGATCGTCCCGAGAGATTCCCAGTTTCCCTGCGATCTCGTCCGCTTTCTCAAAGGTAAGGCCCACCTCATCCCCGCAAAGCATATAGGGATTGGCCCGAATTAGTTCCGGCGCATAGGTTCCCCATGCCTTCCAGACCCGAATGCTGGCCGCCGGATCCACCCCGTGCTGAGAGAGAAAAAGCATCACCGTGCGAATACCAAAGATGCGTTGGAATTCTTCCCCGATCTCCAGCGCTTTCTTTTTGGAAATCCCCTGCACCTGTGCCAGTGTCTCAGGAGATTTCTCCATCACCTCCAGGGTATCGTCCCCAAAAGCGTCCACCAAACGGCGGGCAAGCGCCGGACCAATGCCACGGATGGCGCCGGACCCCAGATATTTGAGAATCGCCGAGGCAGCCGCGGGGAGGCTGCGCTCCACCATTGCCGCCTTAAACTGCGGCCCATAGGTGGGGTGGGTGGTGAAATGTCCGGTAACCTTCAGCTCCTCGCCCTCGCCGATCTCCATAATCTCTCCTACAACGGTCTGAAGCTCCTCCCCGTCATCCAGCAGCAAAACCGTAAAACCGGTGTCCTCGTTGTGAAAGACGATCTCCTCCACCGTACCGGTGATGGTCTCCAGTGGACGCTGTTCCATCCCACTCCCTCCTTTCTGAGCAAATCCCAGGAAATCATCACTGCTGATACCATTACCGCTACCTGCATTTCACCCATTTTTTCCTTGGACCTGGAGCAAAACACGCAATATCCGAAACAGTTATCGTGGAGGTGTTCTGCCCCGAAATGTTGTAGGTGAGGACTATTCTTCGCCCTTTACCTCCGTCTGTATCATAGACATAGACTGAGTTCACCAGAGTGTCAATCACTCGTCTTTGGTACTCCACACTCTTGGGGTCACCGCCCTTGAATGATTCGAGCCAATGGATGATTCGCTCCTTCGAGAGAAGGGGCTTTTTCATTTCCTCCTTGGAGATGAGCTGCTTGAGGTCGCTCTTGTAGGCTTCAAGCTCCATGAGTCGTTCCTTGGTGGTCTCGGAGACAATGCCCTGTTCCATCAAGCCTACGAGGTTCCTCAGACTTCTTTCAGTCTCCCGAAGGGGAACTTCCAATGACGCCAGCTTCCACTGTTCCCCTTCCCGGACAAAGTACAAAGTATAGGCGGTGGGATACTGATAGGATTTGCTTCCCATATAAATATAGTAATCAAACTGAATATTGCAGGAATAATGGGAGGCGTCATAAAGAATAAAATTATCCATCTCCAAATTCTCAAAAGCGTTGGCATCGTGGGTAATATACCAGGCGTTGCTGAACCCATACAGATGGTTATAAAGGCTGCCGTTTTCCAGCAGATAGGGCAGTAACTCTCCGAAAGAAGCGTCCTTTGTGATAAACTCTGCGTACAGTTTGGCCACATTTTCCGCCTTCACCCCTGACGCGGAGGCAAACTCCTCGGAAGCATAGTGGATCACTTCATAATAGGCAATGCCGTCCTTCTCCTCGGTCAAATTAAGGGCACAGCTTCCTCCATCCACCGCCTGGGCTTCCACCTGCGGCATCTGCAACAGCCCCTCCACCCGATAGCGAATGTAGGTAGGCTGGCCATACCCCTCAGGGAGTTCCTGATATCCGGATACATCCATCGCTACGGCATTATCCACCATATAATCCTGCGATAGATCTTTGGCGTTGATGGTAAGCTGTATCCCGGCCGGAGCCAGAATCTCCACCCCATACTTTCCACTGATGGGAGACACTTCAATATCGCTGATCTGCCAAGTATCCAGTTGATAGCGCTGGGTTTTTCCGCTGGGCGTCAGCACCAGCTCAGCAATCTGAACGCCATCCAGCGCTACCACAAATCTTTTCTCGCTGCCGGTTCCCACTTTGGGAATCAGGGAGTATTCCCCTTTTCCCCCTTCCTTGGGTGCAAAATATTGCTCCACTGCTTGAGCAAAATTACCCTCAGCCTCCAAAGGATGCGGCGTATAGGAAAAATAGGGGGCAAGCGCTTCCAACTGCTGGTTCTCAAACAACATCAGTCCCTGCTGCGCTGCATTTTCTGGAAGGCTCTCTTGATACTCCTCCAGAAAATCCCATAACATTCCCAGCACACCGATGCCCAGGGGAACCATCAGCAATACCAGAAACAGCGCCGCCTTCCAAAACCAGGTGCTACCGCGTTTTCCAGGTCTCACCGCCACAGGCGATCCCTCCTTCTTCCCGCCAATCTGCTATTTCTTCTTACTGGGGCGCTTGCTCTGTGTTTTCCGGTGCTCCCCGAACCAAAAAAGCGGTGGGAATCTTTCTGGAACCATAGAGAGAAGCGCAGGTGGTGATGATTTCATCCTCATACACCATCAAAGAGGAGGAGCCTCCATCCAGGTTAGCAGCGTTCACCGCGCCAAACTCCAGCATAATCTCGATCAAATCCTTATAGCTGGCCCCCAGACTGTGGGATTGCCGTCCGTCGATCACCAACAGCAGCACTGCCCCATCCTCCCGCTGCCCAATGGCTGTCCGAGGATTGAGTCCGCCTCCAGATCCGGAAACCTGAGCCGGCTCCCCATTGACCACAAGGATTGGTCCAAAATTGACGGCATCCCGAATCCCCCGGTCCAGCGCCTCCTGCGCCGACATATTTCCCACCACCAGACGGTTGTCCCGGTCAAAACCAATCACTTCGCTGACCAGGGAGGGATAACCGTTCATCATCACGCCGCCTGAGATTACCAGCCCAATGGGGGATCCGCCGTCTCCCACTCCGTTTTCATCCATAAACCCACCACCATTGATTCCGGCCAATGCGCCGTCCCTGCGGCACATCTCTTCCACCCGCATACCGCCGGTGGAAAGATGAAAGGCTTCCGGTGTTGCCACGTACACCCGGGAAGGATCCTGAACGATCAGCATCTTTCCTTTATAGGTCGTTCCACTGACTTCCACCAACTCCACTGCGGACAGATCCACCGGGGTGGATTCCATCTCTTCCTCCTCCCCTTCAGGGGAGACAGAAGAGGACGGGGTTTCGGTAACCTCATAGGTGGGAAGAACTGAATTCTTTTGAATAATCTCGTCAATTTCCTCCTGGGAAAAGAACAGCCGGGGGATAAATTTGGCAGCGCTGGTTTCCATGGCGGAGACAAGCAACAGATCCCGTGCCGCCGGGGAGGGACCGCGAAACACCACATAACAGGCACCCAGCAAAAACAGCACCGTCAACAGCAGCGCCAGCAAAATAAGCAAAAAAGCTTTACCCACGCCCTTTAATCCTCGAACGGCAAGCAACACAGCAGACTTTTTTTCTACCTGTACCTGGGGTAAAAGTCTTTTTTCAACACGGAACCTCCGGATGTTTTTCTCTCTCATCGCTCTGCGGCTGGGAGATGTGTCACTGGAAAAGTCCGCTGCCCTTTCTTCTCTCTCGGGAGACTGTTTTTGTAAATCCATTGTATTACCGCTTTCTTAGTTCTAACGTTGATTTGAAAATACCCACTCCCGCTGGATTTGAAAACTGGCAAAAAATAAAACCGTATCCACCGCCAGCTTCACCGGCACCGACCAGACCCGTCCAACCAATCCTGTGAATATCGAGACCAATACGGCGGAACAAAGCATCTGTATCCCGCACAGCAGATAGTACCGCACTGCAACTCCGGCAAACCGCTGCTGATTTTTGAATACTATCAGTTTGTTTATCGATAAATTATACATTGAGGAGATAATTCTGGCCAATACCGTGGACAAAACGACACTCGTGGCCAAGCTCTGCCCCCGCAGAAGATAGCTCAAAAGGGCAAACGCTCCCAAATCCAGTACCAGCGAGGAGCCGGACGCCAACATAAAACGCATCAAAATCCGAAGGATGCGCAGAGAATCCACCAGCGGACGGTAATGGGAGGAACGGTTTTCCTCCAGATAAACCGTCTCGATGGGAATCTCCGCAAAGGGGATTCCCTGCTGTTTCATCTCCAGCAGCATATTGGTCTCATACTCAAACCGCTCTCCCTGCAAATCCAGCATCTGGGACAAAAAACAGTTGGGAATGGCCCGCAATCCCGTTTGGGTATCGGAGAGGCGGATACCACAGGCTGCCAAAAACAGGAAGGAGGTAATTCGGTTTCCCACACGGCTTTTGGGAGGAACATGGGGAAGGGAAAAATCCCGGCATCCCAAATATACCCGGTCTGGGGAAGCCACCAGGGCCTGAGCACACCGAAGGATATCCTCCGCCCGATGCTGATTGTCTCCATCCACCGTCACCACCCCGACGTTGTCTCCCGGATGGCAAAGATAATAATTGAAGGCATTTTTCAGGCCTCGGCCCTTTCCCAGATTTTTGGCATGACGGAGAAAATCTACCGACAATCCTTTTTCCTCTGCAAGAGCCAGGGCCTGCTGAAAATATTTTTGATGTTCCGCACTGCTGCCGTCGTCCACCAGGATCATACGGCCAAATCCTACTTTGATGATCCCTTCCACCACTGCAAGAAGCTTTTCGTCAGGATTGAGGGAGGGAAGTATCACGGTAACGGGCAAAGACATAGCGCTCACCTTCCTTGGATCATATAGAAAATGATGGATCTAAACCCTTTTCCTCGGCATCAGCGTTTCCTTTTCTTTCCAATGAGCAATAAAACCAAAAGCAAAAACAATGAAATTCCCGCTGCTCCCCAGGCGAGATATACAAGCCCAATGCGAGGCTGATCCGCCGCCGGAAGCTGCGCTTCTTCCACGGAAACGGGGGTGGATTCTTTCTGGGACGATGAAGGCTCCTCACTCACACCGACGCTTTCAGAAGCCTCTGGGATACTCTCGGAGGAAGATGATTCCGGGGCAACTTGGGCGTCCCTAGGCAGTACCACGTGCTCAAAAAAAAATCATTTCCCGCCTCATCCAATCCAACATTGGTAGCGTAAAGGCCGAACTTGCGGCAGTCATAAGGACCGGAAGCGGCCACCTCAAACCACTGCTGCTGAGAGGTATGACAGGCAAAAGCCTCCTGTGCCACCTCCAGCGCTGTTTTTCCCCCGAAGGAATCCAGGGTCATCGTTCCCCAATCCATCACAATGGGATTTTCCTCATACAGATGCAGATACAATTTGGAGATTTTCCATCCTCCATAAGCTTCATAGCTTTCCGGAAAATAGGTGGGATCATCGGTGCGCTCTATTACCTCTGTCAGGCAGTCAGCATTGAGCATATGAGCACCATGGCCATACTCACCATCGAGATCGTGTCCTATCACCACCAAAGGCTGAAACCTACGGATCAGCTCGGTCTGATAGGCAAGAATCTGCTGCCGGTCGTATACGGTTTCCGCGTGCTCCATCGATTCGCTGTACACATCCGGAAAGGATGAGATCACAGGGTAACGGGTAACCCCCGCAGTCCAAAGACCGTTGAGCTGTTCGTGAAGCCGGTAAGGCTCTCCATTATGGTTGACCATATAGGCCACCTGGATCACAACATCCCCGCGATCCGCATAGTAGGGCATTGTTCCGCCAAAATACAGATGCTCATCGTCCGCATGGGTGGGCAACAGCAACAGATCGGCCGGCCCCTGAGCGGGCTGCCACTGCTGTACCCAATCCGGCAGCTCCCCTTCTCCAAACAGATAGACGTCACAAAGCTGTGCCATGTCCGCCTCCCATCTCATCACAACCTGCTGGGAGGGGGTCTCCAATTTGACAGTATCGTGCAAAAATCCATACTGTCCCTGCATATAGGTGGCGGAACCCGCCTCCAATACCCACTGCTCCGGCGGGGTCTGCCATACCACATACACCGCCCCGATGGGTTCCCCGTCAGGGCTGGTGAAGGTGATTTCCCCGTCGTCCACAAAATCAATGTAGGTGGAATACCGGCCATCCAACAGTGTCACCGAGGAAGCACCCCCTCCGGTAATCACGGCATCGACACGGTCGTTGAGTTCTGCTGCAACGGTCTCTTCCTGAGCGTGAACCGTTGCGGAAAGGGGAAGCAGCAAACCGGAAAACAGCAGCGCCCACAAACAGCCGGCGGTCAGCAGCCGTTTTCCCCAATGATGTTTCAGTGTCATATGATGTACCCTCAAATTCTTTTCAGTCACAAAAGTAATACAAAATGGTTAGAATGCGATTGGTATCGCTGGGACAAACCACCTTTATGGTTATCTGTTTTTATAAACGAAAACCATTTCTCTATCCCCACCCCATCAGGGACAAGAATCTCTGAAATCGGAGTCCGTCTTTTGGGGTTTGACTCATTATAACATATCTCCCATTACGGAGCAAATCCTTCCGGCAAATCACGGACATAAAAAAACATAAGGCCGGTCCCTCAAGCATAGCGGGCAATAATTGCCTGGGCAACCCGAAGTCCATCCACCGCGGCGCTCATAATTCCACCGGCATACCCCGCTCCCTCTCCGCAAGGATAAAGCCCCGCCAAGCCCAAAGACTGACAATCCTCCCCCCGCAAAATCCGCACCGGGGAGGAAGTTCGGGTTTCCACGCCGGTCATCAGCGCCGCAGGTGCACCATTCCCGCCGGAAAATCCCGGCAGACGGCGCTCAAACTGCTCCAAACCCAGCCGCAAAAGCCCAGCAATACGACGGTCAAAAAGGGCATCAAAATTTCCAGGTGCTACCCCCAAAGCATAAGAAGGCGTCACCGAGCTTTTCATTCCCACTTTGCCTGCCAGGAAGGAAACGGTATCCTGACAGGGAGCCTTCCCGTTTGCACCGCCCATGACAAAGGCAGACCGTTCCAGATTCCTCTGGAAAATCATCCCGTCCATTACACCATAACCAAACTGTGCCGGTCCTACCGACACCACCAGCGCACTGTTGGCGTTTTTCTGATCCCGTGCAAACTCGCTCATTCCGTTTGTTACTACCGAGGACGGCTCTGAAGCGGCGGGCACCACAAATCCGCCCGGACACATACAGAAGGTATATACCGCGTCCTCACCGCCCTTTTGCCGCCAGGAAAGCTGATACTCCCCCTTGGGCAAGGCCGGATGCCCTGCATACCGTCCATATAACCCCTGATCAATCACCGTCTGCAGCTGCTCTATGCGCACCCCCACCGAGAAAGGCTTGGCCTGCATGGGAATCTGCTGTTCTGCCAACATCTGAAAAGTATCTCTGGCGCTGTGACCGATGGCCAACACCACCGCCTCCGTCGCAATCTCTCCGGACACCGTTTTGATGCCGGTGATTCCCTGAGGACCACGGCTCAGACCGGTTACCTGCTCCGAAAAGCGCACCTCACCGCCCAGACGGATGATTTCCTTTCGGATGGAGGTCACCACTCTGCGCAGATGATCTGTACCGATGTGCGGTTTCGCCAGCTTTAAGATTTCCTCCGGGGCTCCATGGTGATAAAAGGCTTGCAGCACATTTTCACATCGCGGATCGCCAATACGGGTGGTCAGTTTCCCATCGGAAAAGGTTCCGGCGCCTCCCTCCCCGAACTGTACATTGGAATGCGGGGTGAGTACGCCGGTTTTCCAGTACCGCTGCACCGCATCCACCCGCTGTTCCAGCGCCTCTCCTCGCTCCAACACAATGGGGCGGTATCCTTCCCTTGCCAGCAGCAGTGCCGCAAACATCCCCGCCGGACCAAACCCGATCACCACCGGCCGATGCGCAAGGGGTAAGGTTCCATGGGGCGTAATCAGGCTGGCGCCCTCCTCCCGAAACCGTATGGTGGGGTCGGCACAGCGCTGCACCAACTGCCGCTCCTGATCGGCGTCCTCTAAGGAAATACCCACTGTATAAACCCGACGGATTTTTTCCTGTTTTCGGGCATCCACCGAGGTTTTCAGCACATATGCTTTGGTTTTGTGTGCAGGCAGACGCAACCGGCGACAGGCAAGATGCAGAACCTCTTGCTCCGACTGATCAAAGGGAACCGAAAGATTTGAAACAACAATCGCCATCTGTTTTCTTCCTTATATTTTAGTATTGGGCAAAGCAGTGCCCACGGATTTCTTTGTCTAACGCCAAACTTTTCCTGAAAACCGGCAGGTTTGCCCATAAAACAACCCAAATTTTTCTGTCTTGGATAGAACAATAGCCGTCAAGGAACAAACCCCTGACGGCTGTTGTAAGGTCGGTCCAGTTTTCAATCCTCAAGAAGTAGGCGTGGTTTGCTTTTCGGTGACATGAATAATCACCGAATAGTCCCCGGAAGCCCACAGCAGATCCTTATTGGGAGCATAAATGGTAACGCCGGTGCTAAACTGTCCAGGCACAATCTCCCGGGAACTCAGATCAATCTCCGCCACAAGATCACCGGGAACCAGCTCATCCAGAATATCCTGCCGCCCGTAAACCAGCACGTTGGACAGGCGAGAGGTACGTACCGTGATATCGTATTCTATGGAGGTGTTGACCAGCTGGAAATTATCCACATTGACATATTTCTGTCCAATGTTTTCCATGGCAAAGTCCACCACCACATTCTCAACGTTTTGCACGTTGACAAATCCAGACGGCAAGATCTCCTCCACGTCAAACACGTAAATTTCCTCTGGGGTGAGCTCCTTCATATCCACATATCCCAGCACCAGCTCTGTATACCGGTCAATCTGATCGGCGGGACCAGCTACCTCCAGCGTAGAGCTGGAGAGCTCATAGGTCAGCAGATCTTCGTCAATTCCCGGAGGAAGATTGATAAATTTGACGGTGAAGGGAAGTTCTTTGATCTTCATCACCGGTATTGTCACACTGACCTCCTCCGACGATAGGGAGATATGGTCGGAAACGACCTCGTCTCCGTTGCGATCCAGCAGCGTGACTCCTCCTTCCAGCGTCGTGGTGCGCTGCAAGGGTTTATTGAGTGTGGAGGTAAAGACGCACCGGTCTATCCGGGAGAGGACTTCATCTGGACCAGAAACGGTGATGGATTTTGGGGAAACGCTCTCCTCATCTCCCAGATATCCCTCCGGAATAGTCAGTCCGCTAAGCTCCACCTCCACCGGAAGGGTTTTGGTGGAAAACACATCAAATTTTACATCAATGGTATTGGGGGAAATTGAAAGATATTCCAACCCATAGTTTTCACCGGAAAGGGAGAGAGAATAGCTCCCCGGACCATCCACCTTATCCAGCGACGCGGTTATGTTCAGATCCTCAGGCTCCAACTGGGAAATCAAAAAACGCTGTCCCCTGACACGAGCCGTCACGTGTACCGAAGAATCTCCAATGATGTTGAGTCCCAGCTGATCCACCTGCTCCTGCTGGTTGGCCAGATCCACCGTCACACGAAACTCACCTTCCGTATCCGGATAAACAAAGGTTACAACGTAACACCAGCACAACACACCGATTGCCACCGAGATAATCTGCAAAAACCGGTTGCTTCGGATCAGTGATTCCAAATTTAAGTTCAGTTTTTTCATCGGTTTGACCATTCCTCTTTTTCTGATTACGCCACAGCTCAAACAGTTTCCTGTTTATGGTTTCTTCACTTTCCAAAACGCGGCTTTTTTCCCTTCGCTGTCGGAGGTTTTATTTTCAGGAAGCAGCTCGCTGCGCAATAGCTGGGAAAGGGTTTCGGAGGTGTAATTGCGGGTCAACACTCCGTTATGGGCCACGGAAATGATGCCGGTTTCCTCACTGACGATGATGACGATGGCGTCAGAATTCTCGCTCATTCCCAAACCTGCCCGATGCCTGGCGCCCAGATCCCTACTGATCTCATAGTTTTCACTCAGCGGTAGATAACACCCGGCTGCATAGATTTTTCCATCCCGGATGATCATGGCGCCGTCGTGCAGCGGAGAATTGACAAAAAACAGATTGCCGATCAGCTCCACCGAAGGCACCGCATCCACCACCGTTCCGGTTTTGATAATCTCTCCCAATTTGGTGGTGCGCTCAATCACCATCAGCGCGCCGGTCTCGGTACGGGAGAGAGAATTGGCCGCGTCACAGATGGCGCTGATGGCGCTATCCCACTGCATCCTCCGGGCCTGATCGTCCACATGGCCTAGATTAAAGACATTGATGTTGGAGAGTTTGGCGCGCCCCACCGTCTCCAGCATACGGCGCAGTTCCGGCTGGAAGATAATCAGCAGTGCAGTGACGCCGAACTGGAAGATCATCTGCATCAGATAGCGCATCGTTCCCAGTTCCAACGTATTGACCACCACATACAGCGCCACCAACAACAAAAGGCCTTTGAGCAGCTGCATTGCACGGGTCTCCCGCACCAGCTGCAGCGCTTTATATATCAAATAGATGACCATGAGCATATCGATGATATCTCGAAGCTCAATATTTTTCACAATGGCTACGAGCGTTTCCCACACGGTCGCATCGGAAGCAACCGTCTGCGCGTTTAGCAAAAGCATACAGCGTCCCCATTCCTCTTCTGGCAACACGGCTACCGCCTGCCAGACCAATGTTTTGATGTCATATTCATTGTACCATATTGTACTGCGAATTCAATATGAAATTTGCTGTAAATTCGATTTCTTCTATCGGATCTGTCATCTTCTCCCCAACTGTGCCACCGCTTGACAAAGTGCGTCCACCTGCTGGGCAGTGTTAAAATATCCGATTCCCGCCCTTGCGGTACCGCTCTCCAGCGTGCCCATCTTCCGGTGGGCCAGCGGCGCACAGTGCAGCCCGCCGCGCAGTGCAAACCCTTTCTCAGCCAGCAGTTGGGCTGTCTGCTCCCCGGTCTGGCCTTCCACTCCAAAGGAGAGCACCGCCGCCCCCTTTTCCAGACTCTTGGCGTCACCATATACCTGTACGCCTGGAATCTTCATCAGCCCATGGCACAATCGCTGTGCCAGCAAATGCTCTCTCTCCCGGATCTGCGCTGTTGTGACCCGCTGTACAAAACGGATGCCGGCCAGAAGTCCCAAAATCCCAAAGGTATTCAGCGTCCCGCTCTCCAGCGCGTCCGGCAGCTCCTGGGGCTGCAGCAGTTCCCGGGAAAGGCTTCCGGTTCCTCCGCTCATCATCGGCGCCAGCGGCGGCGCATCCCGCCCAATCAGCAGCATCCCCGTGCCGGTAGGACCGTACAGCCCTTTATGCCCTGGCACAGCCACATAATCATATCCATCCCTTTCACAGCGAATGTCAAATACCCCCGCCGACTGGGCGCCGTCCACTGCCATCAGGATATGCCGCTGCCGCGCCAGCGCAGCCAACCGTTCCACCGGCATCCGAAACCCAAACACATTGGAACAATGGGTCACCAGCATCATTTTGGTGTTGGGGCGCACGGCGCGGGAAAATGCTTCCAGCGTAGCGTCGTCATCCCCCGGCGCCGTCTCCACCACATCCATCTGGATGCGTCCCTGCTGCACCAGACGATAGGCCGGACGAAGCACCGAATTGTGCTCCAGATCCGAGATCAGCAGATGATCGCCGGGCAGAAGCGCCCCCTGCAAAATCTGGTTGAGTCCTTGGGTACAGTTTTGGGTGAACACCACCCTGGAAGGATCGGAGAGATCAAAAAGTTCCGCGGCTGCTTCCCGGCATCGGTACACTGCGGTTGCGGTATCCATGGACATTCTATGTCCGCTGCGTCCCGGATTGGCGCCGTATCTGCCAAAAAAACCTACTGCGCTTTCCCGCACTGCGGCAGGCTTGGGCCAGGTGGTGGCAGCATTGTCAAAATAGATCATTCCCATCCCCGTCCTTTCCCCCCAGCACGCGCACCCCTTCCGCCAGCAGCAGCTGACGCGCATAGACCGGATCCTGCCGGCGCAGACGCAGCTGGTAACCGCATCCTCTGGGGGAAGCATACCGGCTGTCCCGCTGAATCTGAGCAAAAATACCGTGGCGCTGCAAAATTTGCTGTCCCCGATATGCATGGGTGATGGAACTGATCTGCAGATAAGATACCTCCGGCTGTTTCGGCATCTGCATCCCCTCCTAAAAAGTCACAAGGTCTAGTTTTAAGATATGCAGGGGATGCGCCGAGTGTTCCTGCCTGGGATGCGTGGGTTTAACGCGGAAAGGGGATATGGAACCAGAAAGTTCTCTTCCAGCCATCTCCCGTCAACGTTTTGTTTTACTGCGCCCGGCAAAGCAGTGCCACCGCGTGGACGGCAATACCCTCCCCAGCGCCTGTAAATCCCAGCCCTTCCTCGGTGGTGGCTTTTACGCTGACCGCCTGCGGCTGCAGCTGCAAAGCTTGTGCAATGCGGGAACGCATCGATGGAATATGCGGCTTGAGTTTTGGGGCCTGGGCTAGAACGGTGATATCCACATTCTGTACCAGATATCCTTCCCCCTGTACCAGCTGCACCACCTGGCGCAGCAGCTGCATACTGTCCGCGCCGGCGTACTGGGGATCGGTATCGGGAAAATGCTGCCCGATATCCCCCAGTGCGGCGGCCCCCAGCAAAGCGTCGCACAGTGCGTGAAGCAGCACATCCGCATCGGAATGACCCAAAAGGCCTTTGCTCCACGGAATCTCAACCCCGCCCAGGATCAGTTTCCTTCCCTCCACCAAACGGTGAACGTCGTATCCGTGCCCGATGCGGGGCGTCTCCATCTGTCCTTCCCGGGGCAGCAGCACCGATGCAATCTCCATATCCTCCGGGGTGGTCAGTTTCAGGTTGCGGTAACTTCCTGCGGAGAGAAATACCTTCGCCCCTGTCGCTTCCACCAGCTGACAATCGTCGGTATACTCCTTTCCCGCTTCCAGCGCCTGCTCCATCGCCCGACAATATACATCCCTATGAAAAATTTGCGGAGTCTGGGTAAGATACAGCGTGGAGCGGTCGGGAGTGGCTGCGATACAGCCATCCTGACCCGCCTGTTTGATGGTATCCTTCACCGGCATCGCCGCAGTCGCTGCCCCCCATTTCACCGCATCGCCCAGCGTCTCCTCAATGATATGGGCAGTAACCATAGGGCGGGCGCCGTCGTGAATGGCCAGATACTCACAACACTCAGAGAGCATCTTTACTCCCTGAAATACCGACTGCTGACGGGTTTCCCCACCCGCTACCACCGAATGTACCTTACCAAAACCATACCGGTCCACCAGGGCACGATACTGGGACATCTGATCCTCCCGGCAAACCACCACCATCTCCCTGATAAAATCGCAGCGATGAAACGCGGCAATGCTTCTGGCCGCCGCCGGCATCCCCGCGATGGGGGTCAACAGTTTATCGATTCCCTCCATCCGTCTGGCTTTTCCCGCGCAGACAATCACAGCGCCACACTGGGGCAACCTCTCCGACATCGATACCACTCCTTCCCAATTGTTATATCACATTCTGCTTTTTCTTATGTTCCGCCCCGGATCTGCGTAGATTTTCAAAACATAGAGAAATACACCCGGCACAGCCTCCATCGCTCATCTTTCCCAATCACGTCAACCAGTGTCAAAAAAATGAGTTTTTGTTGCACGCCAACCCAAAAATCTCAGATAAAACCAGCAGTGGTCCATGTCCGGCAAGAAATTTTCCTGAGACATGGACCGCTTTGAGATACTGCAATGGGCGGCCTTATTTGGGCTGTATCCGCTCCAACTTTGCCAGCCAGAGATCTGCGCAGGCATCGCTGGGCATCCTCCAATCCCCTCTGGGGGAGAGGGAGACGGAACCTACCTTAGGCCCATCCGGCAGGCAGGAGCGCTTAAACTGTTGGGCAAAAAAGCGGCGGTAAAAATTCTTCTCCCAATATAGAACGGTTTCCGGCGAATATTCCTCCCCGAAAGCATAGCGGGCCAGACGGTAAACCTTTTCCGGCTCAAATCCCCAGCGTACCGCATAATACAGGAAGAAATCGTGCAGCGCATAGGGGCCAACCAGATCCTCCGTCTTTTGGGAGATCTCCCCGTCTTTTGCCGGCAAAAGTTCCGGGCTGACTGGCGTGTCCAAAATGTCCCGCAGCACCTCGGCCAGTTCCGGATCCGACGCGCTGTCCGCGGCATACCGCACAATATGCCGGATCAAGGTTTTGGGAACCGAGGCGTTTACCCCGTACATGGACATATGGTCCCCGTTGTAGGTCGCCCAGCCCAATGCGAGCTCCGACAAATCCCCGGTTCCAACCACCAGCCCGCCGGTTTGATTGGCCACATCCATCAGTACCTGGGTGCGTTCCCGAGCCTGGCTGTTTTCGAACACCACATCGTACTGATCCGGCGCGTGTCCAATGTCATGGAAATGGACCTTTACCGCCTGGGCAATATCGATCACCCGCAAGGTAGCGCCCAGCTTTTCGGTCAACCGCTCCGCATTGGATTTGGTGCGGTGGGTGGTACCAAAACAGGGCATCGTCACCGCGATTACATCGCGATGGGAGCGGGAAAGCAGATCCATTGCCCCCGCCGCCACCAGCAAGGCCAGGCAGGAATCCAGCCCGCCGGAAATTCCCACCACCGCCGTTTTACTGTGGGAGTGTTCCAGGCGTTTTTTCAGTCCGTTACACTGGATGGCCAAAATTTCCCGGCAACGGCTTGCCCGGTTATCCGTATCCATGGGGATAAACGGATATTTGGCAACCGGCCGTGTCAAAACGGTTTCACTGCGGGTCAGTTCAAACCAAATCGTCTCATAGCCCTCCCGGCGGATTTGCGGGTAGGAGGTCATCTTGCGCCGCTCTCCGTCCAACCGCATCAGATCCAGCTCGGTCACCAGCAGACCTGTCTCGTAACTGTTTCGTTCGGCCAACAGCACGCCGTTTTCCCCGATCATGCTATGACCATCATATACCACGTCGGTGGTGGACTCCCCTTCCCCGGCATTGCTGTAGATATATCCGCAGATCAACCTTCCCGACTGACCCTTCACCAGCTCCCGGTGGTATTCACCCTTTCCAATGAGCACATTGCTGGCGGAAGGGTTGGCAATCACCGTCGCGCCCGCTAGGGCATGAGACACAGAAGGAGGACAAGGCACCCACAAATCTTCACAGATCTCCACAGCCAGCTGAAGCTGCGGCATCTGACGGCAGCCAAACAGCAGCCGGGTTCCAAAGAAACATTCCCTGCCGAGCAGCGATATCTTACGATTCTGCTCTGGGGCTGGGGCAAAGTTTCGAAATTCATAGTACTCGTTGTAGTTGGGAATATTGGTTTTGGGGACAATCCCAAGAATTTCACCCCGACAGATTACCGCCGCACAGTTGTACAGTTTGTGGTCCAGTGCCAATGGCAGACCAACCACGCACACCATATCCATATCTTTGCCCGCTGTCAGGATTTTTTCCAGCCCTTCCAAAGCCCCCTGTTGCAGGGTTGGCTGGAAAAATAGATCAGAACAGGTGTATCCCGTAATGCAAAGCTCAGGGAATACCAGCAGGCGAACCCCTTTTTGCGCAGCGTCCTGCATTTGGATGATGATCTGTTCCACGTTAAAACCGCAGTCTGCCACCCGGACCCGGGGCGTTGCAGCGGCAACCTTTAAAAATCCATGCTGCATGTCTCTCTCTCCTACCGTTGTTTCAGATGATGAATCGCTCTATTTCCAAACGGACGGTTGCTCCCTATTTTCTCGCAGACATCCTGCGAAATCCACCGGGAGACCTGTACTCTTATTATATCATCCCCGCCGTCCAATGCAAAACTATTTTTGCATCTGCCCGCGCTGTTGCGTTATCCATTTCCGCGTCGCTTCCAGCTGTTCTTTTGGCGCTGGCTGCTGCATTTTCCATCCTCGGCGGGAGAGTTCTCCCAATAGATCTCCCTGTATCCGATGTTCTTCCCCCAACAAATTGAGAAGCGTCATCTTGACCTGTGCGCTCAAACACAGGTTGGCGCAAGAGCCGTAGCTTCCGGTCACATAGTTTTGTGCGGCCAGACCATCCTCCAGCATCCTGCGATCTTTTTCTTCCTGAAAGGCCACTGATGAACCTCCTTTCCACATGATCCGGGTCTATTCCTCATCCACCAATTTTGCCAACGCCTCCCAGTGCAGCCGGTGACGCGCCGCAATCTGTTCAAACAAGGTGCGAAGCTGCGGGTCGTCTGCATCGTAGGCGCAAACGGTAAATTGCTGAATCAGTTTTCTCTCGTTTTCCAGCTGATTTTGGATAGCCGACAATTCTTCTCTGGAAAAATCCGCCAAGTGACTCCCTCCTCGCCGTAACAAAGTTGCCTGCTTCGTGTCTATTTTGTGAAATTTTCCGAAAACCATACCCGCAGCAAAATTTTTATGCTATAATAATCCCAGGTTTGCCTTTTGGGTGGCTCACGCATAGCTCAGCTGACCTTCTTTTTCACCCCAGAAAGTGCATTCCTCTTTAACGATACCTGCATATTCGAGAGGGTATGCCGAAAGATTGGAGAATCAGAGAATGAATCCGTGGAAAAAAATTCTTTCTGCTGTCATGGCTGCTGCAGTTTGTCTCAGTGTCGCCGGCTGTTCCAGCGCTGCCGTTGACGACGATGAGGTGGTCATGCATGTGGGAGACTACGACGTTACCGCCGAACACTACAACTATTATTTTCTCAACGAAAAATACAGTCAGGACAGCGGGGACAGCAGCTATTGGACCGATGTCGCCGCCAGCAATACCTCCCTCAAGGAAGCGGCCGACAACTCCATCAAACAGTTTTATGCCATGAAAAAGATGTGCGATGACGCTGGCATTACCCTGAACGAAGCGCAAAACGCTCAGGTTAAGGAAGAAATCGCAATGCTGGAGGAAAATTTTGGCGGCGAAGAGGCTTTTAACCAGGTATTGGCCTCCAACTATATGTCTCTGGAGCTATATCGCCAACTCTCCGAGGAATCACTGCGCACCATCTCTTTATTTGAAACTTTGTTTGGAGATCAGATTCGGGAGCGGGTTGCAAACGATTATCTTCGTGCCGCACATATCCTGATTCAGTTTGATGAAAGCGCGGAGGACGCTGAAGCCGATAAGGCCGCGGCAAAAGCCGAAGCGGAGGAAGTGCTGGAAAAAATCCAAAACGGCGAGGACTTCTTTGCTTTGGTGGACGAATATAACGACGATCCCGGCATGGTGGACAATACCGACGGATATTATTTTACCGAGGGCGAGATGGTAACTCCCTTTTATGAAGGAGCGATCGCCTTGGAGGAAGGCGAGGTAAGCGATCTGGTGGAAACCGAATATGGTTACCATATCATCAAACGCCTTCCCATGGAACAGGAGTACATCGACGCCAATCTGATGAACTTTGTTTCTACAGAAATGTATGAGGATTTTTTCTCCCAGGTAGAAGAAACCCAAAACAGCATGGAAGTCACAACCGAATCGACTTACGATAAGATCAATCTGGAAAACGCCATCAAAAACGAACAGAACGCCTAATTAAAAAAACTTGCCTTCAGGCAATTTCACCCGGAGACAAGTTTAATGCAGATAGAAGTGTCCCGTATTTTGCAGCTGCAAAATACGGGACACTGTGTTTTTAACCTTTCACAGAACCCAGCAGTACGCCCTTTGCAAAATATTTTTGCAGGAAGGGATAGAAGATAACAATGGGTAGGGTGCTGACACAGATTACCGCATATTTTACGGCGTCAGAGGGAACCTTTGCATATTCGGACAAACTCTCATTGCCAGCAAAGCCGCCTACCGAAAGTACGATAATTTGACGCAGCCAAACTTGAATGGGCCATTTATCGATGTCGTTGATGTACATCATGGCATTGAAATAGCTGTTCCAATGGCTGACGGCATAAAACAGAGTGATGGTAGCCAACGAAGCCTTAGAGATGGGAAGCACAATCTTGAAAAACACCTGCAGATCCTGACATCCATCGATCTTTGCGGATTCTTCGATGGATTCCGGCAACGCCTGGAAGAAGTTTTTCATGATGATCATGTTGTAAGCGCTGATGGCACCGGGCAGCCAAAGACTCCAAAAAGAGTTGGTCATATTCAGGCGGGACACCACCAGATAGTTGGGGATCATACCCGGGTTAAACAGCATGAAAATTACAACGATGGTCATCATCACACTTCTGCCCCGCAAATATTTTTTCGAGAGAGCGTAGGCGGTGATGGAGGTCATACAAATATTGATGAAGGTGCCGACAATGGTGATAAACACCGAGTTCAGGGTACTCTTGGCCAGAGAATTGGTGGTCATAATATACTTATAAGCGTCCAAGCTGAAGGCGTTAAATCCACCAATCATACCGGAAATCGAAAAGGACCCAACCACCACATAAATCAGTGGAAATATCATCGCCACACCAATAATGCCCAGGAAGAGATGGTTGAACACATCAAAGATGCGGCTTCCTACCGTTTGCTGTTTGATGATAGACATTAGAAGATTCCCTCCTCTCCCAATTTGTTGGCCACCTTGTTGGTTGTCATAACCAGCACAAGGCTGATGAGGGATTTAAAAAGGCCCACCGTGGTGGAGTAGCTGAAGTTGCCGTTTACAATACCTTCCACATAGACATAGGTATCAAACACCTCGGCGACCTGACGGTTGATGGCATTGCGCATCAGATAAATCTGCTCAAATCCAGTATCCATAAAGCTGCCCATCCGCAGAATAAACATCGTCACAATGGTGGGACGGATGGCGGGAAGGGTGATATGCCACAGCTGATGGAAGCGATTGGCTCCATCCACCACCGCGGCTTCATAGAGCTGCTCATCCACGCCGGAAAGCGCTGCAAGATAGATGATGGTGCCCCATCCGGCTTCCTTCCAGATAACTTCCATGACAATCAGCGGGCGGAACCAGGCAGGATTGAGCAAAAACTGGATTGCCTGGCCTCCATTGGAGGTAATCATCTTATTGATGACGCCTGTAGGGCCAATAAAAAGATAAACCAAGCCCACCAACACGGACCAGGAGAGGAAGTGAGGCAGGTATACAAAGGACTGCAAAATGCGTTTGTAGGTAAAATTGCGGATTTCGTTGAGCAATAGCGCCAAAATAATCGGCACAGGGAAATAAAAAATCAGATTATAAATTGCCAACAGGATGGTATTTTTCATCAGCAGCGGGAAGCTGTATACCGCATTGCTGGTGAACATCCTTCTAAAATTATCAAATCCAACCCAGGGGCTTCCGGTGACACCCAGCGTAGGAAAATAATCCTGGAACACGATCACCAGATAGGTGGCAGGATAAAACTTAAAGATTACATAGTAAATGATGCCGGGAACCAGCATGAAATACAGCCATTTATTCCGGATGATATCTTTTACCCATTTGGGCTTCTGCTTAACATCTGGAACGGCTTTCTGAACAGCAGGCATCGAGACAACTCCTTTCTGTTTTTCACCATTTTCACCCAGACCGGATGTACAACCCAATAAAAAAGTTGAGGCGGGCGGGAGCCCACCCCAACTTCTGTTGCAGCGTCCATCAGACGGTCCGTTCGGTGATGAACTTCATCAAGAACCGTTGTGAATGAAAATTACTCCTGAACGTAGTTGGCCTGCAGTTCATCCAAAATCTGCTGTCCACCGGAAGAAAGCCAGGTATCTACAGCAGCCTGGAAAGCGGCGTCATCAATGAAGCCCATGATGTACTGTGCACGAGCATCATAGATCAGAGAAGCCAGGGAGGTTTCCAGCTGAATGTTTTCAGAGGACAGGAGACCTACCGAAATATCCGGAACCGCATACTGGGCTCTCTCTACAAACTCGAGGTTGATCTTATCGGTGGGAGAAAGAGGCTGACCCCAATCATCCGCCATAACGCGGCGGGGAATGATGGAGGCAAAGATCTCTCTGGAACCATCGGTGGTACGAAGCTCATCCTGCTCCTCAGAGATGGTAATGGCACCATCAGAACCTACGGTGTAATGGATGTCCTGAATACCAATATCAATGGCTTTCGCGGCATCGCCAGTGTTGGCGTCTACAAAGAACTGAAGGATTCTGCGGACATCGTCCTCGGTGGCAACCTTGGCAGTGGTGAGCACTACACCGCCGGAAACGCCGGTGATGTTAGAGTTGATAACCTTATTGCCCTGAGGATCCAAAGTCAACAGCTTGTAACCGATCTTGGCGTTGGGATTGGTGGCAATGAGGGTGTCAAATTTACCGCCGGGGGTTACCGAGTTGGTAGCGGTGGTAAACATGAAGCCGGCACGGCCTTCCAGCATCGGGTTATATTTGGCGCCGGAACCCAGGGTCATAAACTCGGAGTTCAGATAGCCGTTTTCATACATATCGTGCATCATATGGAGGGCATCCATATATTCAGGGGTCTGGAAATAGGCGACAACCTTGCCGTCCCGCACACCGTAACGGTTGGGCGCACCGCAGGCAACCGCAATGGTGTTGAAGCCGTAGTTGACCTCTTTATCCTGATCGTCCACATAGTTAAAGCCGGTGGTATCGTTCACACCGTTTCCATCGGGATCGTTTTCGGTAAAGAGTTTTGCAAGCTCATAGATATCGTCAGCAGACAGGATTTCCGGCATTTCATAGCCGTCCTCCCGCTCCAGCTTCTCTACCCAGTCCTGACGGTAAACCATACCGATACGGGCGTCTGGAGTGGCATAAGGAATGCAGTAACGGCGGCCTTTGGTCAGAGAAGAAGCTACCTGTACCTCGGACATAAGTTTCTCGGTAATCAAAGGATAATCGGTGATAATATCGGTCAGATCCCAGAAAGCGCCAGTATCCGCCATACGAATAAAGTTGGAGGAAGCAGGGTTACCGCCGTTCATGACCATCAACATATCATTGCCAGCCATCATAACGTTAAACTTATTCTCCGCCTCACCGTTAGGGGTCCAGGTAATTTCCAGATTGACGCCAGTAATCTCTTGTACATAATCAAACACTGGATTATTTTCTGTTGTCGGAGGCTCCTGCTGATAGAAGGGAGCCAACAGAGTAATGGTATATGGCTCGTCAGATGCAGCTGCGTCTTCGGAAGAAACTTCAGAGGATGCCGCCGTGGAAGAAGAGGAGGCGGCTGCAGAAGAGGATGCTGCAGAGGAAGCCGTAGAAGAGGAGCTTGCACTGGAACATGCTGTACAGAACATCGCCACCGCAAGAACGGAACTAAGTACAGCGGCAAAACGTGACCTTGGTATCATGCTGAATAACCTCCCATTTTATGTAATTTGCTAAACACCACCAGAAATATTTCAATTTCATCCCCGGTTGATTTGTGCTCATTATACCATATTTTTCAAAAAAAATCAATATTTTTTTCATATTTTAATCAAATCAGTTCATGAATTTATCGGCATTCCATAGTCATGACCTCGTTGTAAATTATGCAAATTGCTGATTTTTACTTATATAAATATTTTATAATTACAATCAACAAACGCCACAAAAAATTCAAAAACAATTTGTGCCACATCATTTTTATGATATAATAGTGCCAAAGTTGAAACTGTTTTGCTGGATCCATATCCGAACACCTGTTTCTCTTCCCACAAAACAGAAAGATTGAGAGGTATTTTTGATGTTCACTTTAATCCGAAACGCAGATATCTACACCCCAGCTCCCATCGGCGTCGGGGATATCCTGCTCAGCGACGGACGCATTGCGGCGGTGGGCGGAAAAATTGATTTCTCCTTTCCCGGTACCCGTATCATCGATGCCGCGGGAAGAAAGGTCATCCCGGGACTGATCGATCAGCACGTCCATGTCACCGGCGGCGGCGGGGAGAGCGGTTTTGCCTCCCGGGTGCCAGAGCTGATGTTTTCTCAAGTTGTGCAAGCTGGCGTAACCACGCTGGTGGGACTTCTGGGAACCGATTCCCGTACCAGAAGTGTGGAAAATTTGTTCGCCAAAACCAAAGCGCTCAACGAAGAGGGCATCACCGCCTACTGTCTGACCGGAGCCTACGAATATCCCTCCCCTACCCTCACCGGGACGGTGGGCAACGACATCATTTATATCAATGAGTGTATCGGTGTCAAGCTGGCCATCTCGGACCATCGCTCCTCCAACGTCACCCGTCAGGAGCTGATTCGTCTGGCATCCGAGGTTCGGGTAGCAGGTATGCTCTCCCATAAACCCGGAATCGTCACGCTGCACACGGGTTCAGACCCGGCCAAGCTGGATCTGATTATGGATATCATCCACACCACCCCCATTCCTGCCAAACATTTCCGCCCCACCCATCTGGGACGGATGGTGGACGCTGCCGCCGCATTCGCCAAGGAGGGCGGATTCATCGACTTTACCAGTGGGGAGAATCCTTCGGCCAGCGCTGACAAATTAAAGGAAGCTATGAACAAAGCGCCTTTTGACCGAATTACCCTCAGCTCCGACTCCAACGGAAGTATGCCCAAATGGGGACCCAATTCGGAACTCATCGGTATCACTGCCGCCAAAATGACCAGCCTATACGCCACCATCCTTGCGCTGCACCGGGAACAGGGCGTTCCTTTTGAGAAAGCCATCTGTCCAGTCACCGAAAATGTGGCAAAAGCTCTGGAGATTTACCCCCAAAAAGGCTGCATTGCAGTGGGAAGCGACGCTGATCTTGCAATACTCGGCCCTCAACTTGAGATCAGTTGGCTCATCGCCAAAGGACAGGTTCTTATGGAAGAGAAAAAGATTTTGGTCAAAGGAATGTACGAAGAATAATCACATCTAACAGGAGGAAACCACTATGAAAATCTTTTCCGTTTTTGATCCCGAATTCACCCCTTATGGTCAGGTGATAAAAGGCTATGATTTTGTCTCTCTGCTCCAAAAGCTGGAACAGGTCAGTGAAAAGCCCTCCGATGGGGTTGTCTATGTCCCAAGCGTCGATGCGCTGGAGTCGCTGCCGGTATTTTCTCAGCTGCAGAACAATGCCTATGGCGGGATGCCTATCCAGATCGGCTACTGCAATGGCACCAACACAAAGCTCAACTGTCTGGAGTACCATCGGGACAGCGAGATCAACGTGATGGCGGACGATGCGATTTTGCTGGTCGCCCGTGAGGATGAGATTGTGGATGGTAAGCTGGATACTGCCTGCGTCAAGGCTTTCCTCTCTCCCAAGGGAACTGCGGTGGAGGTGTTCGCCACCACCCTTCACTATGCCCCTTGCAGCGCGAAACTGGGAGAAGGATTCCGCGTGATCATTGTCTTGCCCAGAGGTACCAATACCGACAAACCGGATATCATCCCCCTCAACCAGGAGGATTCCAGACTGCTGGCAAGGAACAAATGGCTGCTGGCCCATCCGGAAAGCAGCGAAGCAGAAAACGGCGCTTACATTGGTTTGACCGGTGAAAATATCGATATTGCAGCGCTGATCTAACCGTCTTATCTATTAGGGCTGCCCAAACAGGCAGCCCTTCTTTGTTGGTGCAGCTTTCCTGCCCTGTCTTTCATCCACCTATAAAGAAAGGAGAAAACAGTATGCTTTTTGAAGACTGCGGCTGTCCCTGCTACAGTTTTCCAATCCAAGCCAACTGGACCCTCATCGGGGAATCCGGACAACGCTATACCGCTCAGGTTCCCGGTTCAGTACTGACCACCCTGATCCAACAAAAAGAGATTGTCCATCCTTTTTGGCGCTGTGAGGAAAAATCTCAACCGTTAAAGCAGGCTTTGATGCAGGACTGGACCTACACCTGTACTTTTCTGCCGCCAGCAGAGCTGCAGGGATGCCAAGATGAAATCTGGCTGTGTTTTGACGGTATCGATACCCTGGCTGAGATTTGGCTCAACGATCAAAAACTGGGCGTTGCCGACAATATGCACCGGCACTGGCGTTTTCCCGTCTCCAAACTGTTGTACCTGGAGGAAAACACCCTATCACTGCGCTTCTTCTCTCCAATGAAATATGCGCAGCAGCGTTTTGACCAGGGAGAAATCCGCTATATCAACACTGGAACCCTTCCCGGCAGCAACTATCTGCGCAAGGCCCATTATATGTTTGGCTGGGATTGGGGGCCTCAGCTGCCGGATATGGGGATCTGGAAGGATGTGTATCTACAGCTTCAGCAGCCCTATACCCTGGACGATGTATATCTGACCCAGAAGCATGATCTCTGGGAGGTAACGGTGGAGGCAAAGATACAGCTCACTGCACAGCAGCCGCTTCCAGACGGCGCTTTCCTCGCGCTGGAGCTTGTCTCACCCCAAGGAGAATCCTTCCGCAGTACCCAGCCAGCCTACCTCGGAGAAAACGCGCTTTCCTTGCGTCTGCGCAATCCACAGCTCTGGTGGCCCAACGGACTAGGAGATCAGCCGTTGTACACCGCTTCGGTCTCTCTGCTGGACGGCGATTATTTGCTGGATCGGTGGAAACGGCGCATCGGCCTGCGGACGTTAAAGGTCTGCCGGGAAAAGGATAAGTGGGGAGAATCTTTTGCCTTTGAGGTAAACGGCGTAAAGTTTTTTGCCATGGGAGCTGACTATGTCCCTCAGGACAGTTTTCCGCACCAGGTGACGCCCCAACGCACCCGCCAGCTGCTGCAGGACTGTGTCGATGCCAACTTTAACGCCATCCGCGTCTGGGGCGGCGGCTACTACCCGGACAACGATTTTTATGACTGCTGTGATGAGCTGGGGCTGGTGGTGTGGCAGGACTGTATGTTCGCGTGCAACATCTACCAGCTGGAGGAAAACTTTGTGGATACCGTGGCTCATGAGATCTCCCAACAGATTCTTCGGCTTCGGCACCATCCCAGTCTGGGGCTCTGGTGCGGCAACAACGAGATGGAGGAGGCCTGGGTCAGCTGGAAGGAGGTCACCTGCCATTCCAGACGTCTGCGGGAGGATTACCGGCGCTTATTTGAAAAAATCCTGCCGGAAATCTTTATGACCTACGATCCGCAAACCCTGTATTGGCCTTCCTCCCCTTCCACCCAGGGCAGTTTTGTGGATCCCAACGATCCCAACCGGGGAGATGTGCATTACTGGGAGGTTTGGCACGGAGGAAAGCCTTTTGAGGAATATCAAAAATATTTTTTCCGGTTCTGCTCCGAATTCGGGTTTCAGTCCTTTCCCTGCCGCAAAACGATGGAAACCTTCACCCTGCCGCAGGACCGCAACATTTTCTCCGAAGTGATGGAGAATCATCAGAAAAATCCTTCCGCCAACGCCAAAATTCTCTCTTACCTTGCCCAATATTACCGGTACCCCAACAGCTACGACAGCCTCTGCTACGTTTCCCAGCTGCTGCAGGCCCAAGCCATGAAATTCGGCGTGGAGCATTGGCGGCGCAACCGTGGACGCTGCATGGGCGCCATCTACTGGCAGCTCAACGACTGCTGGCCGGTTGCCTCCTGGTCCAGCATCGATTGGTACGGGCGCTGGAAGGTGCTGCACTATGTTGCCAAACGCTTTTTCGCCCCCTTTACCGCTTCTATCCTGCGACAGGGGAATCAAATCACCGTCTATCTGCTCAACGAATCCCGAGAACCGCGCAGTGGCATTCTCCGGCTATTTTTGCGTGACAGGGACTTTCAGACAGCGTTTACTTCCACTATGCGGGTAAATGCGCCCGCCATGAGCAGTACCGCGGTATTCCAGCAAGACTTCTCCCCGGAACTGGAAAACCATCCGGAACAATTTTTCTTCGGTTTTCAGCTGCTGGAAGAGGGACAGGAAATTGCCCAGGACAGCTGCATCTTTGTCCCGGAAAAGCATCTGGATCTGGAAAATCCCCAGCTGCGCTGGAAGGTCCGCCAAGTGGAGGAAGGGTTCTTCATTCTGGTTTCGGCTCAAAAGTTTGCCCGGAGCGTAGAGCTTTCGCTGGAGGGGCTGGACGGCGTCTTTTCCGACAACTATTTTGACCTTTGCGATGACGCTGTAAAAAAGGTCTTTCTCCCCTATACCGCCATCACCGACCGTCTTGGAACCCTGGAAACCGGCCCTGTTCTCAGAGGGGTATCCCCAAACGCCATTGGGCAAAACCGTTTGGAACAGTCGCTGCGGCTGCGCTCCCTCTATGACAGTTACGACCACAGTTAAATCGCAAACGATTGTATTTTTCTGCGGCATATGGTATGCTGAGACTATACTTAGATAATTTGTAAAACAACAAATTATAGAAGAAAGGAGCGTTCTGACATATGCCGCAACGAAATCCATGGGAGGCCCTGTCCGACCCGACGCGCAGGGAGATCTTGATGCTGCTGCGGGAAGGATCCCGAAACGCAGGAGAGATCGCCGGACAATTCTCCATTTCCAAACCCTCCATCAGCCATCATCTGAGCATCCTTCGGGAAGCTGGGCTGGTGGAATGCCAAAAGAGCGGACAACATATTTTCTATACGCTGTCGACGGAGGCCTTTGCGCCGCTGCGGCAGTTTCTGGAGCTCGTTTCGGATATTGCCCCCTGCGCTTCCACCGAAGCCCATTCCCCCTCCCAAGAAACATCCTCTTCTCACAATCCTGACCCAACTTCCCCGCAGAAGAAAGAAAAATCCCGTTCCACCGTTCCCGTTTATCTCTACTAAAACCATCGGCTGCCGCCAAACAGTCGAAAAAGAGGAGGAAATACCAGATGACCGTACAGGAAAAGCTGACGCAGGTCCAGCAAGTGATTGATCAGGGGCCCTACCAGAACAACTGGGAGTCTCTGACCCAGCATCCCATCCCCCGATGGTATCAGGACGCCAAATTTGGTATCTTCATCCATTGGGGCGTTTATTCTGTTCCCGCCTTTGGAAACGAATGGTACCCTCGGAATATGTACCTGAAAGGCACTCCGGAATACGAGCATCACCGCAAAACCTACGGCGATCAAGAGCATTTTGGATACAAAGATTTTATCCCTATGTTCCGAGCAGAAAAATTTGATCCCCAGGCATGGATGGAGCTTTTTGCCCAGGCAGGGGCAAAATATGTCATGCCGGTGGCTGAACATCACGACGGCTTCCAGATGTATGACAGTGCGCTGTCCTGCTGGAACGCCAAACAGATGGGTCCCCATAGGGATATCCTTGGGGAGCTTCGCCAGGCAGCGGAGCAATACGGCTTGGTGTTCGCTGTCTCTAACCACCGCGCCGAGCACTGCTGGTTTTTTAACGGCGGACTTGACTTTGCATCGGATGTGCAGGATCCCTCCAACGCTTCCTTTTACGGAGACCAATTGCGCGGAACCGGCGCCATGTAAACGGCAAGTACTTTCC
>DBQB01000059.1 GCA_002305685.1 Ruminococcaceae bacterium UBA1405
TAACTTTAAACTTATTATACGAGGAGGCATCAGAATGGAGCACAGGTATGTGACAACGGTGGAAAATAACCCTTCTCTGCAGGGGTTGGCACAGGTGATACCGGATGTGGTGTTTTCCACACCAGAACCTGGGTTATCTTTAACGATGCAGCTGATTGTGCCCTGGGAGGTCACGTCCGGGCAGAGTTCTGCCGCGCATCCAACGATTGTTTTTGTACAGGGCAGCGCTTGGCAACATCCCAATGTCTATTATGAATTGCCCCAGTTGAGCAGATATGCCCAACAGGGTTATGTGGTCGCAACGGTTACCCATCGCAATTGTATGGATGGCTGGCATCCGTTTCCGGCTTTCTTGCAGGACGTGAAAACCGCTATAAGATATCTTCGAGCCCATGCCGAGCAATATGGGATTGACCCGGAGCGCATTGGCATCTGGGGAACTTCCTCCGGAGGCAACGCTGCACTGCTGGTAGGGGTCACGGGAGACGATCCTCGGTATCGCACCTGGGAATGGGATGGCGCCTCAGACCGTGTGCAGGCGGTGGTGGAATGTTTTGGGCCGACAGATCTGGAGGAGATGCTGGAGGGAAGGTATGACCCTCAGGAGGATCGTCCGGGAGGATTGTTCTACCAGTTACTGGGCGGAAGATTGGCCGATAAAATGGATATTCTGCATCAGATGAGTCCTGTGCAACAGATTGTCCCTGGAAAAAGCTATCCTCCGTGTCTGATTTTACACGGCGATGCAGATCCACTGGTTCCGTATCGGCAGGGGGAAAAAATGCTGGAAAAGCTGATGGAAAATGGAGTAGATGTCCGGATGGTAAAGATCCATGGCGGCGTTCACGAACATAATTTTTGGAGCGCAGCGGTTCATGAAGAGATTGCTGAATTTTGGAGATCACACCTGTGAACCATTCTGCCTGTGAAGGGAGGGTACCCCAGTGATTGTGACCTTAACACTGAATCCGTCTTTGGATTATGTTATGGAGCCGGGTAGCTTGCTTTTGGGAGAAGTAAATCGTTCCCGTCAGGAACAGCTGTATCCCGGAGGGAAGGGAATCAATGTTTCCTTAATCCTGCGACGGATGGGGATGGAAAGCCGGTGTATGGGGTTTGTGGCCGGTGAAACCGGAAAACTGCTCAGTAAGGAGCTGACGCGCTGGGAAATTGTGCCGGAGTTTTTACCCTTGTCAACCGGTTTTACCAGAATTAACGTCAAACTTCAGTGTGAATCAGGAGTAACGGAGATCAACGGAAGCGGACCGCAACCAGGACCCGCCGATTGGCAAGCACTCTGGAGCAGATTAGAAGGCCTGAATGAGGGAGATGTCCTGGCTGTAGCTGGCCGAATTCCTGCCTCTGCCGGACAGGAGTTCTTTTCCGGCTTGGAGCAGATCTGTAGGAAAGGCGTTCGTCTGGCGGTGGATTGCTCAGGGAAAGTTTTGAGACGTCTGCTCAAATATGCGCCTTTGGTGGCCAAACCCAACTTGGCAGAATTGGAAGAGCTGTGCGGTAGAGGTCTGCCGTCACAGCAACAGCAAATTGAAGCGGCCTGTCAGTTTTGGAGGTGTGGAAATCCATGCTGGTATGGTGCGCAGCATTTGCTTCTTTCTCTGGGAGCGCAAGGAGCGTTGCTGTTTTTTGATGATGGTCGGGGCGGCACCGTCTTATATTTGCCGGCGCCTTCGGGAAAGGTGGTCAATCCAGTGGGGGCAGGGGACAGTATGTTAGCCGGTTGTTTGGCTGGGTTGCAGCGCGGATTGCCAGCGGAGGAAATTCTGTCTTTGGCAGTAGGTTGGGGAAGCGCTACCGCTTTCTCCCAATGGCTTGCGGAGACTCCTGTGGCCACCCAGCAGGTGCAGACGATTTTGGAGAGACGGTATTGAAGTTTTTGCGGGAGCATCCGGTGTAACGGTTCTGTGGTTTGCTAACGGGAGACTTTGTAGGATACCGGTGGAAAGGAAATGTTTTTCATCCTCTATGCGATAAAGGGGACGGATTATGCTGTTTATAAAAACCTGTCGGAACCTGGAAAGGCTTCCGACAGGTTTTTGCAATAACTTATAAGATCCATAGTGACGAGGGATCATATAGCAGTTCATCAAAGATGGTCCGGATGGTGACGCCCTCCAAAACTGTATCGGCGATTTTAGTTGTAAGAAGCTCCAGTTGTCCAAAAGGGCATAGATCCTCCAGCAAAAAGCTGCCAGCATTGGTGTCCACGCAGAGGCACCAACGACCGGATGAATTGTTGGTAATGGAATAGTGTTTTCCATCAAAGGTAAATTCAATCTCCCTGCCGGTCTGTAATTCCCGCGCAATCTCATCAAATCGTAAAGGGGCTGACATAGGTACCTCCTATTTATTTGGTTGGATTATATGTTGCGGTTACTGTGCGGGGATTATGATTGGCTTTTACCAAATTTTTTCTTATGGATCCAAATTCCCCCCAAACCAATTAATGCAGCTGCTGTGAACAGCAAAATAGAAATAATCCAGTTGCCGGCACGCAGTGAAGCGCCAGCCCAGACAGAGGTGACAATAGAGGGAATGCGCGCAAAAGTGGCAATCAGTAGAAATCGTTTCGCAGGGATGTCCGTTAAACCAGCAGCATAAGTTAGAATATCCTTAGGAGTGCCAGGGATGAGAAACAACAACAATGTAATTTGTTCCAGACGCTCCGGATTGTTCAATATGGGAAGATTGTGAATTTTTTCTTCTGGGAAAAACGAAGCCACCAAGGGGAATCCATATCTGCGAACCAGAAAAAATACGATGGCGCTGCCTAACAATCCGCCAAACATACAGCTGAACAATCCCATCCATGGTCCATACAAAATGCCTGCCAAAAGTTCAAACGGTTCCCCAGGAATAATGGCAATGACGATTTGTATGATCTGCAGTGCAATAAAAATACACCAACCTGCAAATCCCAGTGATTGCATCCAGTTTTGAAATTCTTCTCTTACTTTCGCGTCAACAATTGCCTGCCGCCAGGGCCATAACAATGAGAGAAAGCCAAATATAATAATCAGAAGAGCAAGGATAGAAAACAATCTTATCCATTTTCTTCCAGCAGATTTTGCCGGTATTTTTCGCGGCATTGATGCCACCTCTTTTTCTTTCTTACATCCATTTTATCCTTTGAGATGCTGGGTGTATGAGACAGCACCTCTATTGTTATTATAGCTTTATAGCAGAAAATTTCCATGAAATAGGTGTGAATTTTTCGAAAAAGCCATGGTATTTCATTTTTGGTCGGAATTTCGAAAAAGGCGAAGAAATATATGGTGTCCTTGACAGGTGACTGTAATCATAGCTTGGATTTAACCTAAAAAGAATTGCTGTTATAAATAAGGGGGATTCAGAAGATTTTGCTGGAATTTACACCGAAATTTGGGCTTTGGGCCTCTTTTTTCTAAGAACATCACTTGCATTTTAGCCGCATTGATAGTAAAATAATTTGTATTCTTTTTACAGAAAGAGGTAGCGCAGATGAATCACCAAACGGTGCTTGTTTTGGACTTTGGCGGTCAATACAATCAACTGATTGCCCGTCGTGTCCGTGAATGTAATGTCTATTGCGAAGTGCATCCTTATCGGATGTCTATGGAACAAATCAAGGCGCTCAATCCCATTGGCATTATTTTTACCGGGGGTCCCAACAGTGTGTATGATGCAAATTCCCCACACATAGAACCTGCGGTATTTGAATTGGGAATCCCGGTGCTCGGGCTATGCTACGGCTGTCAGCTGATGGCGTATACCCTCGGCGGCAAAGTGGAAACAGCTCCTGCCCGCGAGTTTGGAAAAACCCATACAAAATTCGATACCGACAGTCTGCTCTTTGCGGGGCTTCCCAGTGAAGGAATCGTGTGGATGAGCCATAACGATTATGTGGATCAGCTTCCCGAAGGGTTTGTTTCGGTGGCCCATACCGACGATTGCCCTGTTGCGGCGATGCAGAATGTCGAGCGTCGTTTGTATGGAATGCAGTATCATCCTGAGGTTCTGCATACCGAAAACGGTATGCAAATGCTTCATAACTTCCTTTATCGGGTCTGTGGCGCTCAGGGAGACTGGACGATGGAGGACTATGCTCGGACTGCTATAGAGAATCTGAAAAATAAAATTGGCTCCGGCAAGGTTTTGCTGGCGCTTTCTGGCGGCGTGGATAGTTCTGTTGCTGCAATGCTGCTCTCTAAAGCGGTTGGAAATCAGTTGACTTGTATTTTTGTCGATCATGGCCTTCTCCGAAAAAACGAAGGAGATGAGGTGGAAGCTGTTTTTGGCAACATGGGTATCAATTTTATCCGTGTAAATGCACAAAAACGGTTTTTGGATCGTTTGGCCGGGGTAACCGATCCGGAAGCGAAGCGTAAAATTATTGGTGAAGAATTCATTCGTGTGTTCGAGGATGAATCCAAAAAAATTGGAACAGTTGATTTCCTGGCCCAAGGAACCATCTATCCCGATGTTATTGAGTCGGGAACCGGGGATGCTGCCGTGATCAAGAGTCACCATAATGTGGGTGGTTTGCCGGACTATGTAGACTTCAAGGAAATTGTAGAACCGCTGCGTTTGCTTTTCAAAGATGAGGTTCGCGCATTGGGCACCGAACTGGGGTTGGCAGATTATTTGGTTTGGCGTCAACCGTTCCCCGGGCCTGGTTTGGCGGTTCGCGTGATTGGAGAAATCACGGAAGATAAGTTGGCGCTGCTTAGAGACGCCGATTATATCTTCCGCGAAGAGATTGCCAAAGCAGGTTTGGACCGTAGCATCAATCAGTATTTTGCGGTTCTCACCGATATGCGTTCGGTGGGAGTTATGGGTGATGGCCGTACTTACGATTATACATTGGCTTTGCGCGGGGTAACGACCACCGATTTTATGACTGCCGATTGGGCTAAAATTCCCTACGAAGTTTTAGAGAAAGCTTCCAACCGAATCATTAATGAGGTAGGACATATTAGCAGAATCGTGTATGATATTACTTCTAAACCACCGGCAACGATTGAATGGGAATAAGGAAATCCTTATCCAGAAGTCAAAAAATCCAGGTGTAGAGCCGGAAAAGTGGCGTTTTTGAGAGATTCTTTTCCTAATTTGATAGCAGATTGATAGCACTGCGCATAGCCATGCTGGCTGATTTTATCAGTACATCGTGGTCGATTTGCAGATGTGCTGAAAAACTTATCCGTAAAAAAGGTCTTACCGATTTTTGTATGTCGGTAAGACCTTTTTCATTTGTCCTTTTTGAGTTCCTCCATCGGAAATGAGTAGGTCCAGTAAAATGAAATGAATCTGTTCAACTATAGATAGAGAACCTTATTTTTCATTGCGTATTTTTGTGGTTCGGTTCACGAATTTTCTGTTTTTTTCAAACACTTTAATAAAGCTCCATCGTTAAGCGTAGATAATCACAAGCCCCGTGAGGATCCCTATGACGGTAGCCAGCGCCGGCAATTTAGATTGCCACATCAAAATCGCTTCTGGTATCAGTTCACCGAATACCACATACAGCATGGCGCCGGAAGCAAAACTTAGCGACAAAGAGAGCATGGAAGGCCCCATCGTACCCAAAAAGAGTCCCAGGATAGCGCCCAATACCGTGGGAGCCCCAGTGATTGCAGTGAGTGCTGCAGCTTTTCCTTTTTTCATTCCACCGGAAATCAGTGGCACAGCCACTGCCATACCCTCTGGCACATTGTGCAGTCCGATGACGATAGCCATGACAATTCCACCCCGGGAGAGTATCGCTTGCTGGGCTGAGGTGGCAAAGGATGCGCCAATGACCATGCCCTCCGGTACGTTATGTAAAGCGATGGCTGCCGCCATCACCAGCCCAGCGAGAAATAGGCTTCCGTGAGACGGTTTTGCCTGCTCATGGACCTGGTAATGGTCGGCGTGAATCAGTTCTTCCAGAGAGTCTGCCGTCTTTGGGTGGTTTTCATCGATATGGGCAACCTCGTGGTTGGTGTCCCGGTCAATCCAGGCATTGAGCAGATAGATAACGGCATAACCCAACATAACGCCCACTGCCGCCAACAACAGATGGGTGGTATCTGCGGTTCCCTGAGGTGCTACTGCCTGAGACAATAGGTCAAAACATACCACGGCTGTCATTACCCCGCCGGCGAAACTCAAAAGTAAACTGACAGTACGGCTTGAGTCTTTTCGAAATAAGCAGGATACAACACCGCCTAAGCCTGTACCGCCCATGCCGGCTGCAGCCGTGATACATACAATTTCCCAAAACATATCCAATAATATCCCACCAATCATAAAAATATCAGAAAATGAAAGTCGTTAAAGTTAACTCCTAGTTTTCTATCATAGTCTCTCGTGGTGGGAAAGTCAATCGTAGATAGCTTTTTTATGGGAGAATTCAGTATTTTTTGTAAGTTTTTATGACATTCAAAGTTGATGTAGATCGCCAATTTTACATTTTGATGGCTCTATGAGCGATCAAAGAATTTCCCGTAATTTGTAGCTCCGCATATGTAGCACGACGGTAGCACGGCATCCGATAGAGCTGAATAAATGTATATGATGCGGAAGCTATCAAGGGTTTGAATTTTTCTTGATTTTTTTCACCAAATTGATAAAATAAAAGGCGGAATATTAACCGACGATTGGCTGTGTGGTATTAAAATTTTTGCTCTAGATTTTAATACGTAAATCGGCCATATCCCAGGCGAGAAAATGGACGGACGCATAAAATGAAACAGATTAAAAAGGTTTTTGGAATATTCTTTGCAGCATTATTTTTGTGTGTATTTTTGTGCGGTGATTTTACGGTATGCGCTGAGGATTCTTCGGACACTGTGGTAAGGATTGGTTTCCCCATTCAGAAAGGAAATTCGTATATCAACGAACGGGGAGATTATGAAGGGTATTTGGTCGATTATCTGCATCAGCTGACACTGTTTACCAACTGGGATGTTGAGTTTGTGCAGGTGGAGGGCGATCCGGATACCCAATTATCTACGCTGATGTATATGCTTCTCGATGGGGAAATTGACATCATGGGTACGATGAACCGAAACGCGATGCTGGAAGATATGTTCCTATATCCCAACTATAGTTATGGTACGACATATACTGTATTGGCAGTACGGGAAGACGATCTTCGCTGGATTGAAGAGGATTTTTCCAGTTGGGATTCCATGCGTGTCGCAACCTACCCAGGATATCAGGAGCGGATGGAACGGTTTGACTATTATGCTTCTGTCAATGATTTTTCCTATACGACAGTCGAATGTGAAAGCTATCAAGGTATGATCGAAGCTGTCAAAAACGGAGAAGCAGACGCAATGATTCAGACGGATGTTTCAATGGCAGACGGTTTTCGAATCATAGGGCGTTTTTCGCCGGCCCCCTATTATTTTGCGCTGGCTCCGGACGATTCAGAGCTTCTGCAGCAACTCAATTCGGCAATGCGAAGCCTGAACAGTTCTCAGCCCAATCTACAAACCGAGTTGTATGATCTCTATTTTCGACAAACCAACCATTTTCAGATTTCGCAAGAGCATCGAGATTATATTCGTTCTCTTGGTACGCTGAAGGTATTGTTTTTTGATGGCAACGCGCCGTATCAGTATATCAAGAATGGAAAATTGACAGGGTTTGCTGTGGAATATCTGGAACGTTTTGCTGAGGCGACGGGGTTGCAATATGAAGCGGTTGTGGCCGATTCCTATGCAGAGGGATTGAAGATGGTATCTCAGGGAAAGATCGATTTGGTGGCTTGTATTGCGACAAACTCTACCCTTTCAGCCTTCAAGGATATGCGTTTTACTGTACCCTTTTTAATAGTTTCAGTGTTACGGCCTGTGCAAATCCAGATCCTCATGAGCATCCGACGGATCTGGAATTTCAAATCAATACCCAGTTGGCGCTTAACGAGATACAGAAAACAAAAAAAGGCGTACAGTTGGATTATTATTCTCTTTCTTACTTTCTTCGTAAACAAAATGTGTATGACAATTTGATGGTTGACTGGGCAAACACCAAGAATTATTCCTATGTAATCTGTATTTCCGGCAACATTTCAAGGGGCCTTGTCACGATCCTGAACCAGTATATCAGCTCGGTCAACGATCAAACCATACAAACCATGTTGTATAGTTATTCAGGTGATGAGGTTGAATACACGCTATGGGAATGGCTGCCGGCCAACCGGTTGACAATTCTGGTAGCTGTGGTACTGCTTCTGTTCATGATTTGTGTCATTTTGCTGTGTTTTCGCAGCCGTCAGGCTGCATATAAGGCCTTGCTTGCAGAAAATCGCTTAATGCATCTGGCTATGTACGATGAGGTGACAGGAGCATACAATGAGACATATTTCCGAAGAATGTTGGATGAAAGTTGTTGTAAACAAGAGAAAAACGCATTGGTGGCTTTTAACATTCGTGGATTTAAATACATCAATGGTATCTATGGCGGCAAACGAGCAGACGAGATGCTCTGTGGAATCAAACAGGAATTGGATACTGAAATGGAAAAGGGCGAGTATTTTTGTCGGCCCTCTGCGGATTTATTTTATATGCTGCTTGCGGAATCCTGTGCGGATGATTTGCTTGCGCGGTTGGATGTCATGTTTTCCAAGGTGCGCGCGGCGGCAACGCTTTATTTGGAGGGACATCCAGTTTCTATCTATTGCGGCGCTGTATTTCTAGCGGATTCCCCGGCGCCTTTTTGTGCAGCGGAAAATTTGAGTTATATGATGGCGGCGTTGGCGCGTGCAAAGCGTAACAACAGCAATATAGCCTATATTTTTGATGAGGTGCTGTATCGCGCAGAACAACTGCGGTATTATATTACTGCACATATGCAGGCGGCATTGGATCATGAGGATTTTTTGCTTTATTTACAGCCTAAAATGAATCTCCACACAGGTTGTATTGATAGTGCCGAGGCACTGACACGCTGGCAGCCCGTGGATAAAGAGATGATCTATCCGGATCAATTTATCCCGGTTATGGAAGAGAATGGATTTTGTGAAAAACTGGATCTTTATATGGTGGAAAAGGTTTGCAAGCAACTTCGCAAATGGATGGATGCTGGTGTTTGCCCCATCGAAATCGCAGTAAACCAAACAAAGACACTGTTTGTTAAGAGCGATTACACAGAAAAATTGCTGGAGATCACCCAAAAATACAGAATTCCGCCACAATATATTGTTTTGGAAATTCCTGAAAGTTTGTCGATTGAAAACTTCGAAGCTCTGAAAAGTGTTATTTGCAGATTGAATCAGAACGGTTTTCGGGTTTCGATGGATGATTTTGGCAGCGGGTATTCTTCTTTGAATACATTGGGAAAGCTACATATTGATGAGCTGAAGCTAGACCGAATGTTTTTAAAGGATATCGTTGATGATGGTAATCGTGCACAGCGGGATGTCCTAGCCTCTATTTTTTCTCTGGCGAGGAAGCTGGGAATCCGGACGGTGGCAGAAGGCGTAGAAACGAAGGAGAGCGAAATGATGATGCGTTCTCTATTGTGCGATTATTGTCAGGGATATTATTACAGCAAGCCTATTCCGGCGGAAGAATTCCGAGAAAAGTTTTTGTGAGATCATAATACTTAGAGAAACTGATGGTTCATCGCAGACGGTTTTCATTTATGATTCATTTGTCCTGGATGTATGCTCGTAGATTTATGGTATACAGAAGATTTCAGATCCGGTTGGGCTGGACATATTGGAAGGATGCGCGTGACCGCTGTGTCGTTTTAGGAGGACGCAGTGCTCAGATGATCCATGGAAACACTTTAGAATGCACGAACCAGAGAGGAGAGCCCAATATGAAGGCCTATACGTATATACAAAAAGGAACGTTTCAGCTGACAGAAAAACCAAAACCAGTGCTTTTAGATGATCGAGACGCCATTGTTAAGGTGACCATGGCCAGCATCTGTTCCAGTGATCTGCATATCAAGCACGGAAGTGTGCCTCGTGCTGTGCCAGGGGTTACGGTGGGGCATGAGATGGTAGGGGTCGTTGAGCAGGTTGGAGCAAAAGTCACCGCAGTAAGTCCAGGCGATCGGGTAACGGTGAATGTGGAAACCTTCTGCGGGGAATGTTTCTTCTGTAAAAATGGTTGGGTAAACAACTGCACCGACCCCAATGGAGGTTGGGCGCTAGGCTGTCGCATAGATGGAGGCCTGGCAGAGTATGTTCGGGTTCCCTATGCGGATCATGGCCTGAATCGCATTCCACACAGCGTTACAGATCTGCAAGCTTTGCTGGTAGGGGATGTACTGGCGACCGGATATTGGGCGGCACAGATATCCGAAATCAGGGAACAAGATACGGTACTGATCATTGGAGCCGGCCCGACAGGTCTCTGCACGCTTCAATGTGTGCGTCAATATCATCCCAAAAGGATCATCGTTTGTGATGTGGATGAAACACGTTTAACATTTGTACGAAAATTTGCTCCTGAGGTAATTGTTACCGCTCCTGACGGACTCAAAGAACTTGTGGTGGATTATAGCGATCACGGGGGTGCGGACGTGGTATTGGAGGTTGCGGGGACGCCGGAAACCTTCCAAATGGCATGGGACTGTGCGCGTCCCAATGCCATTGTTACCATCGTTGCTCTCTACGATGGGCCTCAAACTTTACCTTTGCCAGAGATGTATGGCAAAAATCTGACCTTTAAAACCGGCGGCGTGGATGGTTGCCACTGTGCAGAAACTTTGCAGCTCATTGCAGCGGGAAAAATCGATACTACCCCTTTGATTACCCATCGCTTTGTGTTTCACGAAATCGAGAAAGCTTTTTCCCTGTTTGAGCATCGCCTTGACGGCGTCATCAAGGTGGCAATCACAATGCAGTGAGCATCCGTATGGATTCTCCTGTACGGGGAAAGAGACACTGCAATTTAAATTTTCAAAAATGATATTACGGCCAAAAGCCGATGTGACCATAGTCCCAATCGCACTTACAGAGAAGGTTTGACATTTTGATCCGGAAGAACTAGACTATGAAAAGGGGAACAAGGAAAGCCAATGGAACAAAAAGGATTGGTGCATCTCTATACAGGTGATGGAAAGGGGAAAACCACTGCGGCGGTAGGATTGACCGTCCGTGCTGCCGGACGGGGAAAACGTGTGGTGTTCTGCCAGTTTCTTAAGAACAACCAAACCGGGGAACTTAAGGTTCTGCAGCGTTTGGAGGAGGTCACGGTGATAACAGATTATCCGGTTCAGGGCTTTACCCGTTCTATGACCTCGCAACAGCTGGAGCAGACCCGAACGGAGCAACAGGAAAAATGGAAGAAAGCGACGGCGCTTGCGGTTGAGCAGAAAGCCTCGGTGCTGGTGCTGGATGAGCTGATGGCGGCCATTGGCGGCGGATTTGTTCCGCTGGACTGGGTAGTTTCTTTTTTACAGCAGCGGCCTGATCATCTGGAGGTGGTGATGACAGGGCGCAATCCGCCTTTGGAGCTGATAGAATGCTGCGACTACCACAGCGAAATTCAGGCACGGCGTCACCCGTACGAAAAGGGCATTTTGGCCAGAGAGGGTATTGAATACTAAAATGGCGAGAAACCAATGCGACAAATAGGAGGAGACAAAATGAAAATCCAGGGAACCGATATTGAACGCGCAGAGATGTGTGGTATTTTTCCAGCAACGGTAACCCCTTTTGATGCAGAAAATCGGATTGATGAAACGGCGATGCTGAAACTGATGGAGCGGGGACTTTCGGAGGGCGCTGCGGGATTCTTTATCGGCGGCAGTTCTGCCGAATGTTTTTTGCTGACCCACGAGGAACGGGAAAAGACCTTCGCAGTAGCGGCGCAGATGAAGGGAAAAACACATTTGATTGCTCATGTTGGCGCAATTGGGACCGATGAGGCCATTGCCTATGCAAAAACTGCCAAGTCCCTGGGCTTTGATTTGATCAGCGCTACAGCTCCGTTTTATTACAAGCATTCTATGGATGCCATTGCCGGATATTATCGGGATATCTACGAGGCGGTGGAGCTGCCTATCGTGATTTATAATTTCCCCGGAAATACCGGCGTGGAATTCGATCTTTCCAATAAGGCGATTGTAGAACTGCTCCAGAGCGGGGTGATCGCCGGGGTTAAACATACCAATCGAGATCTCTATCAGTTGGAGCGTTTCCGCAATCGCAATCCTCAACTGCTGCTGTATTGCGGTTTTGATGAGATCCTCTCTGGAGCGGAAGCCATGGGTTGTGACGGCGCCATCGGAAGTACCTTTAACTTTATGCTGCCCCATTATCTGAAAATTTGGGATGCCTGCAAAAAACAGGATCGGGCGCTGGCCCTGAAATTGCAGTACGACGCCAATATCATTATGGAAGCGATCTGTGCTGCTGGGCTTATTCCGTCCATCAAGTCGATTCTGCGGATGCAGGGCAATGATGTAGGCGCGCCGCGCCGTCCTTTTGCCCCTCTTTCTCCGGAAATGGAGGAGGAAATCGCCCAGATTCTCGAGACGCATTTGGTGAAATAGAATGTATATTTCTGAGGATGAAGCCAAGAAACTGGATTGGCGGGATTTCGGCGTCTTTTATTGTATTGCTTGTGATACCTATTTTGCACTCAAAGCAACCCGCAGCGGCCTTTTTGGTTGTCCTATCTGCGGTGCTGACCAGGAGGGGATCAAAACGGTGCATGTGGGTGAATTCCGGGAGGATAACGACATTGACGATGACTATGGCAGTTGATATTTATCCCGGGAGGTGGAGGAGATGTCACTGATGCAGCTGCTGGGCAGTTTGTCGCTGAAGGATTGGGCGGTATTGGTGGTTGTAGCAGTCTGTGTCTTTTTGGCAATGTTGTATCTGCTTCGTCATGGCGGCGGCTGCAGTGGATGTAGTGGCAGTTGTGCCGGATGTAATCGGCGCTGCCGGAAAAAGTCCTAAAGTTTTTTGTCAAGCGGGAAGTCCAAAAGCTTCCCGCTTGATTTTGTGCGCCCGGCATGGGCAATAACTTGG
>DBQB01000068.1 GCA_002305685.1 Ruminococcaceae bacterium UBA1405
GGTTATAGTTTACCACTTACACGCCACCGAAGTCACCCACGATATCTACAGTCAAAGGCCCTTCAAAGAACATTGTGAAGACTGGTTGGCGCGGGTCTGCGAGCTGGTGGACAACTATCGGCCCAAAATTGTCTGGTTTGACTGGTGGATACAGAATCTTGGCTTTAAGCCTTACCTGAAAAAATTTGCCGCCTACTATTACAACCGCGCCCTGCAGTGGGGCGAGGAGGTTGCCATCAACTATAAATATGACGCCTTCGCCTACGGCGCAGGAGTGTTCGATGTGGAACGAGGCCAGCTGACCGACATCCGTCCCTCGCTCTGGCAAACCGACACCGCTATCGCCAAAAATTCCTGGGGTTATACCGACAACAACGATTTCAAATCCCCTGTAGATCTGGCCTGCAATCTGGTGGACATTGTCAGCAAAAACGGCTGCCTACTGCTCAACGTCGGTCCCAAAGCCGACGGCACCATCACCCAACAGGAACAGGAGATTTTGCTGGAGATCGGAAAATGGCTCAAGTGCAACGGCGAAGCGATCTATGGCACCACCCACTGGAAAATCTTTGGTGAGGGCCCTACCCAAATCGCCAGCGGCGCTTTCACCGACGTTCACCGTCAGGCCTTCACCCAGGAGGACATCCGTTTCACCTACAAAAATGGGATCCTTTACGCCTTCGTGATGCAGTATCCCCAAGACGGCGCCATCGAGATCAAACAGTGCAGGCTGGTGGGCGTCGCCGCCAGAAGCGGTGATTATGATATCACCGCTATCTCGGTTTTGGGTTATCCGGACGCGGCTGTTACCTTCCAGCGGGACAACGAATCCCTAAAAATCCAGATCAAAGGTCAGATTGATACCCCCTACCCGGTATGCCTGAAGATACAGATTGACTGATAAAACAAGACTGTGCCCTTCGTCCAAAGGACGAAGGGCACAGCCTTGTTTTTCTAACAGGTATGGCGTATCTTAGGGGATTTTTAGAGCGTTCGGGTGAGAATTGAAAAGTGTTCTGAACTGCATCGATGGAAAACGATTATACAATCCCTGCCTTCTCCATCTTCTCCTTGATTTTCAGACGCAACGCCCGCTCTGTCTCCCAATGTTTCAGCGGCATTGTTTGACAGTGCAGCGCAATCTTGACAAAAGTGTTGGTACTTTCGGTGATTCCCAAAATTTTATGCTCCCCCTGGGGCAGAAGATTTTCCGGATGCTCTTTGACATACTCTTCCAACGCCTGCTGCAACAGCTCCATCGTTTGACGAATGCCGGCAGAGACGGAAACCGTCACCACCACCTCCGCGGTGGAATAGCCCAAACGGCTAAAATTGATGACGCGGGTGATGGAACCGTTGGGCAGGATGATCTGTTGTCCTTTTTCGTTGGTCAGATAGGTCGCCCGCAGAGCGGTTGCCGACACCGTCCCCTCCACATCCCCGATGCGGATATAATCCCCCACCGAGAACTGATTTTCAAACATCAGAAAAAGGCCGGTGACCACATCCTTGACCAAACTCTGTGCGCCAAAGCCAATGGCCAGACTTCCGATTCCCGCCGTAACCAGGAGATTTTTTACCGTCTCCCCCATCTCAAACTGGCTGAGAATCAGCAGAATGGCGACAAAATAAATAAAATAGCGGGCCGTACTGCGCAGCAGGGTCATCAGGGTATCCACCCGCCGCAGCTGGGAATCGTCGTGAATCAGCCGCAGCTTTCTCTGCCTGGAGATAATGTTGCCGGTAATTTTGGATATCACTGCCAGCGCAAGCCTTGCCAGCAGCAGGATGACCGCCACCACCAGCAGGTTCCATAGCAGTTTCCCTGCATTCTGCGCAATGGAATCCATCAGCGCCTGAAACTGCATCTGAAAATGGGCGCCAATTCCGGTTACGTCGGATAATTCAATGGCACGATCCTCTGTCATAGAAAAGCCCCCATCCTCACAGAGCGTTTACCTCCGCTTCACAGCTGCGCATTGCCAAAATGGTTTGGGAGATCAGATCATCCAGTTCCCATCCCAGCATCTGTGCTCCCTGCTCGATCACTTCTCTGGAACAGCCGGCGGCAAACTTCTTATCCTTAAACTTTTTCTTTACGGATTTGAGCTCCATATCCGCCACACTTTTGGACGGGCGCATCAGCGCCGCAGCGCCGATCAGACCGGTTAACTCATCGGTGGCGAAAAGCACCTTCTCCATCGTATGTTCCGGGGCGGTGTCCAACCCCTCGTGAAGCTGATAGGCATGGCTGACCACTGCATGGATAATCCGTTCATCCACCCCAAGCTGGGTCAAAATTTCCCGCTCTTTGATACAGTGCTGCTGTGGATACTGTTCAAAATCCAGATCATGGAGGATCCCTACCACCTCCCAAAATTCCGCCTCATCTGCATAGCCCAGCTGCTGGGCATACCAGCGCAGCACACCGCCCACCGTTTTGGCGTGTTTGCGGTGAAACGCATCCTGATTGTACTGGCACAGCAGCTCCCATGCCTCGTCCCTGTTTGGTATCTTTCCCATTATTTTCAACCTTCTTTCTCAAAAAATGCCGTAACGGCGGGTTCGTTTCTTTTCGTTGGCTTTTTCCCCATTCAGATCAAAGATAGGGTACGCAGCAGAAAAATCCAAAAGGTCAGCGTCACGGAGGAGAGCAGGGTGGACATCACCACAATGCTGGAGGAAAGCTCAGCATCGTTGCCCATATTTTTGGCCATAATATAACAGGTCACCGTGGTGGGGGAGCCCAGCATCACCAAAATCGCCACCAGCTGGCTTTCCCGGAATCCCATCATTACCGCCAGAGGGAAAAACACAGCGGGAACAATCATCAGTTTGAGCAGCGTGGCGATGATGGTAGGTTTGATCTTGGAGATCGCTTTTCTCCCCTCAAAGTTTGCTCCCACCACCAACAGTGCGATCGGGGTCGCCGTTGCGGCTATGTTGGAAACCGTTTTGGAGAGGATGGTAGGAAGGGTGATGCCAAAAACCGAAAACGGGATTCCCAAAACAATGCCGATGATGATGGGGTTTTTCAGAACATTGATACAGGCTTTTCGGATGGTCTGCGCCCTGCTCATACCGGTCCCGCTCTGGGAACAGCAGGTGAGTATAATGACCGAATAAATGTTAAAAAGCGGCACGGCAGAAACAATCATCAGAGGAGCCATCCCGGAATCCCCGTAGATATTTTCCACAAAGGCAATGCCTAAAATCGCCGCGCTCCCCCGCACCGAAGCCTGGGTAAACGCCCCCACCAGAGACTTGTCCTTCATCAGAAGGGAGGCAAAAAGCCAGACGCCTAAAAACATCACCGTTGTGGCGCCCATGCAGAAAAAGACAAATGACCAGTCCAACCCTTCCCGCAGATTCGTCGTAGAGATATCTCGAAACAGCAGCACAGGCAGTGCAACCTTAAATACATATTTATCCGCAACTGCCAAAAATTCTTTGTTAAAGAGTTTCATCTGCATCAGCATCCAACCCAGCACAATCACCAAAAATACCGGCATGGAGGCATTCAGACTAAACAAAAAATTTTCCAACGCTATCACCCTGTTTTGTCGATAATTTTTCCCAAAGGAAGTCGCCCCACCGCCTCTTCCACCGGGTTTCAAAAACGGTTTTTATTATATCATAAAGCGCTTTCATTTTGTAGAGCCAAGCACAAATCCGAAAAATAATCTTAAAATTTTATGGATGAAATGCAATAAAATACAGAGAAAAAGACACTTATAAATGTAAAAAATATGACCGATGCTTAAAAAAATGAAAAGAAAATTTTTCTGGAATCTGTTTGGCGGATTGACGAAATCTGTGCCATCCGGTATATTAGAATCAATATTTCTTTTGCGATACCGATTTGCTATGTCTTTTCGATACCGCTTTCAACAAATCCATCACGATTGATAGCCCATATGAAAAGGAGCAGAATAAAAATATGTTAAAATTTCGCGCGATGAAGCGTTTGGCTGTTGTAATCGCTATTGCGATGTTATTCGCAGCCTCCGGTTGTCAGCGTTCTGCCGTTTCTTCCGGTAGCTCTTCTGACGCCCAGTCCTCCCAAAGCGACGTCTCGTCTTCCTCTTCCTCTGACCAGTCCTCTCGCCCCGAATATCTCTTTGTCAATCCTCTGGATCCAATCGGAATCATCGTACCCGGAGAAAAACCGGTACAGGTAGAAACTTATGATTTGACCGTCAAGGTGCAGGAGGCCAGAGCCATCAATACCGATGTGGGCGCCTATCTGTACATTCCGGATACCCTCATCGATGAGCCTATCCTCACCTCCTCCCAGTATGGCAGCATGAGCGCGCTGCAAAATATTTATGACCGAACATCCAACCGTCTAAACTGGAAAAAAGAAGGTACCGGTCTGGGCGGCCCCGGCGTTGCCTACCTGCACAATAAGGCAGACATCAGCTCCCGCAGCGCCCTAACCCCCAACACCGTCATCTTCGGCCACAACACCGGTATGCCTTACGGACAAACCTATACCAGTTCCATCACCCCCCAGGATCTGCCCGATGGCGCCATGTTTGCCCAGCTCTATAAGTTCCTCGATGAAGAATTTGCAAAAAACCATCCCTATATGTTCTTTTCCACCGAGACCGAAAACTTTATCTTCCAGATTTTCGGCGTTTATTGGACCGAGGCAGATCCCGAACCGCCCTACTGGTCCAGCAGTTTAAGTTCCGCCGACGCTCTCTTGGTAGCAAAAAGCGCCCAGGAACGCTCCCAATGGATCTATGAGGATGTGGAGGTGGAACCGGGCGATAAGTTTTTGACCCTTTCCACCTGTACCTATTCCTTTACCACCGACCTACACGCCGCCGAATCCTATCGTTTTGTGGTAACCGGAAAACTGTTGGACGAAAACGCTCGCCTCAGACCTATCGCCAACATTACCAAAAATCCCTCCCCCAAACAACCGCAGGTATAAAAATGCAACTTGATAATTATTTTGTTGCAGATCTTGCATTGTGAAAAGGGAAATGTTATAGTTAGAATGCATGGCTTTTCCCTCTATGCAAACGGTGTAGCATCCGCTTCGGCGGTTGTAAGATTGATATTTAAAGCAAAAGGAGTTATTCGCCAATGAAAACCGGTCTTTTGAAAAAAACGATCTCCATTTTGGCAGCTGCTGCAATGATTGTTACGGTTGCCGGCTGTTCTCGTGAAGTGGAGTCTTCCAGCTCTGGAAGTTCTTCCACCAGCTCTTCCGTAAGCTCCTCTAAATCCTCGTCCAAATCCTCGTCTTCCTCCGAGGCTCCTGACCTTCCCGAGATACCGGTACAGGATAACCTCAGCAAGGTGGCTGAGGCCGTGGGTATCAACGACGATGTGGGCGGTTACCTTTACATACCTGACACCGAGGTGGATGAGCCTGTAGTATGTGCAGAAAACTACAGCGATGCCAAAACCTTTTACGCCACCTACGATACCACCAGCAACCGTCTGGACTGGAAAAAAGAGAGCACGGGCAATGGCGGTACTGGTGCGCTGTACTTCCACCCCAACGCCAACCTCAGCTCCCGGGAAGAGCTTTCCCCTAACGTGGTGATCTTCGGCCACAACATCGGTCGTACTGATCCAAGCGTTCCTTACTACTCTGTCACCCTTACCGACACCCCCGACGGTCCTAAATTCGGGCAGTTGTATAAATATCTGGACGAGAAATTCGCAACCGAACATCCCTACATCTATCTCTCCACTGAGCAGGACAATCTGATCTATCAGGTATTTGCGGTATTCTGGACCGAGGCGGAGACCACACCCAAATATTATTCCAGCAACCTTAGCTCCGAGGACGCTTTGACCGTTGCAAAGGATGCAGTAGAACGGTCCGAGTGGATCTATAACGACGTAGAGCTGGAGGAAGGGGATAAATTCCTGACCCTCTCTACCTGTACCTATTCCTTCACCACCGATGTTCACGCTGCGGAGGCATATCGTTTTGTAGTGATGGGCAAACTGCTGCCGGAAGAAGCTCACGGCGAAGCCACTGCTGATATTACCAAAAACGAATCTCCCAAGGAACCTCAGGTTTAACAGCATTTGTTTTCTGGCGCTCAGAAGGTTTCTGGGCGCTTTTTCTTTTTCCCGCTTCCCGCACACCTCCAAACCCTGCCATTGCCCGGCAAAAACTTACAACAAGCCGGCAAAAACCGGCCGTAAATCTGATTTAACCGGAGAAAACCATCTGGATTTCCAGTATTTGGAAAAAATTGTAAATTCCTATTGCAATAATTTCCAAAATATGGTAATCTAAAGTTGTCAATCGGAAGCCTAAAGGTTTTTGAGTCGCTTTTTTATGTCAATCGCATTTTGTGATGCAAAGAAACGGACGGAACTGATTTGCTCAGTCTTCCAACCGTTGCAAAATGAGAAATCAAACATATCGGATGGAGTGAACAGGCGATGAACAATCAAATGAAAGTGTTGATCTCAGACGATGACAAGGGGTTTACCTCCCAGCTGAGCACCGTACTGCAAAAATACGGGTTCGAAACGGTCGTCGTTCCTAAAAACGGGACGTTGGTATTGGAGAGCATCGTAAAATATCAGCCGGCAGTGGTGCTGATGGATCACTTTATGAGCCATTTGGACGCTATCGGTGTGATGAAACAGTCTGAGCAGCTGGGACTGCAAAAGCTGCCGCTGTTCATGATCATCACCGCATACGAAAGCCCTACTTTCCGCCAGGATATCCTCAATGCCGGCGCCGCTTACTATTTTCTCAAGCCCTTTGATCTGAATATTATGGGGGAGCGGGTGGCACAGCTCGCCGGACTATCCAACGATAATCACGGCAGCGCCAACGGCTATGGAATGTTCAGCGATACCGAACTGGAGTTGCAGATTACCGAAATCATCCATAAAATCGGCGTTCCTGCCCATATCAAGGGATACCATTATCTCCGGGAATCCATCATGTTGGCCGTGAAGGACAGCGAAATCATCAATTCGGTGACGAAACAACTGTATCCCACCGTTGCCAAACGGTTTAACACCACCTCTTCCCGTGTGGAGCGGGCCATACGCCATGCCATCGAGGTTGCATGGGATCGTGGGGATGTGGAGGTACTGAACTCCTACTTCGGTTATACCATCCATAACAGCAGAGGTAAGCCCACCAATTCTGAATTCATCGCCATGATCGCGGATAAACTGCGCCTTCGTTTCCGTATGACGGTATAAACTTTGGCGGTATCGCTTTTGGGGTTGACATCCGACACCCTACCGTTTGATATAGCAGGGCCCTGGCTATTTGCCAGGGCCCTGCTTTTATCGGTGAAAAGCACCGCAGCCAGGTTATGTAATCTGGCTGTGGGCCATTGTTCCTGCGGAAACAGAGGTGGTTTCCTCCCGATCGGCCAACCCAAAACTGACCGAAAGGGCGCGATCCACATAGTTCATGGACTGTACATCCAGTTTTCCCATCCGTTCTTTCAGCCTGCGCTTATCGATGGTGCGAATCTGTTCCAGCAGTACCACCGAATCCCGGGAAAGGCCGCAATGCTCCGCGCTCAGGGAAATATGGGTGGGGAGACGGGATTTATCTTTTTGGCTGGTGATTGCCGCTGCAATCACCGTAGGGCTAAATTTGTTGCCCACATCGTTTTGCACAATCAACACTGGACGGATACCACCTTGCTCCGATCCAACCACCGGACTGAGATCTGCATAGTAGATCTCTCCGCGTTTTACCATCAAAACCATCACGCTCCGTTTTGGAAAGATATTTGCCGCGGGGAACCAGTTTGTGGATTTCCGCTGCAATCCTATTTTGCCCGGAGCCCGGCAGGATAAACATGGTTCATAACCTTTCGGCACAAAAATACTGCAAAAGGATTATGATAGCCTTTCTTTCATCGACGATGGGATGCCAATTACAGACTGTCAAAGAATTTGTTGTACCTGCGAAAAGGTAACGGAAATTCCCGCTTGCTCTGCCGCAAAGGCTACGGGTTCCCCGCTTTGGGTGACAGTTAGCCGAAAATCACCTGCGGTATTGGAAAGTGTATCGTCAAAGGTCCAGTTTTCACCGTCAAAGGATACCTGTACCTGTTCGGATGCCTCCACTTTATCAAACGCCTGAGAGAGTACTGTAATCAACGCACTATCCGGTAAGCTGTTTGTCATTGAGACGCTTACCTGTTGAAAAGATATGGTAACCATTCCTTGGTTACATTCCATCTCAAAACCTTCCAGGGTTTGCGGAGCAACAAAAGAAAGTGTAAGCATAGAGGGGTTGGACCTTGTCATCTGTGCCGCACCTGTCAGTTCTCCACACTGAAAAGCAATTTCCGCTGTAAAAGTTTGAAGAGGCGCCGGTGGATCCACTTTTTCTTTGCATCCGGCCAAAAGAAGAAAAATACCGACTACCATACCAATCCACCACAAAAACTTATGATATCGTTGCATTTACGCGCTCCTCTCTTTTGTTTGCCAACAGCAACTGTCATCTCTTTATCATACGCAAAAGCCCTGCAAAGATTGCATGGCATTAAAAGAATCCGTCACCGTTTAGAAGGTAAATATACCTTTTGTTTGCCGCTTGTGCTTTTTTTCTTTGCGTGGTATAGTATGAAAGCAGGGAAAAATGTCAACAATCGCCATATAGATTTGATTTGGAGGAACTTATGCTGGAACTTCGTAACGTCGGGTTTGAAACCGACGACAATAAAGAAATTCTCCATGGGATCAATTTATCGGTGACGGAACGCTTTGTCGCCATAACCGGCCCCAATGGAGGCGGAAAATCGACTCTGGCCAAGGTGATCGCCGGAATTTATCAGCCAACCAGTGGACAGATCCTGCTTGACGGGGTGGACATCACCCATATGAGCATTACCGACCGGGCCAAGCTGGGTATCAGCTACGCTTTCCAACAGCCAGTACGGTTCAAAGGCCTAAAGGTCAAGGATCTTCTGAGTTTGGCAGCGGGGAAAAATACTTCGGTCAACGAAGCCTGCGCTTTTCTCAGTGAGGTGGGCCTGTGTGCCAGAGACTATGTAGACCGGGAGATCAACGCCAGTTTATCTGGTGGTGAGTTAAAACGGATCGAAATTGCCATGGTGCTGGCAAGAGGAACCAAGCTTTCCATCTTTGACGAGCCGGAAGCCGGTATCGATCTGTGGAGTTTCCACAATTTAATCCGGGTATTTGAAAAAATGTACGAGCAAACCAAAGGCAGCATCCTGATTATCAGCCATCAGGAACGGATTTTGAATATTGCCGACACCATTGTGGTGGTCAAAGGCGGAAGCATTGAAAAGATCGGTCCTCGCAAAGAAATCCTGCCGGCGCTGTTGGGCAGTGCCGATGCCGGCGGTCCGGCTTGCAGCGTATTGACCGAAAAGGTAGAGGGGGTACTGGGTGCATGAACACCATCGAACAAAATCTGCTCAAAGAGGTAGCGGATCTGGATTCCCTGCCGATCGGCGCATACAATCTGCGCTCCAACGGTCAGTTGGAAGCAAGAAACACCACCGCCAACATCGATATCGTCACCAAAACGGACAAGCCCGGCATCGATATCTATATCAAACCCGGAACCCAAAACGAAAGCGTTCATATCCCGGTCATCCTCAGCAAAGCAGGGCTTAAAGATCTGGTATACAACGATTTTCACATCGGTGAGAATGCAGATGTGACCATCATCGCCGGTTGCGGCATCCATAACTGCGGCGGTGGTGACGCTCAGCACGACGGTATCCATACCTTTTATCTGGGCAAAAACGCCAAGCTGCGGTATGTGGAAAAGCATTACGGAGAAGGAGACGGCCGGGGCAAACAGCTGATGAACCCCACCACTGTGGTACATCTGGACGAAGGCGCTTACATGGAGATGGAAACCACCCAGATTGCAGGCATTGACGATACCTTCCGCAAAACCACCGGCGACCTTGCCGCCGGCGCCACTCTGATCGTCAGAGAAAAAATCATGACCACCGGCGAGCAGCACGCCGTCACCGATTTTGATGTGGATCTCAACGGGGAAGGCTGTTCGGCCAATGTGATCTCCCGAAGCGTCGCCAAGGATGTAAGCCGTCAGGAATTTATCAGCCGCATCAACGGCAACGCACCCTGTGCCGGACATACCGAGTGCGACGCCATCATTATGGACCACGCGCAGGTACTTGCCAGCCCACAGCTGACCGCCAACCATGTAGATGCCAGCCTGATTCATGAGGCTGCCATCGGCAAGATTGCCGGGGAACAGCTGATCAAACTGATGACGCTGGGGCTCACCGAAAAGGAAGCGGAGGACCAGATTGTGAGCGGATTCCTCAAGTAATCCCCTCCTATGGCTCTCTTCGGGATTTCAAAAAACTGTTCACAGTTTGATCACAAACCTTGTGTTGACGCAACAGGTTTTTTTATGATATCCTTGAATTTGCATAAGGGAGTAATCGGCGCTTCAGCGCAGCGAAATCAACAATCCTAGAACCTACGGTTCTTGGTTTCGTTTGAAATGATGAGACTTATCTGCACGAGCGGATAAGTCTTTTTCTTTTTTAGGAGGTATGCTACGCCCCAAAAAGGAAAATGCTGCTACTGTACCGGTAAGTTGTTGATCCCGTGCGGCAGTATCGAACCGTCGACTCTTACCAACCATAGCTGAAAGGACAGGGAGTTTTATGAAAGAGTATCTATCCAGTGCCCAGCAGGTACTGGAACAACAAGGCGTCACTCCGCAAGGGCTAAGCGGAGCCGAAGCGCAAAAGCGCTTGGAAAAATTCGGGAAAAACAAGCTGGCAGAGGGAAAAAAAGTAACCCTATTGCAGCGGTTTTTGAAAGAGCTGGCAGATCCCATGATCATCATCCTCATTGCTGCCGCTGCCATTTCCGGCATTACTGCAGCATATTCCGGCGAATCCTTTGCGGATGTCATCATTATCCTGATAGTGGTGCTTATCAACGCTGTGTTGGGGGTTGTGCAGGAAAGCAAAGCTGAGAAAGCCATCGCGGCACTCCAGGAGATTGCCGCCTCCACCTCCAAGGTGCTGCGGGACGGCCATCAGATCACCATGCGCAGCGAGGATCTGGTTCCCGGAGACGTGATTGTTCTGGAAGCCGGCGACGCCGTCCCGGCCGACGCCCGTATCCTGGAAAGCGCCAGCATGAAAATCGAAGAATCCGCCCTAACTGGAGAGTCGGTCCCAGTGAGCAAAATCTGTGGACTGCTCCAGCTGGGACAGGAAAAGGATATTCCGCTGGGGGATCGTAAAAATATGGTATATATGGGCAGTACCGTGGTATACGGCCGTGGAAGCGCGGTGGTAACCAGCACCGGTATGCAGACCGAGATGGGTAAAATTGCCGACGCGCTCTCCAACGCCTCCGACAACGAAACGCCACTACAGCTCAAGCTCAACCAACTGAGCAAAATTCTCAGCGTTCTGGTGCTGGCAATCTGCGTAGTCATCTTTGCCATCGATATCTTCCGGGCTTACCCCAACGTCACCGCCGAGGGGATGCTGGATACCTTTATGGTCGCGGTGAGCCTGGCGGTAGCGGCCATCCCGGAAGGGTTGGCGGCTGTGGTTACCATCGTGCTCTCCATCGGTGTTACCAATATGTCCAAACGAAACGCGGTGATCCGCCGCCTGACCGCTGTGGAAACTTTGGGCTGCGCCCAGGTCATCTGTTCCGATAAAACCGGAACCCTGACCCAAAACAAGATGACGGTTGTGGAGCACAGCGGCGACGACGAACCGCTGCTGGCCACCGCAATGGCTCTTTGCAGCGATGCCCAACTAGACGAGAACATGACAGCGGTGGGAGAACCCACCGAGTGCGCCCTGGTCAACTATGCCTATACCCTCAACCTGCCCAAAAACAAACTCAAGGAAGAATATCCCCGCATCGGCGAGGCGCCTTTTGACTCGGGCCGCAAGATGATGTCCACCGTACATCGCACCGCGGACGGAAAGATCATCCAGTTTACCAAAGGCGCCCCGGATGTGGTGCTCAGCTACTGCCGCACCGCCTGGGTCCACGGCGAGGTTGTCCCCATGACCGATGCGCTGCGGGAAAAGATCATGGCAGAAAACAAAGCGATGGCAGATCGGGCACTGCGGGTACTCTGCGCTGCCCAGCGCCTATGGGATAGCCCTCCCCAGAGCAACGAAGCCGCATTTTTGGAACAGGATCTGTGCTATATCGGTCTTACCGGCATGATCGACCCGGTGCGCCCGGAAGTAAAGGATGCCATCAAAGAGTGCCGTGAGGCGGGAATCCGTCCCATCATGATCACCGGCGACCACAAGGATACCGCTGCCGCCATCGCCATGGAGCTGGGCATCATCACCAGCCCCGATCAGGCCATCACCGGTTCTCAGCTCAACGAGCTCAGCGATGAACAGCTGGAACAGCAGATTGAACAGTATTCTGTCTATGCCCGCGTACAGCCGGAACACAAGGTACGTATTGTCAATGCCTGGCGGAAAAAGGGCAAAATCACTGCCATGACCGGAGACGGCGTCAACGACGCCCCCTCCATCAAAAGCGCCGACATCGGCGTAGGCATGGGTATCACCGGCACCGACGTCACCAAAAACGTAGCGGATATGGTATTGGCGGATGATAACTTTGCCACCATCGTCTCCGCCGTGGGAGAAGGCCGGCGCATCTATGATAATATCCGCAAATCCATCCAGTTCCTGCTGGCCTCCAACCTGTCGGAGGTGCTGGCAATCTTCTTTGCCACACTGATGGGCTTTACCATCCTCAAACCGGTTCACCTGCTGTGGATCAATCTGATCACCGACTGTTTCCCTGCTCTGGCGCTGGGAATGGAACAGGGAGAAAAGGATATCATGCGCCGCGCTCCCCGCAATCCTAAGGACGGTATCTTTGCCGGCGGAATGGGTGTGGATGTAGCGTTCCAGGGAATTGTGGTAACCATCATCACCCTGGCCGCCTATTTCATCGGCCATTTCATAGAATCCGGCCGCTGGGAAATGGTCAACAGCCCCGACGGCATGACCATGGCTTTCCTCACCCTCTCGATGACCGAAATTTTCCACTCCTTCAATATGCGCTCCCGCCGCAACTCTATTTTCCGTATGCCCCATCAAAACAAATATCTCTGGGGTGCGATGGGTGTCTCTCTGATCTGCACCACCGCTGTAATCTATATTCCCTTCCTCTCCTCCGCCTTTGGCTTTGAGGTGATTTCACTGACCGAATATCTGGTTGCCATGGGCCTTGCAGTGCTGATCATCCCCATTGTGGAACTGGTAAAGCTGGTACAGCGCGCCAGAGCCAAATAATTTCTTTTTGTGGGCAGAAAGGTTGTGAAATCCCATGGAAGGAAGAATTGTTATCGTCACCGGCGCGCCGGCAACCGGAAAATCCACAGTCTGTGCCCTGATGGCCAAACATTCCAGTTTGCCCCGGTCGATACACCTGCACACCGATGACCTGTATCGCAGCCTTTCCAAGGGGGCTATCCCCCCTTATCTGCCTGAGGCAGATAAGCAAAATCGCACCGTGATCGAAGCTTTTTTGGAGGCCGCCAAGCGTTTTGCCCGGGATGGATACGATGTCCTTGTGGACGGTGTGGTCGGCCCGTGGTTTTTGGAGCCGTGGATAGAGGCCGCTGAGCAGCGCTACACCGTACACTATCTGGTTTTGCGTGCCTCCAAAGAAACAACCTTGCAGCGCGCCCTCGGCCGAGATAAACTGGATGAAGCGACCAATCGAAAATTGGTGGAGACCATGTGGAAACAATTCTCCAATCTGGGCTGCTTTGAAAGATATGTGATCTCTACCGACGACCGCACCACGGCAGAAACGGTCGCAATCCTTCAGGAAAAGCTGGAAAACCAAAGTAATCTGCTTCTCCCCCTACCGGATCAGAAAATTTGATACAATCGAGTAGGAGGCTACCCA
>DBQB01000026.1 GCA_002305685.1 Ruminococcaceae bacterium UBA1405
TCAATTTTGCAACGGGCCCTTTTGTTTTAGTTTACTTGAGTGTAAGACAACCAACAGCTATGCTGGTGTGAATCATTTTGCTTTAGCATTTGTCCTGCGAGCAAAGCAAGATGAAAAAAGAATGGGTTTCGATCAAAAGGGGCAAGTTTCAGGTACTTTGCTCGTTTATGAGTTGCGGGGCAATCAATGCAGATGACGGAATTTTTCGAGGTCCCTTGAGGGGCTTTGCTTGTACAAAGCCCTTTCAGGGCTTCTTCAAGCCACCGGCTAAGCCGGTGGTTTTGACTATGGTTGCCGAAAACTTTTGGGGGCGAAAACGAGACCTGGGAAGGCCAAAACGGGAAAATCAGCAGTTATTCATGGTTTTTGGCTTGGATTTTCTCAAAACATTGTGCCAAATTTCCAGTCGAAAAGGCGTTGACATTTTGAAAATATATGGTATACTCTTAGATAGTTTAGCGTAGTAAAACGCTACTACAGTCCATCAACAAAAAGGATTGTACTACGACACAAAGGAGTGGTTTCCGTGAAATGCATCAACCCTAACCGCCCTGTAAATGGTTTTTATCCTTTCCTGCGTCACCATTGCCACCATCACCATTGCTGATTTTGGGGATCGATGAGATGTTTGCCAACGACAATGATGACAGGAAAAGGAGATTACATATTATGAAACGTTTGAGTCGCTTTATCGCCGTCATGATGGGTGCTGTTTTGACCCTAGCTGCTATGTCGGGCTGTTCTTCCGCCAGTTCTTCCTCCTCCACAGCCGCCAACCGGCTGGAAGCCATCAAGGAGCGGGGATATCTGGAAGTGGCGACGGAACCATATTTTGCGCCCAATGAATTCATCGATGCCTCTAAGCCTGCCGAGAAGCAGATTGTGGGCAGCGATATAGAGCTTGCCAAACGGATTGCCGAGGAAATCGGTGTGGAGCTGCGGATTATCCCGCTGGAGTTTTCCGCTGTTCTTTCCAGCGTGACCGAGGGCAAATACGATCTGGCCATCTCTGCTTTGGCCTATACCCCGGAGCGGGCGGAAGCAATGGCGCTGAGCGAAGGATACTATTTTAACCCCAACAGCGAGGGCTACAGCTTGCTGGTACGGGAGGAGGATGCGGATCAGTACAAATCTTTCTCTGATTTTGACGGAAAGATCGTTGTATGCCAGAGCGGCTCGCTGCAGGAGATGTACGCTACCACCCAGATGGATTACCAGAAATTCAAAGAATTTCCCCGGGTTTCCGCCACCACCGACGGTTATCTGATGGTTTCGGAAAAGAAGGCAGATGCAGCTGTCTGTGCTGTCGCCAACGCCAAGCTCTATTGCGAAGCCAATCCGGGGCTGACAACGCTGGCGGGCGTCATTCAGTTTGAGACCGATCCCGAATTCGACGGTACCCGCGTGGGCGTTCCCAAAGATGAGCCGGAGCTGTTGGAAGTGGTCAACAAGGTGATTGCCGATCTGTTGGAATCCGGAGAATATGAGCAGTGGTATAAGGAATATCAGGAGTATGCCGCTGGTCTTGGAATTGAATAAATACTATCATAACCTTTCCACCCCGTCCACAAGGACGGGGTGGAAGATTGTCTGAGATTGGGAGGATAACCGTGCTGGAACTCATACAGGATGTGGTGAAAATATGGGCCAAATACAGCGATGTATTTCTCAATGGCCTTTGGGGAACAGTTTGGATTTCCCTGGTGACGGTGATATTGGGTACCGTACTGGGAACGCTGATTGCCCTGCTCAAGCTGACCAATGTGAAGATTCTCACCTGGATTGTGGATATCTATATTGAAATTATCCGAGGTACCCCGGCGCTTTTGCAAATTTACTTTTTTTGGCTGGGTGTTCCCAAACTGCTGCCGATGTTGGAGCTGAGCAATACCCAGTGGATTGTGGTGGCGCTGATTGTCAATGCCAGCGCCTATATTGCCGAGGTGATCCGTGCTGGTATCCAGGCGGTAGATAAAGGGCAGACCGAGGCCGCCAAGAGCCTTGGCATGAGTAATTTTCATACGATGCAGCGCATTGTGTTTCCCCAGGCGATCCGCAATATCCTTCCAGCGCTGTGTAATGAATTTATTGTAATGATTAAGCAAACTTCACTGGCATCTATCTTCTTTGTGGGAGAGCTTACCACCGCTTTCAAAACGGTGCAGTCTGCTACCTTCCTGGTAATCCCGCCCCTGCTGATTTCCGGTGTGATTTATCTGGTTCTCAACTGGGGACTTTCCCAGGGCATCAAGGTGCTGGAAAGGAGGATGAGGGAAAGTGACTGATACCGCTAAAGTACTCATTCGGGTGGAAAACCTTAAGAAAAACTTTAATAACGATAACCTCCACGTGCTGCGAGGGATTACCGAGGAGATTCGAGAAGGGGAAGTGGTCTCCATCATCGGTCCTTCCGGTTCCGGGAAAAGCACTTTCCTGCGCTGTTTGAATCTTTTGGAGACTCCTACCTCCGGAAAGGTATTTTTTGAAGGGGTGGAGATTACTGCCAAAAAAATTGACGTGGATAAGCATCGTCAAAAGATGGGGATGGTGTTCCAGCATTTTAATGTTTTCCCCCATTTGACAGTGCTGGATAATATTACCATTGCTCCAATTTTGGAAAAGAAGATTCCCAAAGCCCAGGCAGAACAGAAGGCCATGGAGCTTTTACGCCAGGTGGGACTGGAGGATAAAGCAAAAGAATATCCTCGCCGTCTTTCCGGCGGCCAGAAGCAGCGTCTTGCCATTGTGCGGGCGCTGGCCATGGAACCTAAGGTCATTTTGTTTGACGAACCTACCAGCGCGCTGGATCCTGAGATGGTGAAGGATGTTCTGGATGTAATCAAGCGGCTGGCCGATTCCGGTATGACCACGGTGATCGTAACCCATGAGATGGGTTTTGCCCGCGAGGTCAGCGACCGGGTGCTGTTTATGGATGCAGGGGTGATTGCCGAGTCCGGTACCCCCGAGGAGATCTTCCAGCATCCCCGCAATCCCAGAACCGTTGAATTTTTAAGTAAGGTTTTATGATTGACATATTCCCTGCTGTCCTGTAAAATGGATGGCAGGGAATATTTATACATACAAGGAGGGAATCTACCTTGAGTCAAAAAACAACCTTTGCCTATGACCACTATTACGCTTTCGATGAGCTCACTGGTTGCTTAAAGCAGCTGGCGCAGCAGTATCCCAACCTGGCGACCCTTACCCCGCTGGCCAAAACCCTGAAAGATCGGGAAATTTGGCTGCTCACCATCACCGATTCCGCCACCGGACCCAGCGAGGATAAGCCCGCTTACTATGCCGATGGCAACCATCATGCCGGAGAGGTTACCGGATCCATGGCAGTGATGCATTTTGCAGATTACCTGCTGACCAATTCCCAGGATCCGGAAATTGCCGCGCTGCTGAAAAAGTATACATTCTATCTCATTCCCCGTATGTCCCCGGACGGTGCGGAATGCTATCTCACCACCCCCACCCGTTTGCGCTCGGTGGATCGGATGTATCCTTTTGAAACATTGCAGCCCGGTTTGCAGCAGAAGGATATGGACGGCGACGGAGTCATCCGTATGATGCGTATTAAGACGCCCTACGGAGCATGGAAGGTGTCCGATAAGGATCCGCGCCTGATGACGCTGCGTACCCCCGACGACAGCGAAGGAGATTTCTATAACGTCTATGCCGAGGGTTACATTGAGGACTTTAACGGTTTGGATATCCAGCCCGCCCCTGAAAAGTTCGGCTATGATATGAACCGGAACTATCCCGCCTGTTGGAGCCATGAATCCATCCAGAGCGGCGCCGGTCCCTATCCGCTGTCCAACATTGAGAACAAAACCCTGGCCGATTTTGTCATCTCCCATAAAAACATTGCCAGCGTTCTGACCTACCATACCCATGGCGGTATGTTCCTGTATCCTCCGGGAACGGTGCCTTCCGCTGAGGCATTTAAGGAGGATATCAAGCGGTATCAGGAGATCGGTAAGATCGCTACGGCCATCACCGGTTTTGATACCGTCAATGTATTCGATATGTTTATTCCCAAGGGAACGGTGGCAAGCTCCGGCGCCTTTGACGATTACTGCCACTATGATCGGGGTATTCCCGCCTATACGGTAGAATGCTGGGATATCGCTCCCCGTTCCGGTATTCCTCATGCCTGGCCGCTGACCAACTCCAAGTCTCCGGAACAGCAGGAGGAGGAAGCCTACAAGCAGCTGATGTGGCTGGAAAAAAATGTAGGACCCGATGTGTTTGTGCCCTGGCACACCTTCCAGCATCCTCAGCTGGGCGAGGTGGAAATCGGAGGCTATAACTATAAATTCACCTTCCAGAACTGTCCGCCCAAGTTCCTCATTGAGGAGGTTGAAAAGCACACCGCCTTTATGCTGCGCCATGTGCGCTGCCTGCCCAGCCTTCATATCGATCAGGTGTCGGCAGAGTCTTTGGGCGGCGACATCTATCGGGTCAGCGCCGTTGTGGGCAATACCGGATATCTGCCCACCTATCTGACGCGGGAGGCCATCAAGCTGAAGGTGGACGTCAAACCCAAGGCGGTTCTCTCCTGTGCCCAGGGAATTGAGATGGCCGACGGCAAAGCGGAACAGACCCTCTCCCATCTGCAGGGATTCAGCGGAATCTCCGCCAGATATATGTGGGGCGTTCCCAACACCGGAGCCCATGAACCGGTACAGCAGAAGGTTACCTGGCTGATTCACGGCAAGGCTGGCCAGAAGGTGGAGGTTGCGGTGAGCTGTCCCACCGGAGGAAAGGCTTGCGCCAGCGTGGTGCTGTAACTTTCTTTGACGCCTTGTCCGTTATCCCGGCGCAATCGGCTTCGCTCGCTTTTCGGTTTCCATACCGTGTGGGTCAAAAAGTTTGACAGCGGAGATTTCGGGTTGCCGGGGCGTATATCGAGATTGTAGGAAGGATCAGAGGCGTTTGGTTTGCCTCTGGTCCTTCTATTTTCAGGAGAAAATGTTGATATTGTAAATGGGTTTACAATCCATGGAGCGTGTATATGGAGATGCAACAGCCAAGAAAGAGATTTTCCGTTGCCTGTTATGGCGCACCGAACGACGGGGTGACACCGGCCACAGAACAGATTCAGGCGGCGATTGACGATGCCGCCCATTGTGGCGGCAAGGTGATTGTACCTGCCGGAACCTATCATGTCGGATCCCTGTTTTTAAAATCTGGAATCGAGTTCCATCTGGAGGAAGGAGCACGTCTGTTGGGCTCCACCGACGAAGCGCAGTATCCTGTCATCCCATCCCGGGTAGCCGGGGTAGAGCTGGAGTGGCCTGCCGGTGTGGTCAATATCATCGGTCAGCGCGATGTAGCGCTGACCGGCAGCGGCACCATCGACGGACAGGGTCCCTTTTGGTGGAACAAATTTTGGGGTGAGGACCGCAAAGGCGGTATGATGAAAGAGTATATCGACCGCGGGCTTCGCTGGGCGGTGGACTATGACTGCACCCGTCCCCGCAACGTCCTGGTCATGAACTGCGAAAATATTCTGCTCAGCGGCTTTAACAGTGTGCGTTCTGGATTTTGGAACGTACACCTGTGCTACTGTAACCAGGTACATGTCACCGGTCTTACCATGTGGGACAACAACGGTCCCAGCACGGACGGGGTGGATATCGATTCCTGCCGTGATGTCCTGGTGGAGCGCTGCACCATCTCCTGCAACGACGACAGCGTGTGTATCAAAGCCGGGCGGGATGCCGATGGTCTGCGGGTTAACCGGGTCTGCGAAAACGTGTTGGTGCGGGACTGCAAATTCCTGGCTGGGGAAGGCTTGACGCTGGGCAGTGAAACCTCCGGCGGTATCCGCAACATCCGACTGGAGAATATCACCTTTGATGGGACTGCCTGTGGTTTTCGCATGAAGTCTGCCCGTACTCGCGGTGGCGTTATTGAGAATATTCAGGTCTCCCATCTGCGTATGACCAATGTCTCCCGGCCCATCACCTTTCAGCTGGACTGGTTCCCGGCTTATAGCTACTGTGCGGTACCGGATGACTATCAGGGAGAGATCCCCAAACGCTGGACCATCCTCTCTCAGCCGGTGAACCCGGAGAAGGGAATTCCTCTTGTCCGCAACATCCTAGTAAAGGATGTTGTTGCCACCCTCTCGGAGGACAGTGAAAAGCATTTGGCCTGGAAACAATCCTGTGCCTTTGACATCAATGCCTATTCCCAGAGGCCGATGGAGGACGTTACCTTCGAGGACGTGGAAATCACTGCCGACACCTTTGGGGAGATCGCGGGGGTCCAGGGACTCAAGTGGAAAAATGTAACCGTGACCATTGCAGGTAAAAAATAAAAATAGCAGAGCCCTGCCGCAAGGTTTCCGTACAGTGATATGCTCCCTTCTAGGTAGA
>DBQB01000024.1 GCA_002305685.1 Ruminococcaceae bacterium UBA1405
ACGATTTTTTGTAAATAGCGGGTAGAAACGTCTAGTTTGAACGTATTATTAGCGAAGCAATCAAGAGTGGGTTTGGGATACTCCCAACAAGAAAAAATCTCCGCTCCGGCGGCAGGCCGAAAACGGAGATTTTATGGGAGTGTAGCCACACTCCCTATGCTTGCTCTCTTTTAGTTCACTCGGAATGGAAAGGAAGGGGATGTGGGATTTTGTAACGGAATTTGAAGGAGTATGGTGGAAGACGCAAAGCCTCCGACGGATTGACAGCAGCAATGTGACCAGTAACTTGAAGCTGACAGACCGGATGGAGGGATTCTCTGGGCCGAAGGAAAAAGCTAATCAATAACACCACAATACCACAACATCAGATCGAGGCCATTGCCCGTTGTATTCTGCCTGATATTTTCGCGTTCTATAAGAGTGAGGAAGGGCAGAGGGAATTTGCAGAGTGGCAGGAGCAACATCTGACAGAAGAAGCATCAAAAGGCCAAACAGCAAAAACGGCATAGGAACATAACCAAAGGCAGGGCGTTTCTACAAAAGTGGTTACGCCCTGCCTTTGCAATTTGTAAGTGCAAATATATAGCTTTAAAAATTATTTTTGAATAATTTTTTACTCCAAATACTGAATCGCTAACGAAATGAGAGATAGGCAACGATTAAAGAAATAGTCATAATGATGGATATCCATGATATCAATTTTGTTGGTTTCATGGTGCCGTATTCTGAAATCGTTTCCTAACCTTGTGAGTGCTCGAAATTCTTCGTCAAACAAACTAATATACGCAGCTTGCCCGCCAGCCATATCATTTACTATTTTTTCCACAGAAGATTTTTTGTCCATAGATGAATAGTATGTTTTTAAGCGTTCCAGAGCAGCCCATATTTTTTCCACAGCATCTTTATGGGCTTGTGTATCTGGTTGCAAATGTTTTTCTAGCGCCAAATTCAATAGTTCTTTTAGGCCATCTTCGTGAATACTCTGAATTTTTTCTATTACTTCAGACGTTAAAGGTTCATACTCTGCTACTAGTCCGATCAATCCAGAATCCGAAAGTTCAAACGGCAAGTTGTCTTCTTGTAGTAATTGGTTTACTTTTTTCTTAAATAGAGACTTCTCATTGGCTGACAGCTCATCATATTGCAGTTCAATTAAATCGAAAAGAAATGGTGTAAAGATTCCCGCGAGTATTTGTTCCTCTGTAAGAGAAGTATCGTGAAAACTCACAGCATCAATATCTAAAAAGCAATTTAACCGACGAACCGCTTCTTTAAGTGCATCTGTATTTTCTACCCAATTATCATAGCGTGAAGGTCGATATTGAATTGGTTCTGCAAATTCCACCATCACCTGAACCAGATGCTTTTTGCTCTATCACTAACTTTATTACTAACTTTGTCTACTGGTTCTCCACTTCCATATTTAAGAAGTTCTTTGTAGCGTTCAGAAAACAGCATCGCTGGCAATGTTGGAATAATTGGTTGGATATAACTTCTTGCCTTGTAGACTTCTCGTCCAGATATACACTGCGCTGGATATAATTCATAACCATCTACTCGTAAAAGAGAATTGAACTTTTCCAGATAATCTTTCCATTGAGAATTTTCATCTCGCACTGTGGGGTGAAGCATTTCACATATAAATTTCAGTAAGGTTGCATCGCCATCCCCATGGCGTAGCTTAAATCTCTCATCGTCGAAAAACCAGCAGTCGTCAGGATAGTCACCCCAATGCAGATGACATTTAATATCTTCTAAAGCATTATTATATCGATGGTCGTGAGAGGGACGGTTCTTCAAATCATATATCCTAGAAAAGAAGGATATTTCATCCAATCTCCCATAGAAAGGCATTTTGACTTCATATCCGGTCTCATATTCACCATTGAAACCATTGTATAAAGGTTCATCATATAAAACTTCAAAACCATCTCGAATAGCATCCAATATATCTCGACGCGTAACTTCTGTGATTTTGTCCATATAAATCTCGCTCCCATAAAGCACTTGATCGAGAAATCCCTGAATTTCACTTTTTGATTATCACTAATCTCTCAGCACGATAATCAAGCACTTCACCAAACGCTTTTCTCTCTGAATTGTTGATATATGAATTCCAATGCCACAAAACCAAGCTTTTTCCTATCATCTATAACATTTTCGGTCGGCATCACTCATAGCGTTAGAATATGTTTAATTATATCATTAACCAAAATTAAATGTACATAGTTGACATTGAACAGTCCTATTGATTGCGTTATGGCAACAGTTTCTCTTGTCGAGGTTCCCTTGGCTTGGAGGTGGGTTTGCGCTTCACCCCGTTGCGGAAATAGGTGCTTTCATAACGGTCAAAGAAAACAAATAATCCGAACCCATCTCCTATCGGAAACAAGTTCGGATTATATTGGTTTGGTGCGGATAACAGGACTTGAACCTGCATGAGCGTGAACTCACTAGAACCTGAATCTAGCGCGTCTGCCAATTCCGCCATATCCGCATTCTTGATATTTGGTTGAGCGCCTCAGCGCCAAACTGCTTGATTATTATAGCATCAACTTTCTGTTCTGTCAACAGTTTTTTGTATATTTTTTCTTGTCTCTGTTTTCAGTCCGCTCTCAGCTGCCGGTACTTTCCGTTTCCCCCTGCAAAACAGCGCTCCCCCACAGCCAGACCGCCGTGAGAAAGCGCCGCTTTTACCTCGCCATCAACACTTATCTTCCACAATAAAGCTCAATCAATCGCAGCAGCATCTCCACTGCTCCCTCCATCTGGGAGATGCTGGCAAACTCATATTTGCCGTGAGCGTTAAAACCGCCAACCCCCAGATTGGGACAGGGCAAGCCTTTGTAGGTGAAGGTTGCGCCGTCGGTACCACCCCGAATGGGGACGGAGAGCGGCGTCAGACCCATATCCTCCACCACCTTGCGGGCGTTGTCCACCAGATGCATATGCTTTCTCATCGGCTCCAACATATTAAAGTAGCTATCCTTGATGGAAAGCTCGATGGTATCCTTCCCATAGCTCTGGCAGAGGTACTCTGCAATCTGCTGCATCTTATTCTTTTTCTGCTGGAACTTTTCCAGATCGTGGTCACGGATGATATAATGCATCACCGCCCGCTCCACCGTGCCTTCCATGGAATTGAGATGGAAGAACCCTTCATATCCCTCGGTGCTCTCGGGCCGCTGATGTACCGGCAGCATACCGTCAAACTCCATGGCGATGCGCAGGGCGTTGACCATCTTATTTTTGGCGGAACCGGGATGAATGTTGACACCGTTGACCGTCACGGTCGCAGCGGCAGCATTAAAGTTTTCATACTCCACCTCACCCAGACGTCCACCATCCAATGTGTAGGCAAAGTCCGCTCCAAAAGCCTGATAGTCAAAATACCGGGGACCGCCTCCCACTTCCTCATCGGGGGTAAAACCAATGCAGACCTTTCCGTGAGAAATTTCGGGATGGGTCAAAAGATGTTCCGCCACCGTCATAATCTCGGCAATGCCGGCTTTGTCATCCGCGCCCAAAAGGGTGGTGCCGTCGGTGACAATCAGACGGTCCCCCACAAAATCCTTTAGAAAGGGGAATTCCGACGTCTTCATGACGATATTCTTTTCCTCATTGAGCACGATATCACCCCCGGTATAGGAGATAATACTGGGATTGATGTTGGCTCCCGAAAGGTCAGGAGAGGTATCCATATGGGCAATGAGCCCCAAAGCCGGCGCATTCTCCACGTTGGCAGGGATAGAACCATACACATAGCCGTTGTGATCCATGCGGGCGTCGCTTACTCCCATCTCCAGCAGTTCCTGCACCAACACCTTGGCTAGGGCTTTCTGCTTCTCCGTGGAGGGAAATGTCTCAGAAAAATTGTCAGACTGGGTATCAAAAGAGATATACTTTAAAAACCGTTGGGTCAAATCCATAAACCGTCATCCTTTCCTAAAAAATCATCGCTGGGCGGAAGCTTTTTCCGCTGTCCTTATTTTATCACAGAAATGAGCCTGATTCTACCAATCCTTCTCCGTTTCCCTCAAATTTACTGTTTTTCTATCGAATTTTTTCTCTATTGGGCGGAAAGATTCACATTCCTTTTATCCCGCCACCACACAACCAACACATTGCCTGTGTATCCTAATAGCCAAGGTGGTGAAAATTCTATGGCTACAACCTATACTTTTGCGCGCATGGAGAAGAAATATCTTCTCAGCGCTTCCCAATATGAAACGCTGCGGATGCAGCTGGAACCTTACTTTCAGATCGACGCATATGGAAAACATACCATCTGCAACATCTATTTTGACACCGATAACGATCTACTGATCCGGCGTTCCATTGAAAAGCCGGTGTACAAAGAAAAGCTGCGGCTGCGCAGTTATGGCATTCCCAACCAGGACAGCACCCTGTTTCTGGAAATCAAAAAGAAATACAAAAAGGTGGTTTATAAACGCCGCATCTCCTTGTCGCTGCCCCAGGCTCAGGGATATCTGCAAAGCGGGCAACTACCCCAGGGAGACGGACAAATTTTGAAGGAGCTTCGGTATTTCACCGATTTTTATCATCCCAAGCCCCGCGTATTCCTGGCGTATGACCGCATTGCTATGGCTGGAAGGGAAAATCAGGAGCTTCGGGTTACCTTCGATCAAAACATCCGCTGCCGGGAGGACCGGCTGGATCTTTCGCTGGGCGACGACGGCGCCCTCATACTGCCGCAAGGCCAATATTTGATGGAGCTGAAGGTCCCTGGGGCCTTTCCTTTGTGGCTGACCCGGATTCTCAGCAGTCAAAAACTATACCCTACCTCCTATTCCAAATATGGCAGCTTTTACACCCAAAAGCTCTCACAGCATCTCCATCCGGAACCCCTCTCCGACAACGATCTCTCCAATGTGATCTATCTCGGTCACCCCAGCTCTCTTTCCGCCCGCGTGCGGTAACACCCAACTACAGACAGGAGTTTATTCGGTTATGTTTACAAGTATTATTGACGCTTCCTCTGCCCTTACTCTACAAAATGGATTTCTTTGCCTGGTGACCTCCATCGTACTGGGCCTATTGGTGGCAGTGGTATACCAGCTCTCCGGCGCTTCCTCCAAAAGCTTTACCGTCACCTTGGCACTGATGCCTGCGCTGGTGCAGGTGGTTATCATGATGGTCAACGGAAACCTTGGAGCCGGTGTGGCGGTCATGGGAGCCTTCAGCCTGGTGCGTTTCCGTTCCTTTCCGGGCAGCTCCAAAGAGATCTGTGTGGTGTTCTTTGCCATGGCGATCGGGCTGGCCACCGGAATGGGACATCTGGCATTTGCAGTATTCTTTACCATCATCCTGAGCTTACTGCTTCTGCTGCTCTGCCGCTCTCCCTTCGGGGAACTCCATGCCGTCCCCACCGAAAAGGAACTGCGGATTACCATCCCGGAGGATCTGGATTACCCCCATATCTTTGATGACCTCTTTGAAAAATACACCGACCGTGTCACACTGGAACGGGTGAAAACCACCAATCTGGGCAGTATGTTTGAGCTCACCTACCATATTCGCCTAAAAAAAGCGGTCCAGGAAAAAGCCTTTCTGGACGATCTGCGCTGCCGCAACGGAAATCTGACCATTGTATGTGGAAGAATTTCCAGCGTCAAGGAAGAACTGTAAGCAGCAGCGAAAGAAGGGAGAATCCAAATGAAACGAAATCATATACCTCTGATCTTTTTACTTTGCGCCCTTCTGGTCACCGGGTGTAACGGTACCAAAACCACAGCGTCCGTCAGCAGCAATGTATCGTCAAGCTCCAGTACAACCGATCAGTTGGATACCGATAACCTACAAAATTCCGGCAGCGAGGCCGTCGCCGACACCGCTGGGACGATACCAGACGATCTGTTTTCCCAGCGGGATCTGGATGACAGCTATGAGCAGAGCAGCTGTACCATCGTCTCCCTCTCGGGAGACAGCGCCGAAATTTCCGGTAAGGGAGCCGCTTTTCAACACGGGGTACTGACCATCTCGACTGAGGGAGACTATCTGATCTCCGGCACCCTCAACGGCCAGATTGTGGTGGAAGCCGAAAAGGAAGATCATGTCCGTCTGATTCTAGGCGGCGTATCCATCACCTGTGAGACCAGCGCACCCATCAACATCCGCCAAGCGGAGAAGGTGGTCATCACCCTCGCGGAAGGCAGCGAAAACACCCTTACCGACGGCGTCAGCTATCTTTATGACGACGATGCGGAAGAAGAACCCTCTGCCGCCCTGTTTTCCAAGGATGATCTTTCCATCAATGGCAGTGGTACCCTGACCGTCAACGCCAACTGCAACAATGCCATTCAGTGCAAGGACGACCTACGCATCTCCGGCGGTACCTTTATTCTCAAAGCTGCGGACAAGGGCCTTGTGGGACGGGATTCCCTGGCTGTTTGCGGCGGCAGCTTTGTAATCGACGCTCAGGGGGACGCAATCAAATCCAACAACGACACCGATGCAGAAAAGGGATATATCATCATCACTGGCGGAGATTTTGATTTGACTACCCAGCAGGACGCCATCCAGGCAGAAACCACCCTTACCATCAGCGGAGGTAATTTTCATACGATTACCGCCGGCGGCGCAGGAGAAATTTCTCAGCAATCCTCCGGTCCAAACGAATTTTGGAACCGTATGACGGAGGAAACCGCTGCCCAAGATGAAGCCAGTGCCAAGGGACTGAAAGCCGGTACGCTTCTGACCTTAACCGGAGGCAGTTACCAACTGAACACTGCCGACGACGCCATCCACTGTAACGGTGACGTCACCATTGAAGGCGGAGATTATACCATCGCTACCGGCGACGATGGCGTCCATGCCGACAATACCTTCACCATCACCGGCGGAGATATCACCATCACCCAAAGTTATGAGGGGTTGGAAGGTTCGGTAGTCAAGCTGGACGGCGGAACGGTTCATCTCACCGCCTCCGACGACGGCATCAATGCCGCTGGGGGCAGTGATGAGACCGGTACCGATTGGCGGCAGCGGATGGATAGTTTTGCTCCTGACAGCAACTGTCAAATTAACATCAGCGATGGATATTACTATATCAACGCCAGCGGCGACGGCGTGGATTCCAACGGAGATATCCAGATGACCGGCGGTACTCTGATTGTGGATGGGCCTACCAGCGGCGGGGACGGCGCACTGGATTTCTCTGGTGACTATCTGTTGTCCGGCGGTATCCTGCTTGCAGCTGGTTCCTCCAATATGGCTCAGTATCCCTCGGCGGACTCCACACAGCCCTCTGTCGTCATGACCATTGGCAGCGGAATGCAACAGGATACCGCAATCCGCTTGGAGACGGCGGAGGGAACAGAAATTCTCACCTTCACCCCCTCCAAATCCTATAACAGCATCGTTCTCTCCAGCGAAGCGCTGGTTTCCGGGGAAAGCTATCTGCTCAAGTCCGGCGGTACCGTCACCACTTCCCAGCAACAGGACGGCGTCTCCAGCGGCGGTACCTACAGCGGTGAAACCGCCAGCGTCTCTTTCACCCTCTCCGACGGGGTAACCTACCTCAACGAGGATGGGGTGACCACCAGCGAGGCTTCCGGAGGATTCGGCGGAGGACGTCCAGGGATGGGAGGCGGACGCGGACAAAAGCCGAATGGGATTCAACCCCCAGAACAGACAGGTATGGAAGAACGTCCCGCTATGGGGACGCCCCCTGATACCATGACACCTCCCGACGCACCACCATCTGTACAAGAACCGGCTGAAAACGGCACAACACCGCCGGAGGCTGAGAAGGACTCCGGAAAGGTCTCCTCAGTTACCGCACAAAAGACGCCCTGAGCGGTATCCGGTTATCACAGTACCAAGCGTCTCCGACACATTCAAAACCAAAAGCCGTGGCCGAAAACCATACAATGTGGTTTCAACCATGGCTTTTTCCATCTGACGCTGCATCTCCACACCGGCAGAATGGTTTGGCTGCACAGCATCTAGTCATTGTCTCTCCAAAACAGCTCAGTTATAATAAAAGATAGCGCTGTAACAGAAACATCATCCCAAATCGCTACAGCCATCTAAAACGGAGGAATTGATCTATGACTATGCTGGATATTATGAAAACCAACGCCCCTTATTGCTCCGACCATCGTGATATGCCGTCTGATCTTGGACGCAGGGCCAAAACGCTTTGCTGGGAATATAACCGGACCGCCCCGGACGAAAAGGAAAAAAGGAGCGAGATTCTTCAGCAGCTGCTGGGAACCTGTCATCCTTTGACTTCCATCCAGCCCTCTTTTCACTGCGACTATGGCTTTAACATCCATACCCATGGGCTTACCGTCATCAACTACAACTGCGTAATTTTGGATACCTCCCCTGTATCCATCGGCGCCAACGTTTTTATTGCCCCAGGGGTCTGCATTGCCTGCTCCGGACACGCCATCCTCCCGCAGCAGCGGGCAGCGGGTATCGGCACCTCCAAGCCGGTTACGCTGGAAGACGACGTCTGGATCGGCGCCAACTGCACCGTCTGCGGCGGCGTCTCCATCGGAAAAGGCAGCATCATTGGTGCGGGAAGCGTGGTGACCAAAGATATCCCCAGCGGTGTAATTGCGGTAGGCAACCCCTGCCGGGTACTGCGCAAGATTACCGAGGCGGACCGTATGACCCCAGTATCCTTTTAAAAACGGCGTCACCCAAAATAACCCACCATATGCCACAACTGTTTGAGAGAGCGGTATACCTCGCTCTGGTTCCCGAAATCATTCCAGCGCTCGGGATGACAGATGCTATCCCGGGCAGCCAACCCGATGCGGTTGGCGTCGATGAACTTTTCCCCGTCTCCAAACAGCCGTACTATTCTTTGGGCAATTGCCGGAATATTGGGACCGCGAAACAGCACATCTATCCGTTCCAGCGCAAGGCGCCTGGCGGGAATCCATTCCAGAGCCATGTGATACTGTTGACACAGCGTCCTTGCCTGCTGTTCCCATATGGTCCCCCGATAGCTGCCATCCAGCCAAAGGTTTTCTACATCCCGCTCCAAAGATAGCTCTCCGTGGATATGACTTTCAATACAGTAATCCAAATTTCTTCCCAGTATACATCCCGCTCCCGGCGCCCCCCACAACAAAATGGAGAGTGCTTCCTGGGGGGATGACACCACCAGATTCAGCAGCCGGCTGCTGGTTTGTACCTGCTCCAGCAGAGCCGCCGCGATGCCTTCAAAAGTATCGGCGGTACAGCAGGTTTCGGGATAGCCGGAACTATCGCCGTAGGAAAAGCTGCAGCGAGAAACAATCTGAGGGTTCAGTGATAGATAACAGGCTCCAAACCGCATCGAAGCGCCGTCCGGATACCTCAGCAGATTGAGCGCGCCATATTTGGGGCACATGAGCACATCATCGGGATAGGAATCCGAAAACATATGCTGTTCCCAGAGAAACTGTTCTCCGCCAGGATATGCTGAGACTCCTCCGTTGGAAATCCCGGTCTGAAACTGTCCGCGGTATTCCCCGTCCCGCATGAGATTGGTCAGCACAGAATCCCCGTTGGGAGCCAACCGGTCAATATGAAAATTGACGGTTACCGAACGCGCCAACAGCTGAGCAATCAGCTGCTGCGGATCTATCTCCAGCGGGTCACAAATTTGATGCAGAAATGCTCTCCATTGTCCCGTGCGCGGCAATGCACCCTTCCGCACCATCTCCAGTGCGCGTTGAGGGTAGTTGTAATCATTTTGCTGTGACATCTGTTTTCCTCCTGACCGAACGACATCCTGTCTATCATTTTCTGATAGCTGGACGCTGAACATACACCTTTTACCTCAGCATTTGGAAATGCTTTACACACCTAATAACCGTTGCCGTTTCTAACAGAAAAGGGCAGGAAAGAAATGCGTTCATTTCTTTCCCGCCCTTTATCTTATTACGCATTCATCAAAACGGATGCTGCCTGCAAACACCGGCGCATCTTAGGCCGCTAGGCAAAATGCGAACCCCAACACACCATTAGTCGTTTCCGGGCTGTTTGCCGATGTAAGCCAGGATACCGCCATCCACATACAGGATATGGCCGTTGACAAAATCGGAAGCCTCAGAGGCCAGGAACACAGCGGGACCGGCCAGATCTTCCGCATTGCCCCAACGGGCAGCGGGGGTCTTGGCGATGATGAACTGATCGAAGGGATGACGGCTGCCGTCAGGCTGAATCTCACGCAGCGGAGCGGTTTGGGGAGTGGCGATATAGCCAGGACCAATGCCGTTACACTGAATGTTATATTCGCCATACTCGGAAGCGATGTTTCTGGTGAGCATCTTCAGGCCGCCCTTAGCTGCTGCATAAGCGGAGACGGTCTCTCTGCCCAGCTCACTCATCATCGAGCAGATGTTGATGATCTTACCGCCGCCATTTTTGATCATAGAAGGAATTACCGCTTTGGACATGATAAAGGGACCATTGAGGTCGATATCAATGACCTTGCGGAACTGAGCTGCGGTCATCTCCACCATGGGGATACGCATGATGATGCCGGCGTTGTTCACCAGGATATTGATGTTGCCGACCTCTTTTTCCACCTGAGCAATAAAGGCGCCGACAGCCTCCTCATTGGTAACGTCGCAGACGTAACCGTGAGCTTCGATGCCAATTTCCTTGTAAGACGCCAGACCTTTGTTCACCAGGTCTTGGTTGATGTCGTTAAAAACGATGGTTGCGCCAGCCTCGGCCATGCCTTTGGCAATGGCAAAACCAATGCCGTAGGAAGCGCCGGTGATCAGGGCAACTTTGCCATCCAATCTAAAATTCATGACAGGTTTCCTCCTTAAAACTGATTGATATCACAGCGGCGCAAAATCTGCAAGGGATACGCCGCCGGAACGCAAAGTAAAAACAGTCGATTTCCCCGCAAGCCGAAAAGGCTATGTCTTACTTAAGCTCGGTGGTGGGGATTACGTCCATATCGTCAAACGCCTGGTTCTCGCCGCCCATCGCCCAGATAAAGGTGTAGTTGGAGGTACCGGCGCCGGAGTGAATGCTCCAGGAGGGGCTGATGACAGCCTGCTCGTTCTGCATCACAATATGACGGGTCTCGCTGCCCTCGCCCATCATGTGGAATACCACCTGGTCCTTGGGCACTTCAAAATACATATAAACCTCCATGCGGCGCTCATGGGTATGGGCGGGCATGGTGTTCCAAACACTGCCGGGCTCCAGAACGGTCATACCCATGGAGAGCTGACAGGTCTTGAGCACGTCAGGATGAATAAACTGGTTGATCACGCGCTTGTTGGAGGTTTCCAGAGAACCCAGCGGCTTTTTGGCAGCATCGGCGATCTTGATCAGACGGGTTTCATAGCTGCAGTGGGCGGGAGCGGAAACCATATAGAATTTGGCAGGATGGGCAGGGTCTTTGCTGGCGAAATGAACCTGCTTTGCTCCGCAGGTGATGTACAGGCAGTCTTTATATCCCAGCTCGTAAACGGTTCCATCCACAGTGATGGTGCCCTCACCACCGATATCAAAGATACCGATTTCCCGGCGCTCCAGGAAATACTGGGTACCGAAGTTGGCCCAGATATCGATGCCCTTATCGATGGAAACAGACTCGTTGACCGGCATACAGCCCAGCGTTACCATACGGTCCACATGGCTGTAAACCGCGACAACCTGATCGGCAACATACAGGTTTTCAATGAGGAACTCTTTTCTGATCTCCTCGGTGGTGTAGCGTTTAAAATCCTTCTGGTTGGCGGAATAACGAATATCCATGACGACTTCCTCCATTGTGTTGAAATTGCTCCCGGCACAGAAAATTCGCGTCGAAAGCGGGTAAAGCTACAGAAAACCTCCGGCTTGTCCGGATGATTTCCTGATTTTTTACTCTCTGATATTAGTATAACTGGTTTTGGCAAAGGTTGCAATAAAAATTCAGCAAAATATCAAAAAACCCTTCCCTTTAAACAGGAAATTGTGAATCTTTTCACAGTGTTTCCGCACCCCGAAGGCAAAAAAATTCCCGAAACAGACCGGGAATTCCTAGTCCGTTCCGGGAAAAATCCGTCGCCGCAGGCGATGGCAATAGGGATTATCTGCCGTAATAGGCGTCCAGATACAGTTCCTTGATCTCGCTCATCAGCGGATACCGGGGATTGGCCCCGGTGCACTGGTCGTCAAAGGCCTGTTCCACCATCTCGTCCAGGGTAGAGAGGAAATCTTCCTCCGACACGCCGTAATCCCGGATGGTTTTTCGGATACCTACGGTTTCCTTGAGCTGCTCAATGGCCTCCATCAGCTTCTCCAGCTTCTCCTCGTCGCTGCCGCCCTGGATACCCAGGAAATCGGCGCACTCTCCGTACCGCTGCAAGGTATGGGGATAGGCGTACTGCGGGAAGGTACCCATCTTGGTGGGCGCGGGATCGGCGTTGTAGCGCATCACCCGGGTAATCAGCAGCGCGTTGGCCACGCCGTGGGGCAGATGATGAAACGCGCCCAGTTTATGAGCCATGGAATGGCAGACACCCAAAAAGGCGTTGGCAAAAGCCATACCTGCCATGGTGGAAGCGTTGGCCATCTTTTCCCGCGCCTCGGGATCGGCGGCGCCATTTTGATAAGCGCGGGGAAGATAGGTGAAGATGGATTTCATCGCTTTGAGGGCAAGGCCGTCGGTATATTCGCTGGCCATCACCGAAGCATAAGCCTCCAGCGCATGGGTCAGCGCATCGATTCCGGAGGCGGAGGTCAGCCCCTTGGGCATAGTCATCATCAGATCGGCATCCACAATGGCCATATCCGGCATCAGTTCATAGTCGGCCAGCGGATATTTGATGCCGGTCTTTTCGTCGGTGATCACCGCAAAGGGGGTTACCTCAGAACCGGTGCCGGCAGAGGTGGGAACTGCCACAAACATGGCTTTTTCGCCCATATGGGGGAAGGTGTAAACCCGCTTGCGGATGTCGGCAAACCGCATGGCCATATCCATGAAATCCACCTGGGGATGCTCATAAAGCACCCACATAATCTTGGCAGCGTCCATAGCGGAGCCTCCGCCCACCGCGATGATGCAGTCCGGCTCAAACCCGCGCATCGCCGCAGCCCCTTCCTTGGCGCTGGCCAGGGTGGGATCGGGAGCAACATCAAAGAAGGTGGTATGCCGGATGCCCATCTCATCCAGCTTGTCGGTGATCTGTTTGGTATATCCGTTTTGGTACAGAAACGCGTCGGTCACCACAAAGACCTTCTTTTTGCCCATCACACCCAGTTCAGACAGGGCTACCGGCAGGCTTCCTTTCTTGAAATATACCTTTTCGGGAGCCCGGAACCACAGCATATTCTCTCTCCTCTCGGCCACGGTCTTAATGTTGAGCAGATGCTTGACCCCAACGTTCTCGGAGGTGGAGTTTCCGCCCCAGGAACCGCATCCCAGCGTCAAGGACGGGGTCATCTTAAAGTTGTAAAGATCCCCCAAACCTCCATGAGAGGAAGGGGTGTTGACCAATACCCGGCAGGTTTTCATCGCCGCGCCAAAGGCGTCTATTTTCTCCCGCTGGGTAACAGCGTTGCAGTACAGAGAGCTGGTATGGCCATATCCCCCGTCCGCCACCAGACGGCAGGCTTTGGAGACGGCGTCCGCAAAATCTTTGGCCTTGTACATGGCCAGCACCGGCGATAGTTTTTCGTGGGCAAACTCTTCCTGAGGCTCCACGCTCTCCACCTCGCCGATGAGGATTTTGGTGCGCTCCGGCGCCGCCACACCGGCCAACTTGGCAATGGTGCAGGCGGTCTGACCTACAATCTTGGCGTTGAGGGCGCCGTTGATGAGGATGGTTTTACGTACCTTTTCGGTTTCATCGGGGGTGAGGAAGTAACAGCCCCGAGCGGCAAATTCTGTCTTGACCGCTTCATAAATCTTCTCGTCAACAATCACCGACTGCTCAGAGGCGCAGATCATACCGTTGTCAAAGGTTTTGGAATGGATGATAGAGTTGACCGCCAGTACAATGTCAGCGCTCTCGTCGATGACTGCCGGAGTGTTGCCGGCTCCAACGCCCAGGGCTGGTTTTCCGGACGAATAGGCGGCCTTCACCATGCCAGGGCCTCCGGTGGCCAGAATGATGTCGGCGCTGCGCATCACCTCGTTGGTCAGCTCCAGAGACGGAACATCGATCCAAGCAATGATGTTTTCCGGCGCACCCGCCGCCACAGCGGCGTCCAAAACCACCTTTGCCGCCGCAATGGTGCTTTTCTTAGCCCGGGGATGTGGGCTGATGACAATGCCGTTGCGGGTTTTCAAACACAGCAGCGTCTTAAAGATGGCAGTAGAGGTGGGATTGGTGGTAGGGATGACCGCCGCCACAATCCCCAAAGGCTCCGCAATCCGGGTGACGCCGTAGGCGGCATCGTATTCAATGACGCCGCAGGTTTTGGTGTCGCGATAATGATTGTAGATATATTCTGCGGCATAGTGGTTTTTGGTCACCTTGTCCTCCACCACACCCATGCCGGTCTCTTCCACCGCCAGTTTGGCCAGCGGGATACGAGCCTGATTGGCCGCCATAGCCGCTGCGAAAAATATTTTATCCACCTGCTCCTGAGTAAAGGTGGCAAACTGTTGTTGTGCTTGACGAACCTGCTCCATTTTGGCGGTCAGCGCCGCAACGCTGTCCACCAGCGTCGTGGTTGTTTCTTCTTTCATCATAGGAATGACCTCCATCCGCAATCAATATTGTTATTTTTTTAACAATTCTATTATACCAATCCCATTCTGCAAAGTCAATTTTATAATCTGCCGATTTTGCGGAAACCATCCCGAAAAAATATATGGATTTGTTCCAAATCCCAACGGCGCAGTATCACCAATCAGAAAAAATAGGCCGCTGCCTCACAAAAGCGACAGCGACCTGCAAAAAGTCAACAAAATTTTGAGAATTGTTCTACATCACCATCACCGACGAAAAGATCCCGTATCTGCGGGTTGTTCTTTTGGCAGAGGTCCGTACAACCATCCTGCCCACGTCCAAATTACTGGTATTCCGCCACGTCCACCCAGCGCATCAGGAAATCATACTCCTGCGCTTTGGCGTCGGGAAGGTGGGCGGCGGCCACGATGGGGAGCCACCGCTGGACATACCGCAGGTCGGTACCAGATTTCTGGCAGAAAAGCTCCAGATACCGATCCGCAACCTTCTGGTCCTGTAGGCACAGCAGCAGGTATGTTCTTCCCACATCGGCGCTGGCGTTCCCCTGCCGGGCTCCAATCCAGTCCACCACATACCTTCCTTTTTCGTTATAAATGATGTTTTCCGGCATAAAGTTGCCATGGCAGAGCTTATTGTGTTTGGGCATACTTTCCAGCCGGGTCAGCAGCTCATATTTTTTCACCTCATCGATGGGGAGAGAGTTGATTTGACGGCTCATCTTATCCTTCAGGCTGCTGAGTTTCGGAACCTGTTTGGAGTGGATCTGCATCTGAATCTCCACCATCTCACCGAGATACTGTTCCATATTTTCCGGATGCTCCTGCATCAGGCTGGCCAACGTTTTTCCCTCGATCAAATCCATATGGATGGCCCAGCGCCCATCAATCACCGAAAGCTCATGAATCACCGGCACCGGCAATCCGGTATCCTCCACCCGGGAATGGGTAAGGGCTTCATACAACGGGTTGGTTTTGCGCACGCCCTCCTTAAACAGTTTGATGCAGGTATTTCCGCAGCGGTAGATATCTACGAGCTGACTGGAGGCGATAAGGTTTTCCTGATTGAGTTTCATGCGGCAAAGCTCCTTTCCGGTGGGAGATGAAAATTCACAGCTGATTCTCCCAAAAAACTATCTATATTATACAACTTTCAGCGATATTGTAAATAGGGATTGTGAAAGCTGCGGTTTTCCGGTTTGTCCCGTCTGATAAAAAGTACCGGCCCGGCGGCTCTCCATATCTGGAAGGCCGCCGGGCCGGTAAAGACGAGATTACTCTTTTGGGGCTGCATCGGGGGGCTGGCCATCATGAGGCGCCCATCTGCATTCTGTCAAACGCATATCGCTGAACACCGCACGGAAGGAAGAATTCTCTGGACTACATCCATAGATTCCGAAACGTATCGGTCCCTCTGCTTCCCAAAGATGGCAGATCCGCATTTGACGGAAGGTTACACCGTCGGTGGAACACTCCAAACGGAAATCCATCTCCCTGCGGCTGAGACGATACCACATGGTTTTGATCGATGGATCAATCTCGGTGGTAGCCCAATCGGAATACCCGTGGTTGGTCACCACGCTTCCCAGATGCTGAAACTGCTGGTTTTCATATTCCACCGAACATTTAAGCCAGTTATCGCTATCAAGATACACCGCCACACCGCACTGGTCAAACCGGTGACGACTCTCAAAATACGTTTTGACTTCAAAAGAAAAGTATTTTTCCTCCGTCTGCATCTGGAACACAGGTGCGTTGTCATTGCGGAAGTGGTAATAGGTTCTCTGCCAAAGATCGGTATAGGGCTTTGTGATCATTTCGATGGTTTCCCCAGATATTTTATAGCTTTGTGGCAGCCTGGTCCACTGAAAACGACCGATATCCATTCTATTTCTCCTCCAGACATGGCTGGTTTTCGCCAAATTTCCGGTACAACCGTCCGCATCAGGCGATCTGCCAACACCTAGGACTGGTACTGGTCCAGCCAAACACTCCCAATAATCATGGCACTGTAAAGGCCATCCTTCATAGCGCGCTTGACCACCCGGTCTTTCGGCGGCAATTGGGGATCGTTGGCAATCAGCTGTACCGCCACCTTCTGGGGTACGCTCAAATCCTCCAATTTTTCGGTTTGGATTACCTGCATCATGACAAAGTGGCTTGCACTGAGATTTCCCAGATAAAGAACATTGCCGCAACGGGCAAGGGGTTTCCCCCGATAGGACATGGCCTTACCGGCCTTTTTCTTTTCAGCCATTTCCTTTCCTCCTTAAAAGATATCCATATTTTGATCCATGCGGCCTTGTACTTGACAAAAGCTGCAGAAAACAACAAAAGCTGGCCATATTCCAGCGAGCGCGGGAAAACCGGGCCAGGCAACACAAGCTCCCCCGGTAAAACCGGAGCAAACGGATTAGGAAAATCTTTTTTCCACAAACCGGATTGACGGACAAACTTTCTACGTCCAAGCTCATAAATAGTATACCATATTTTCTACCCTGTGTAAATGTACCCAAAATGTCCGGAAAGGTTTGTCCTTTTTGTACCATTGCGCATCATGGCAAAATTTTTGATGCAAAAATGGGGAAAAAAGAGAAAAAGCAGAGCTTATATCCTCCGATTTCGAATTTTGCATCAAACACACACAGATTTTTGCCAAAATACCCGCGCTGCTTTTTTCTAAACTTTTTGTAAATTTTATCAAACAGCAAACAAAAGGGCTGTGAAGTCCAATCATACCTTCACAGCCCTCGACACACTGTATAAATACGCCAACCACATCACCGCAACCGCCTATTCATCGCCAGCGTCTAGGTAAGATTTCACCAGCATCTGGAGCAGCTCATCTCGGTCAATTTTGCGAATCAGGCTTCTCGCTTTTTTGTGGGTAGTGATATAGGTGGGGTCCTCGGAAAGGATGTATCCGACAATCTGATTGATAGGGTTGTATCCTTTTTCCTTCAGAGCGTCGTAAACAGCGGTCAGGATGGATTTCATTTCTTTCTCCCGTTCTTCCCGCAGGGTAAAGGAGATGGTGGGCTCACTGTTCATACTATATCACCTCTGTTTCTCATAATACAACAACATAGATGATTATTCAAGGAGAATTTTGTAACAAAAAGGAGGAGAAAACCCACATATTCTTCAAAAGCTTTCCCGAAAAACCCTTGCGTCTCCTAAAAAGCTGCCTTTTCAAGCACAATCTCCTGTCCCGGCTCCACAATCAGCCGGTTGGGGCCAGTGAACATTTCTGCGCGGGAACGGTCAAAAAGCGCACCCGGCTTGAGGTGGATGGGGATATTATGTGCCGCGCCGATCAGCGCCGCGCATTCCGAAGCCTCCGCAAGATCCATATTGTAGATCCCATCTCCAGGCAGCAGCGCATAATCCAGATGCCGCTTGGCCAGCTGGGACATCTGACGGGTGGTGGAGGTATCCCCTGCGCCGTAGATGGTTACCGAATCTACAGTGATAATATATCCCACACACTGATTGGAAGGATGGTTTTTGTTGTAGGCTTCCACCGCCTCAATGCCCATCCCAGCCACATGAAAACGGTGGTACGTACCCCCTGCCAGCGCCTGCTGTTGGGTGATCACAGTACATCCGGGTTTTTGGGTCACCAATTGTATCTGGTTGTGGTCCCCGTGCTGATGGGTCACCAAAATCACATCGGCCGGCAGATCGTACCCGGTACCGGCAAACGGGTCAAAATACAGCACGGCGCCGTTATCCCCGGTGATGCGGTAACTTCCATGTCCCTGATAAAGCAGCTTTGCCATAACGATTCCTCCTTATGAAACTGATTTGTTTTAAAGCACTGTAGTTTGGTTGATCACCAGGTGGAAGGTAAGATTCAAAAAACTTGCCGCCCGCCGGCAAAGCAACATCCGTTCCATAAAAATTTCAAAATAATCCATCACCGAACCGATGGAGGTATCAATGGTCAGAGAGAGGGTGACGGTATGGGCGTCCACATCCAGATGCAGAGAGGAATCCTCCACTGCATAGTTGACCCGATCGTGGATATCAAAGGTGGAAAAATCTTTGCTGCGCACCCGAGTGCGGCGCACATCACTTTTATCCGCTAGTATCAGCGCTGCCGCCACCTCGTTGACCGGAAAGGCCGTCCCCTCATCGTGATTGCCAATGGCACTGATGATGGTAGCCACCTCACCGGGATCCATCCCCAGCTTATCCAAAATCCGAAACGCCATCACCGCACCGCTCTGAGCGTGGTTGACCCGGTTGACCACATTTCCGATGTCGTGGATATATCCGGCAATCTTGGCAAGCTGGGCGGTGCGGTCCGGATATCCCAAAACCTCCAGGATATGGCAGGCAGTCACCGCCGTGCGGGTGGTGTGGGCAAAAGAATGTTCGGTAAAACCCAGGGCCTTCAGGGAGGCGTCCGCCTGCTGGATGTAAATGCGGATCTCCGGATTATTTTTGATTTCCTCATAGGTCAAAGCCATATCGTTTCCGCCTTTCCTGCAATCTTTGCTGCTTTTATCATACCCCATTCCCGGCATCGTTACAAGGGCAGACTGGGAATTTCTTCCTGAAACTGTCTCCATGGGTCTTTTTGATGGACATTTGTTTCTTATTTTTAAAAAAGAATTGACGTTGAAGCGATGAAATGTGTATACTGAAAAAGCAGAAAAGACATTCACAAATCGCAATCATTTTGATGGAGGAATGAACCGATGACAATTCTTGTAACCGGCGGCACCGGCTATATTGGCAGCCATACCGCAGTCGCGCTTTTGGAAAACGGATACGATGTGGTAATCATGGACAATTTGTGTAACTCCAAATACGAGGCGGTCAATCGTATCCAAACCATTACCGGAAAGCAGCTTCGTTTCTACCAGACCGATATGATGGATATGGAAGGGATGCGTAAAATTTTCCGGGAAAACCAAATCGATGCCGTCATCCATTTTGCCGGATTAAAGGCAGTGGGAGAATCGGTGGAAAAGCCTATGAAATACTACTACAACAACATTACCGGTTCCCTTCAGCTGTTTCAGGTAATGGAAGAATTCAGCTGCAAAACCATCGTGTTCAGTTCCTCTGCTACCGTATATGGAATGCACAACCCCGTACCTTATACCGAGGATATGCCCACCTCCGCCACCAATCCCTACGGGTATACCAAACTGATGATCGAACAGATGCTCACCGACCTGCACCGGGCAGATCCCTCCTGGAATGTGGTGCTGCTGCGGTACTTTAATCCCATCGGCGCCCACGCTTCCGGCCTGATCGGTGAGGACCCCAACGGTCTGCCCAACAACCTGATGCCCTATATTATGCAGGTGGCCATCGGAAAACTGCCCTATCTGTCGGTTTTTGGCAACGATTACGATACCCCCGACGGAACCGGTGTGCGTGATTACGTCCATGTGGTGGATCTGGCAGAGGGTCATTTGCGGGCACTGGATTATATCCATGATCATCCGGGACTGGAAATCTTTAATCTGGGAACCGGCAAAGGCACCAGTGTGTTGGAGATTGTGGACGCATTTGAGAAAGCCTCCGGCCAGAAGGTTCCTTATCGCATCGCTCCTCGCCGCGCAGGAGATCTTGCTACCTGCTATGCGGATACCACCCGCGCTTCCCAGGTGCTGCGGTGGAAGGCTCGCTACAACATTTCGGATATGTGCCGGGACAGCTGGAACTTTATCCATAAAAATCCCAACGGCCTTTGATAAAGTAACTCTGCGCGCATAAAACAAAGCCTGAAATCCTTACATCGGGATTTCAGGCTTTGTTTGCGGTTCTTCGCGGTTAAACACCGTACTTGCTGTAAAAAAGAGGCGGCAGCGTTTGGTTTAAGACAAACTACAGATAATACTTGCGGAAAAGCTGCTCCGCCACACCGGCAGCCTGCTCAAAATCGCCTTTGGTACCAGCCTCCATCGAGATGCGGGCGTCATATCCCACCCCTTTGAGCCGGGTCATAAAATCGTTGTAAATCTCCTTTGGCTCACTGGGATAGGCACGGCCGATATCCTCCGCAAAATGGGCGTGCACCAACATGGAAGCACACTGATCCAGCTCCTCCAGAGGCTCCTTGTTGCGTACCCAGTGGAAGTAATCCACCAACAGCTTGATGTGGGGACAATCCACATCCTTGGCCAGCTGATAGCCTTCTGCAACAGTATTGATGATGTTGGATTCCACATAGTTAAGCGGCTCAATGGCGATTGTAATATCCGCGGCGGCGGCATACGGTTCCACCATACGGCAAAATTCTACAATCTGCTGGTAAGCCTTTTCCTTGTCAAACCCTTCGGGCACATTTTTCGCTCCGGAGCTTCCGAACACCACAACCTTGACGCCTGCCTGTTTGGCCCGTGACAGCGCCTTTTCCACATAAGCTCTCGCCTTCTCCATGTCCGCATCAGGACCAGTAAGACGCACCGAAGCCGGAACAAAGTTGTTGCAGGCTTCACAGGGAAGATTGTTGTCCTTAAGCACCTTAAGTACCTGCTGGAACTGTTCCTCCGACAAGGCGGCAAGCCCTGAAAGCCCCAGCTCCACATAGTCGTATCCCAACTTTTTCATAACAGGGATCGACTGCAATCCTACAGGATCTACCGAGCGATCTTTGGAATAGGCACAGCAACCGAGTTTCATAAAGCATTGTCCTTTCTATTTGAAGATTTGTCAGGAAAAAACGCCAATACTCTCGTAAATGCCAGGAACACACCAATGAAATCCATGAATTTTTTTCCTAAACCGGTTCCATTATAGTGCATTTTACCGGCAAATACAATCACCCATCGGATTTTGTGGGAAAATTAAAAAATTGGTAAAAGGCTTATATTCTCCCTGTATCCGGACATACTACCTTCGACGGCTTCTGTCCTCCACACGGCATCAAGTATGAACAAATTGTAAATTTTGGAAACCCATGCAGAAAAAGGACGCCGAAACATTACTTGTATGTTGCAGATCGCAAAAAACAAAACATTAAAAAATAAGGAGACTTATCCCTATGAACAAAACAATGAACATTACATGGAAAAGCATTTTGGCAGCCCTTCTAGTAGTAGCCTCTCTGACCGGATGCAGTAGCACCTCCAGCTCCTCCAGCAGTTCCTCTATTTCCAGCAGTTCTTCCGTTTCTTCCTCCAGCATTTCCAGCTCCTCCAGTTCTTCTTCCTCCAGCACCAGCTCCTCTGAAAGCAACTCCTCGGAAGTCTCCGAGGAGCTTACCGGGGATGCCACCCTCAACGACATCTACGCTGCCGTGAAGGAAGCCTACGGGGAAAACTATCTGCCCAACATGGCGGTACAGTCCCAGCAGCTGCAAGAGGTATACGGTATCAACACTGAGAATGTGGACGAGTTCATTATGGAGACTCCTATGATCTCCGCCCATGTGGACATCTTTGGCGCCTTTAAGGCCAAAGAAGGCAAAGGCGAGGAGGTTGAACAGGAGCTGTTGGCATACCAAGACAAACTGGTGAACGAGTCGCTGCAATATCCCATGAACCAGGCCAAGGTCAACTCTTCTCAGGTGGTTCGCCATGGCGACTATGTGTTCTTTGTCATGCTAGGCGCCATCGATGAGAGTGAAAACTCCACCGAGGAGCAGGCCAATGAATTTGCTCAGAAGCAAACTCAAATTGCGGTGGATACCATTAACTCCTTCTTCGAAGAATAAATCAGTTCTATTTTCCTTCCTTGCATCCATCTGTATCTTCTAAAAAGGCTGCTTTGTCACAAGGCAAAGCGGCCTTTTCAGAGTGGATTTTTTTCCCTTTTGCTGTTATAATAGGACGCGTATCATGCTATAAGTCTGGGAGGATTTCGATATGGTTTTCAGCAGCATCCTGTTTTTGTTCCGGTTTTTCCCGGCCGCGATGCTCATTTATTTTTTGACGCCCAAAAAATTGAAAAATCTGGCTATCTTTCTTTTGAGCCTTTTCTTTTATTCCTGGGGGGAGCCCAAGTACTTTCCCATCATGATTGCCTCCACCCTCTGCGATTATTTTGTAAGCCTGGGAATTGAAACCCATCGCTCCAACAAAAAGTTGTGCCGGTTGTTGCTGCTGATTTCGGTTCTCTTCAATCTGGGAATGTTGGGTTTCTTTAAGTATACCGGATTTTTCCTTACCAATCTCAATGCCCTGTTGGGCACTTCCATCCCTCTGCCCAACATCACCTTGCCCATCGGCATCAGCTTTTATACCTTTCAGACCATGTCCTATACCATCGATGTATACCGTGGGAACGTCAAGGCGGAGCGCAACATCGTCGACTTTACCGCCTTTGTCACCCTGTTCCCCCAGCTGATTGCCGGACCTATCGTGCGCTACTCCGATATCTCTCGGGAGCTGAAAACCCGCGTCGTCAGCCTACCCCAAATTTCCGATGGCGTCGCACTGTTTATCATGGGACTGGGCAAAAAAGTACTCATTGCCAACAACATCGGCTCACTTTGGACCGAACTGAGCGAGAGCATGGGCTTTTCCGCCCTCTCCACCCCGCTGGCCTGGATGGGGGTGGCTGCCTATACGCTGCAAATCTATTTTGATTTCTCCGGTTATTCCCTAATGGCCATTGGCATGGGAAAGATCATGGGCTTTGAGTTTCCGCAAAACTTTGATTTTCCCTACATCTCAAAGAGCTTCACCGAATTTTGGCGCCGGTGGCATATGACGCTGGGCTCCTGGTTTCGGGAATACCTGTACTTCCCGCTGGGCGGCAGCCGTGTGAAACTGCCACGGCTTTACTTTAATCTGTTTGTAGTCTGGTTTTGTACCGGGTTCTGGCATGGGGCCAGCTGGAACTTTGTATTGTGGGGTCTTTACTTCCTGGTATTTCTGATTTTGGAAAAGACCTTTCTGCTTCCCCATCTTCAGAAAAGCCGTGTGCTCTCCCATATCTATGTGCTGTTTTTCCTGATGATCAGCTGGAGCATCTTTGCGGTCACCGATTTTGGCCAGCTGGGAATCCTTTTGCAGCGGATGTTCGGAATTGGCGTAGCGCAGAGCGCCGCGGGCAACTGGATTTATTATCTGCGCAACTATATTGTCACCTTCCTCATCGGAATCCTCTTCTCCACCCCGCTGCCCTGGAAATGTTACCTGAAAATCAAAAAATACAAAGCGGCGGAACTGGTCATATTGGGCGTGATTCTGGTAGTCTCGGTAGCCTATCTGGTGGACGCCACCTACAATCCGTTCCTATACTTCCGCTTCTAATCCCCACTGCCTGAAGAAAGGAGGCTTTCCTTTTGAACCGTTTGAAAGAACTGCTGAAAACACCGCTGATCTGGTGCTTCGCCCTGTTTATTCTGGGATACACCGCCTGGGATCTGGTGACCCCCGACAAAGAGAAATCCGACATGGAAAACCGGTACCTGCAACAAAAGCCTACCCTCACCCTCAAAAACCTGTTTGCCAAAGGGGACAACGCCTACAACCAGCGCTATGAAAAATATATCAACGATCAGTTTGTGCTGCGGGATGACTGGATTACCTTAAAATCCCGAGCCGAGACGGCGCTGGGCAAGATTGAGAACAACGGAATTGCCTATGGCGAGGACGGTTATCTCTTTGAAAAGGTGGTTTCGGTGGATGAGGAAAATCTGCAAAAGAACATCCAGTATGTCCAGGAATTTTTGCAGATGTATCCCCAGCAAAAGACTACCCTTTGCATCATCCCCAACGCCTATACCGTCCTGACCGATAAACTGCCCGCAGGATTTGAAAATATCACCGTCAACCAGCGGGACTGGATTAACCGCATCTATCAATCCCAGTGGCCTTCCAACCTTTCCGCTCTGGAAATCACCGACGCCCTGGCTGAGCACAGCGACGAATATATCTACTACCGCACCGACCATCACTGGACCACCTACGGCGCATACTTTGCCTACCGCCAGTATATCGAAAGCCTTGGCATGACCCCGGTTTCCTGGGAAACCATCCAATCGGTCAAAGGCGGCACGGTGGAGGATTTCTATGGCACCTTCTACTCCAAAGCCAAAAACGCCGACGTCCAGCCCGACTCCATCACCTGGTATGACATCCCCTGTACCGTGGAGATCAATGGGGAAGCGGTGGACAGCCTTCATAATGTGGAACAATTTTCCCAGCGGGATAAATATGCGGGACTGATGCGCAGCAACAATGCCCTCACCGTTCTTTACAGCCAGGTCAACCAAAACCATCAGGAAGGAAAGACCAGCCGGGTGCTGGTGGTCAAGGATTCCTATGGAAATTCGATGATCCCCTACCTTTGCTATCATTTTGACGAGGTATACGCCATCGATCTGCGGTATCTGGCCACCATGAGCTCGGTGATGGGAGAAACCGATTTTGACGAGCTGCTGATTCTGTATAACTTTGCCAACTTCGCCGACGACACCAACATTCCCAAGCTGCGCTATTGAGGATGAAAAATTCCTGCGGCCGACTCACAAAAATCACGTTACCGGTAGCAAAACCATTTCATCCAATCAAGCGCATCCATAATATTTTGAAAAAAGCACGAGCACCGAGCACCGAGCACCGCTGTTCTAGCTAAAAAGGGCGGCGCTTCCCGGCTAAAAATGCCATGGGAAGCGCCGCCTGTTGTTTTGTCCGGTCAAAAGCGTCCATCAGAAAGTTTCTGTTATTTTCCCTTTCACCGCACGGGTCGCCCAAAAACAGGGAATCCCATGCTGATGCAGATTCCCCTGCCCGTTGGTGTCCTCATACAGGTGCGTGAGGATAAAACCTGCTTCCAGCTGGCCGCCCAGCTGTTCTTCCAGCGTATGGGAAAACTGGATTCCGTCGTCTCCCTGCATCGCCTGCTCATACAGCTGCGGGTCCCTCAGAGGATTGTAGGGCAGAGAATGGACAACGGTGGTTTCCTCCTCGTCAAAGATATAGTTGATGCCGTTGTCCAGTCCGCAAAGCAGTACACCGCCGGGGCGCAGCACCCGGAAACATTCCCGGAAAATCGGCTTTACCTGTTCCACATAGCAGTTGGAAACCGGGTGAAAAATGAGATCAAAACTGCCGTCTGCAAAGGGGAGCGGCTGGGTCATATCCCGCTGGAGTATTTCCACCTCGTAATGCTCCCGCTGGGCCACCATCCTTTCGCTTTCACACTGCACCTGGGAATAATCCAGCACCGTACACCGGGCGCCGCAGGCGGCAAAGATGGGAATTTGCTGGCCGCCTCCGCTGGCAAGGCCCAAAATCCGCTTCCCTTCCAGATTGCCAAACCACTGGCGGGGTACCGGCTTGGTGGGGGTCAGATAGACCTTCCACTCCCCCTTCAAGGCTTTTTCATAAGTTTCATGGGAGATGGGAACCCCCCACTCCCAGCCTTCCCGGCACCACTGATCGATACACTGGGCGTTGATTTGTTGGTAGTTCATCATCCATCGGCTCCTTCCGTTTCGCGCTGTCAATTTCCCAAAATGATTGTCTTGGCAGTCGTGCGCAAGAGACATCCACTGTATGAAGATCATTTTCCCAAAAGCGGTTAGGCCTTTTGATACTCTATCAGCCAGAAATCAATCTCTGTCTCCAAGCTTTCCAGCTTTTTGAGACGCTCTGCGCCCGCTACCGAAGTTTTATAATAATAAGGCGTCATCATGAACAGCCCCTGGATCACAGCCTGCCCATCCAGCCTGCGCCGGTAGGCGATGCGCTGACGGCTCTGGATGGAAAAGCCTTGCAGTTCATGGTTTTTTTCCTCGTTCTCATAGGGATGCTCATACAGGATCTCTTTGAGTCCGAACAGATGGCGCGCCCCCGGATATGCCGCCACAAAATGCCCGCCCGGGCGCAGCACCCGGGAAAATTCCTGTTCCCCAATGGGGGAAAAGACGTTGTAAACCACGTCCAAACTCTCATCAGCGAAGGGAAGATCAAAGATACTCCCCACCCCGAAGCTGCTCTGCACCGGCAGAGGAATCTTCTGACAGCGCTTGGCCGCCGCCTTCACTCCGTACTTGGAGAGATCTATTCCATAAAAATCCAGCGGTATCCCCCGCTGTGCCGCCGCTTCCAGCAAATGCTGGGCATAGTATCCCTCCCCGCATCCGGCATCCAATACCCGCAGGCTTTGGGGAAGGGATAAAACGCTCTCACACAGCGCATCGCTGAGGGGCTGGTAATATCCGGCGGAAAGAAAGGTGGTTCTGCCGGATATCATCAGGGCGTTATCCCCTGGATCGCTGCTGCTTTTTTTGTTGGCCAACAGCAGATTGACATACCCGCCCCTGGAGCGTCCCGCCCGGTCAAAGCTGTGACGGTTTTCACAGACAAAGCGGGTATCCTCCTTTTGCAGCGGGCTATGACAAACGGGACAGCGAAACATAAACCCTTCCTCCTGTCAAAGCGAAATACCGTAAACCCGGCGCCCGTTTTCGTTGGCAATGTCGATCATCTGCTGGGTATCAATCCCCTTGAGACCGGCCATCACCTGGGCGTGGTGGACAATCATCGTGGAGTCACACCTTCTTCCCCGAAATGGTACCGGCGCCATATAAGGGCAATCGGTTTCCAGCACCAGACGATCCAGCGGGATGGCTTCCACCGCCTCCAAAGCCCGGCGGGCGTTGGGAAAGGTGAGCACACCGGTAAAACCAATGTACATTCCCAATTTGACCAGCTGCTCCGCCATCTCCCGGGAACCGGAAAAACAGTGTACAATCCCCTTGGGACGGTAACGCTGCAGCATCGACAGCACATCCCCATGGGCGTCCCGATCATGGACAATCACCGGCAGATCCAGCTCTTTGGCAAGCTCCAGCTGCTGGGCAAAACGCTGCTGCTGAATCTCCTTGGAATAATCCAGATAATGATAATCCAGACCAATCTCTCCGATGGCCTTCACTTTTTCTTCCTTGGCCAACTTGGCCAGCTCCTCCAGATAACCATCCTCCGGCGAGACGGTCCCGGCATCGGACGGGTGAACCCCTACCGCACAGTAAAGATGGGGATACTTTCGGCTGTACTCCACACCCCAACGGCTGGTCTGCATATCGCATCCCGCCTCCATCACCAGGGAAACACCCCGCTGGGGCAGCGACTCCAGCAGCGATTCCCGATCCTCGTCAAAACGGTTGTCGTAATAATGGGCATGGGTATCAAAGATATTTTCAAACTCCAAAACGGTTCCGCCTTTCCAAAAACAGGCTGCCGGAAAAACCTCTCCGACAGCCTGCAAATTTGCTTACAAAATTATCTCACCTTAGCGCCGTTGGGAACATCATCGCTGACAAAGACCACCTTGGCAGCCTCGCCCACATCCGCCGCCAACAGCATTCCCTGGGACATTACCCCACGCAGTTTGGCAGGTTTCAGGTTGGCGACAATGATAACCTTCTTGCCCACCAACTCCTCAGGGGTATACCAAGCGGCAATACCGGAAACCACCTGACGGGGTTCTCCGGAACCGTCGTCCAGTTGTAGTTTTAACAGCTTGTCGGATTTCTCCACCCGGGTGCATTCGATCACCTGGGCCACCCGGAAGGAAACCTTGGCAAAGTCATCGATGGTGATGAGGGAAGCAACCCCTTCGGGAGTCTCCTTGGAAGCAGGCTCCTGCTGCTTTTTCGCCTCTTTGGCGGGCTTTTCGGTTTTGGGAGCCTTCTCCTGGGTCTGGGCACCGCCACCGAGCGCTTCCAGCTCCTTGGCCATATCGATTCTGGGGAACAGCGTCTCCCCTTTTTCCACCTTCACATCCAGTGGCAGCTGACCAAAGGACGCCCCGCTCTCCCAGCTGCACAGCGCCGCATCCGCGCCGATCTGTTTTTGGATCTTGGCACAGGCGTCCGGCATCACCGGGGTTAGGAAGATAGAAGCGATACGGATGGATTCCAGCATATTATAAAGCACCGTCGCCAGACGGGCGGTCTTGGAGGGATCCTTGCACAGAACCCAAGGAGCTGTCTCATCGATATATTTGTTGGTGCGGGAGACCAGCTTCATGGTCTCGGCAATGGCATTCTGGAACTGGAAGGCATCCATCTGCTCCTCCACCTTGGCTTTGAGGGCGTTGGCCATGGCAATCAGCTCATCGTCCATGGGGTCCGCTTCCCGCTCCACCGGCAGCTTTTCTCCAAAATATTTGATGGCCATGGAAACGGTACGGGAAACCAGATTGCCCAGATCGTTGGCCAGATCGGTATTGATGCGGGTAATCAGCGCTTCGTTGGAGAAGTTACCATCTGAACCGAAGGGGAATTCCCGCAGCAGGAAATAGCGAACCGCATCCACACTGTACCGCTGACAGAGGATGGCGGGGTCCACTACATTTCCCTTGGATTTGGACATCTTGCCTCCGTCCAGCAGCAGCCAGCCGTGGCCATACACCTTTTTGGGCAGCGGCAGATCCAACGCCATCAGCATGGCAGGCCAGATAATAGAATGGAAGCGGACAATCTCCTTGCCCACAAAATGGACATCCGCAGGCCAATATTTTTCAAAATCATGGTATTTTTCATTGCCATAGCCCAGAGCGGTGATATAGTTGCTCAGTGCGTCCACCCAGACATAGACAATATGCTTGGGATCAAAATCCACCGGCACGCCCCAGGTAAAGCTGGTACGGGAGACGCACAGATCCTCCAGTCCGGGTTTGATAAAGTTGTTTACCATCTCGTTGACGCGGGACTTGGGCTCCAGAAATCCGGGATTCTCCTCATAGAGTTTCAGCAGCCGGTCGCCGTATTTGGAAAGACGGAAAAAGTAAGCTTCCTCCTCCGCATCGATCACCTCGCGGCCACAGTCGGGACATTTGCCGTCCACCAGCTGGGTTTCGGTCCAGAAGGATTCGCAGGGGGTACAATATTTTCCCTTGTAGGTGCCTTTATAGATCTCGCCTTTGTCATAGAGCTTTTTGAAGATTTTTTTCACCGATTCCTCGTGATAATCGTCGGTGGTACGGATAAAGCGATGCTCAGAAATATTCATCAGCTTCCAGAGGTCCTGGATACCGGCAACCACTTTGTCCACATACTCTTTGGGTGTCACGCCGGCAGCGGCGGCTTTCTGCTCAATCTTCTGGCCGTGCTCATCGGTACCGGTGAGGAACATTACATCATATCCCTGCAAACGTTTATACCGTGCCATAACATCGGTGGCCACGGTGCAGTAGCTGTGGCCGATATGCAGCTTGTCCGAAGGATAATAGATGGGGGTGGTAATATAATAAGGCTTTTGACTCATGGAAATTCTCCTTTAATGTTTGATGGGAAGCCGGAAATCCTATAAAAATACGATGATGGATCGTTTATCTCTGCGCCCGGGGGCGCATACCATAACGGTTGACAGAATACTCTTTCATACCGCTGCCACACCTCCTGGTTTTGTTGATATCGGTTTCCCATATGCCTTCACAACACAATTACGGGCAAAATGTAACAACCGTTCAACCGTTATTATAACACCAGCCCGATGCAAAAACAAGAAAACCGGTTCAAAGATTGCAAATTTTCCCAATCTGCAATCTTTGAACCGGTTTGACTGCGGAAAAGAACACCTCACGGCATACAGATCAGTAACGGTTTTTCCACTGTCCTGCGGTATCCGCCCGGCTGTTCAGCGCTGAACCCATTGTATTGGCCCCGGAACGGCGCATCTGCCGGCGGATATCCTCCCGACGGCGATATTGTTCCAGCTGATGCTCTTTTTGTTTGAGCATGGCGTTTCTGCGTTTTTCCCGCTCCAAACGCTGACGGCGCTTTTTCTTGGTGTCGTAGACAAACCATATCCGCAGTCCCAGCACCAACAAAGCCAGCAGCAGAACGGCCAGCAGCACCCATTTCACAATTCCCCAAAGGGTTCCCATCACCTTGGAAACGCCTTGCGTTATCTCGGAGGACGGCTGGACAGCAGCCATTTCGCTGGACGCCGAGAGTTCAGAGATGCTGGCCTGGAGCGGCACCTCAATGGTGGAAGGAACCCCCTCCACCGGATGGGTAAGGGTGACGATGGCCTTGGGAGAAAATCCTTCCAGCTGGTTGCCGCTCTCAGCATAGTTAAAGGTTACGGTATAATCTTCCTCCCCCAACCCCAATGGGAGATAGTAAACCGACCCACTGTCGGTAAGGATCTGACCGGTTGCCACCGTCTGGGAATCCTCCCCGGAGGAAAAGGTCACCGAGCGCACCGACAGATCGTCCGCCGTCATCTCCACCCGCTGATATGTTTCGAAGGCAAAGTCCAGCGCAGCGGCGGCGTCGGCATACTGCTGGGCATAGGGATCGCTGCGCATACATACACAGATTAAGGTGCGATCTCCCCGCTTGGCAGCAGTGACGATGGTATAGAGCGCCTCCTCCGTATATCCCAGTTTTCCGCCAAACGCCCCTTCGTATTTGTAGGTGGTGTTCTTGATCATCTCGTTTTGATTGGAGAAGATGCGGCTTTCCGGTTGTTTGTTGGTAGGGGCCATCTCATAGGTTACGGTGGTAAAAAACGGCAAAAACGCCTCATTTTCCATGGCGTAGCGGGTGAGCAGCGCCATATCATAAGCGGTGGTATAATGATCGCTGTCAATCAGACCATGGGGATTGGTGAAATGGGTATTTACTGCGCCCACCTTCTGTGCCAACGCATTCATCTTGGCAACAAACTCATCGTTGCTGCCCGCCACCTTCTCGGCAATTCCGTTGGCGGCATCGTTGGCGGAGGCAAGCATCATGGCATAGAGTGCATCCTCTATCGTCAGTTCTTCCCCTTCATCCAGGGCGATGTGGGAGGAATATCGCGGCACCGAAAAAACAGCATCGTGGGACATGGTGATGGTTTCATCCAGCGCAATCCCGCTCTCCAGCGCCACAGCAGCACTGATGATTTTGGTAATGCTGGCCGGCGCCATCTTTTGATCTTTATTTTTTTGATACAGAACCTGTCCGGTCTCCGCGTCTATTACCACCGCTGTCTCAGATACCAGCTTCGGAACCTCAATAGAATTGTCAGCTGCCTGTACAACCGTCACCCCCGGGGTGTTCAAAACAAACAGCAATAGAAAACAACTGAAAAGACAAAGTACTCTCTTTATTATTCCGGGAAACCCAATGCGTTCCAACGCTTTTTTTCCTCCTTGCCCAACCAACTAACGGAACAAAACAGACCAATCGTAAAATTTTTATCCGTCATCAAGACACATTCAAATTATAAAAAGGATACCGGGTATCTGTCAATCCCATCCGATAAAATTTCCATAAAAAGGAAAATCCGAAAAGAGCTGTGCAAAGGTTCCTATCCTTTTGTTTACTTCTATGCTATAATAATCCGGACAGCGGTAAGCTTTTTCCAGACCGAACCGGTTTCAAACCCCTTCCGGTACTGGCCAACCCTTTGGCATCATTACAACAAAATGGAGGTAATCCCCATGTCCAACACCGTTTTTTCCCCCGTCACCTCTCAGCAGATGACCTTCACCGACAGCTTCGGAGAACCCATGTACAAGGCTCTGGTTCCCTGGAAACAGGAATCGGTATGGATTGACGTGTCCACAGGGACCGACCAACCCCTCACCCCCGCGCAGCTGAATCAGGTTAACGCCGAGCTGTGCTGGCTTTGGGACAACTGGCATCTGGTGGAGGCTCAGTTTGGAGAAGGCTCCGAGCTGCTGAGAGAAAAAAATCAGAACCTTTTTGAGGATGAACAACCCTATGATGCAGCCGCCTTTGCCGCCCAGATCCTGCTGGAAGCCATTCAGCTCAACCTGGCGCAGGACAAGGTGGATTCTTTGCAGCTGTGGTATGACGACGGAGAATTGTTTGGCGGCGCTTCCATTTTGTTGGAATGGAAAGAGCACGCCCTCTCCCACATCCATATCCAGGATTAAACGGATTTGCGAAACCTGCGGCGGCCCTCCGCCTCTTTGGAGGAGCGGAGATAAGGCTTTCCGGGACCCTCCGCTTCCTGCCGGTGGAGTCCGGGCAAAAGCTGCTCATCGGTCAGATTGGACAAATCTTTTAACCCCTGGACATCGCAGCCGGGCGCCGCGCACAGCCTGAGGATCTTTTCGATGGCCGCCTTGGCGTCGTCATAACCGTTTTGATAAAGCTGCTGCAATTTTTCCGGATCCTTCTCAAAATTACCTACCGCAACAGGCTGGGACGGCCGGATAATCACCGCCTTGCCCTCCTGTTCCAAAGCCTCGCAGTCCTCTATGCTTTTATTATAGGTAAGATACCGGTGCTGTAAACTTTTCACCAGATTGGGGAAACGCCGGTATTTTACCGCCACCAGCTTATCGGTACGGCTCTTATGCTTGCGATACCCTGCGGGGCGGGTGAGGACAATCACCGGACGGGTGATCCCCCGGGCCAGGGCGGAGAGCAGCGGAATCGATTCGCTGGCGCTGCCGTCCACCAACAGTTTGCCGTCCACCGCCACCATCTGGGAGAACAGCGGGATGGAGCTGGAACCCATCAGATAGGATAGGGAATCCCTGGCGTCCAGCGTCATACGCACATCCGGACGTCCGGTATCGCAGTCGGTGCTGACAATATACAGCTGGGTTTTGGAAGCGACATACCGATCGTAATCCAGATATACCAGCTTATCGGGAATCTCACGAAACACAAAATCCATTCCAAACACCGAGCCCCGGGTGAGAATCCCCTTGGGATCCACATAACGCTTATCCTGAGAAAACTCCTTGAGAATATAGATATTGCGTCCCCGCTGACGGGAAATATAGGAAACCGCGTTACATCCTCCGGCGGATACGCCAAATATCTTTTCAAAATAAAGATTCTCATCCAAAAAGCAATCCAAAACCCCTGAGGTATAAGCGCCGCGCATACCTCCGCCTTCCAGTAGCAATCCAATCTGCTCCAAAGCATCTCATCCTTTCACCAACTGCAAAAAATATCTCGTCAGGAGGTCCTGTGATGGAACCTATTTTTTATACTGTATCAAAAATCGACGGAGATTACGCCATCCTGATCAGCGAAACCGGAGAGCAAAATCCGGTGGCCATGGCACTATTGCCCCAAGGGATTCAGGAGGGCGACCGTCTGGTGTGTGAATTCTTCAGTTACCGGATTGCGGAGTAACCTCCGCAACAGGAACGCACCGGTATTCATACATACGTCCCCGCTTACCGCAATATGTGATCCCTCCCAGCTGACGAAGGACCCGTACCGCAGCCCTTGCAAGAGGTATGGGACAGGCAAACTGGGCGGAAAATTCTCCAACCGTGAAGGGCTGAGGCAAATTTTCCAATCCGGGCAAAACGGAAAGATAATCCTTCGGGGAAGAAAAACGGTACTGGTGCAGCAGCTCCGTCGGGATCCGCTGGAGATGCCGGGCGCCTTTCTTGCGATTTTTTCCCTGTCCGTTGAGAGAGCGGTATTCCACCACCCGGGTAGTCACCGCCACAAAAGAAAGGTTTTCCCGTGTAAGATAGGCCGGAAGCCGTGCCAGCTCCCCAAACAGATCCAAAACCCGTCCTTTTTTGGGACAGCGCCGGGAGAAAACCACCTCCCCGGTATCCGGATCGAGCCAAATAAGCCTTTTTTCCAGCACCACCGGATAGACCACCGTGACCGAAAACCCTTCCGATAAATAGTAATCCAGCTTTGCCTTCATTTTATAAAGATCTTTGCTTTGAATCTCCACAATCTCATTGCCGCATCGGATATCCGCCACATAGGGGCCCACCGGCTGCTCATGAAACAGGGGATCCGCCATAAAATATGCCTTAAGCTCCCTATGAAGTTGATACTCTGACAGTGTGCCGATCGTAAGTCCGGATCTGCCGTCTTTCCCCGACGGCGGCGCCGTACACTGCATAAAGCTTTTCCCCTTTCCGGGAGATTTTCCAGATAACCAAGCATCTTTTCTCAGGTGGTCTCCCCGCTCCATCATCCGCACAATATAACGGCTCTTTTCGCGACATCTTATTATAGCACGTTTTGAAACCGTTTCCTATCCAATGGGAGAAAAACAAATATAAATTTTGTAGATTAGATTTTTTGTAAAACGATAGACAAACGAGTTCAACATTAGTATAATAAAAGAAAAAAAGGAGTGTGTTTTCTATGTCAAATCAACAGGTAACCGTTCAGCCTACCCAGGAAGATATTGATCAGAATCGAATTATAGCGCTTTTGAGTTATATCGGGATTCTGTTCCTAATTCCTATGTTTGCCCGCAAAGACTCTGTATTCTGCAAATATCACGTCAACCAGGGCATTGTATTGTTCCTGTGCAATGTGGTCATCAGCATTGTCTCCTACTTTATTAGCATCGTAGGCATTCTCAGCATTGTTACCCTGATCTTTATGATTCTGGGTATTGTGAACTGCGTGCAAGGCAAGGTTGCTCCCCTCCCCCTGATTGGCAGCATTCAGATTTGGAAATAACCAACCTGTTGGGATGACTGCTCCAAAACAGACCTCTGAAAATCGCACATAAAAAACCGGGACCTTTTTGCGTGCTGATAGCTCGAAAAGGTCCCGGTTTTTCTTTTGTTCAACGTCCATCCTGCTTTTTCCAGTTGGATGGACGTTTCTTTTCCAGTGCTTCAGTCCTCCAATTTGAGATCTCCCGGACGGATCCATCCTGCTTTTCGCATCATTTCGCACAGCACCACCGAAAGCACTGCGGGAAGAATAAAGCAGATCATAGCAAGCCCCACCCAGTCCATTGCGGTAATCGCATCTTTGGTCCCGGCGGCAATGTCGCTGAGCCATCCGGTATAGACGCCGATTTGCCCCACCAGACCGCAGGTACCCATGCCCGAGGCAATCGGCGAACCGTTCATCCGCAGATCAAAGATACAGGTTGCCACCGGACCGGTAATGGCGGAGGCCACCGTCGGCGGAATCCAAATGAGAGGGTTTTTGACGATATTTCCGATCTGCAGCATACTGGTGCCCAGGCCCTGGGAGAGCAACCCACCGACCCGATTTTCACGATAACTCATCACAGCAAATCCAACCATCTGAGCGCAGCAACCAGCCACCGCAGCGCCACCAGCCAAACCGGTCAGTCCCAGCGCCGCACAGATGGCGGCACTGCTGATGGGCAGCGTCAGAGCCATTCCCACCAGAACTGAAACCAAAATTCCCATCCAGAAGGGCTGCAGCTCGGTTGCCCACATAATCACATATCCCAACGCGCTGGCCGCTTTTCCCACCGCCGGGGCACACCATACCGACAGCAAAACCCCTGCCCCAACCGTCACAAAGGGGGTGAGCAGGATATCGATTTTGGTTTCCTTGGACACGGCCTTGCCCAGCTCCGCCGCCACAATCGCCACAAACAGCACCGCCAATGGTCCGCCGGCGCCGCCCAGAGTATTGGCAGCGCTGCCCACCGCCAACAAGGAAAACAGCACCAGAGCAGGCGCCTGAAGGGCATATCCGATAGCCACCGCCATGGCGGGACCGGCCATACTTTTGGCATAACCTCCGATTTCTTCCAGAATGCTTATCCCGGTCTGTTCTCCCAGTGTGGAAACAATGGTACCGATCAGCAGCGAGGCAAACAACCCCTGAGCCATAGCGCTCATGGCGTCGATACCGTACCGCCGGGCAGAGATCACGATATTTTTTCGCTCCAAAAATCCTTTTTGCTGCGTGTCGCTCATAATTCTCCCATTCCCTTCGTCTTTCCTTGATATTGACATGATAGGTGTCATGACACTTTTGCCCAGTATACCATGAAGCAATAGGAAATACAATCCAAGGGGTAGACAAAAAACCGCGGCAAGAGAAAGAAAAGTCGGTGACTTTCACAAAACTTCGGCGCAGCTTCAAAACGCAACCGGGCGTTTCCGCTCCCTTACTTTATTTTTTCGTCAGATATCGCTCCCATTGGGGGCTATTGGAATGGATAATTAAAATATTTAACATTTTTCCTTAAAATTTAAAAGCAATTTGATTGTTTATCTGCAAAATATGTAGTATAATCATTGTATCAGTTATAAATTTACCATTTTTGCCGGATTTTTTGTTTGAGCATTTAAATAATTTAAAAATTTAAATGCGCAGAATGTTCCGGCAGTAAAGCAGCGCAATACAAGACAATTTGTGAAAGGATGGAAATTCACATGAAAAAACCATGGGAACTGGGTCTACTCCACACCGACGAAAGCGGGCGCTATCTCAAAAATGGGGACACCCCCTTTTTCTGGCTGGGAGATACCGCCTGGGATCTGTTGCAGCGGCTTTCCCCGGATGAGGCCCGCATCTATCTGAAAAACCGTGCGGACAAGGGATTTAACGTCATTCAGGCAGTGCTGACCAACGCCCGCCGGGAAGGAGACGCCTTGGGCTGCCTTCAGGTAGAGGAGGAGGATATCCTGCAAAACATCGGTCCCCGCAACGAGCCATATTGGCAGCAGGTGGAGAAAATCACCGACATTGCCGAGGAACTGGGGCTCTATATGGGATTCCTGCCCATCTGGGGAAAGGTGGCCCGCCGCGGCAACATCACCGAAAAAAATGTGGAAACCTACACCAGGTATATTGCCCGGCGTTTTGGAAAACGCCCCAACATCATCTGGATTATGGGCGGTGATATTCGCGGAAACGAATGCCTGGAACTCTGGCAGATTATGGGCAAAACCCTCAAGGAGGAGACTCCCGATAAGATGATTGCCTACCATCCTTTTGGGCGGACCTGCTCCTCCTACTGGTTTTCCGAAAGCGACTGGCTGGATATCCATATGTTCCAGTCGGGACACCGCCGCTATGATCAGATTGATCTCAAAAGCTGGGACGACAAGGACGGAAACGAACCCTGGTACGGTGAGGATAACTGGAGATATGTGGAGGCAGAATACCGCCGTCCGGGAAGAATCCGTCCGGTGCTGGACGGTGAGCCTTCCTATGAACAGATTCCCCAGGGACTGCATGATCCCAAAGAACCTTATTGGCAGGAACATCATGTACGCCGGTATGCCTGGTGGTCGGTGCTGGCCGGTTCCTGCGGACATACCTATGGGGACAATTCCATCTTTCAGTTTTACGGCACCGGCCATATTCAGGAATTCGGTGCAATCGATTGCTGGCAAAAAGCCATCCATCACACCGGAAGCGGACAGATCCAGTATCTGAAAAACCTGATGTTGGAGATTGGCTACCAAAAGGGCGCCAGCTGTCAGGAAATCCTGCTCTCCGGCAGCGGTGAGCGGGAGGCAAGGGTCAGCGCTTTTGGCACCGATTCAGCGATTGTCCTTTACAGCTATCAGGGGACCCCTTTCTGCATCCACACCAAAGGCCGCGGCCCAATGGAGGGCTGGTGGATGGATCCGGCTACCGGGGCTCGCAGCTATTTTGGCACCGTCAACCCTGACGAAGGGGTTCAGCTGGTTCCCCCAACGAAAAAAGTGGGGCAGAATGACTGGGTCTGCCTGCTCAAAAAAATTTGATTGTCCTACAAAATTTTTTACCCACAATCTGGTTTTTGTGAAAACACTGCATCTTGATTTTGGGCTTTACATCATAAACACGCCGCACTCCGAGCCGAACGGCTCGAAGTGCGGCGTGTTTTACTTTGGAATATAACGTAGTAAGTAATGACGTCAGCGAGCCTTTACAATCCCGCTTTTATCTATGGCTTCAATGGCATAGCGCATCTCGGAGGCATCCTGCACCAGCGCCATACGTACATGACCCTCTCCCGAAGGGCCAAAAGCACTGCCGGGGGTTACCAGCACACCGGTTTTTTCAAACAGATCCAGCACAAACTGCTGGGAGGATTGATAGTGGGACGGAATCTCAGCCCAGACGAACATGGTAGAACTGCACCGTTCCACCGGCCATCCGATGGCGCTGAGACCATCGCAAAGGATGTCCCGACGGTCCTGGTAAGCCTTGCAGGTAACCGCTACACAGGACTGATCTCCGGTGAGCGCCGCGATGGCAGCTCTCTGAATGGGCAGGAACATTCCGTAATCCATATTGGATTTGAGCACCGACAATTTTTTGACCACTTCCCGATTGCCGATGCAAAATCCAATTCGGGCTCCGGCAAGGCCATAGGTCTTGGAGAGAGAGTTAAACTCCACACCTACTTCCTTGGCGCCGGGATAGGCCAAAAAGCTGCCGCAATGCGCCCCGTCAAAGACCAGCTCGCTGTAGGCGTTGTCGTGCAGCACTATGATATCGTACTTTTTGGCAAAGGCAATGAGTTTTTCATAGAACCAATCGGGAGCCATGGCGGTGGTGGGGTTGTTGGGGTAGGAGACGATCATCAGCTTGGCTTTCTGGGCAATCTCCTCAGGAATCTGGGAAAAATCAATCAGATAATCGTTTTCCCGGCGCATCGGCATAAAATACCGGGTAGCTCCGGCAATCAGCGGGCCGTCCCCGAACACCGGATAGCAGGGGTCCGGAACCAGCACCACATCCCCCTCGTCCACAATAGACAGTGAGATATGGGCAAGGCCTTCCTGAGAACCCAGCAGCGACACCACCTCGGTGCGGGGGTCCAGCTGCACACCGTAACGGCGCTGATACCACTGAGCCACCGCATCCTGAAGTTCCGGCAGATCGTTGAGGGCATATACATAATTTTTCGTGTCAGCAGTAGCGTCCAGCAAAGCTTTCACAATGTGGGGCGCCGGTGGAATGTTGGGCGCACCCACACTCAAATCCACCACATGGCACCCTTCCTTCAGCTTTTGCTGTTTCATCTGCGCCAGCACCGAAAAAATACCCGATCCAAAAGCGTCCATTCTTTTTGCAAATTTCATACTGTAACTTCCTTCCTGCTATTCACACATCCCAATAAGGATTTTATCTGCACCTTTCCACGGTATACCCACCGGAACCGATGGTATAAGATGATTACAGTATAGCACGCTGCGTATTTTTTGCCAACAAAAAGTGCTTTTTTTCTCTTTTTTGCCGGCAGTTGCAGTTTTTCCCCGATAGGATTATACTAAAAGGGTAAACTTTTACCTTTCTCAGACCGAGGTATCTGGCAATGAAATATATCGACGCACATCTTCATTTTTGTCCCGATTCCGTCCATTTTCAGGATATCGCCCGGGACGCAGGACATCAAAATACCCGGGAACACCTGTTGCAGGTCTGTAAGCAAAACCAGATTGTCCACTGTATCGTTATGGGCAACACGGATCTGGACGAAAACTGGCAGCAGTATCCCGATTTCTTCAGCTTTTGTGTCGGTGTGGACCAACAGGCGCTCAGTGGTAACCCGGAACAATCTCTGGCGCGGGTGGAAGCTTTTTTGCAGCAGCAGCGCTGTGTAGGGATCAAGCTCTATCCCGGTTACAGCCATATCTATCTCTCCGATCCCCTGCTGCATCCCTATTACCGTCTGGCGCAAAAATACGACAAACCGGTAGCCATACACACCGGCGCCGTCGCCAATTCCCGGGCGCTGCTCAAATACAGCCATCCGCTGCTGCTGGATGAGGTGGCGGTAACGTTTCCCCAGGTACGTTTCGTGATGTGCCATATGGGAAATCCCTGGCTTCAGGATGCGGCAGCGGTTCTGGAGAAAAACCCCAATGTATCGGCGGACCTCTCGGGATTGCTGGTAGGACGGTTGCCGATTCGTTTTTACGAGGAGCACGAAAGCTACCTGACACTGCTAAAAACCTGGATCGAGTATGTGGACGATTACAGCCGTCTGATGTATGGGACCGACTGGCCGCTGGTCAACATCCCCGATTACCAGAACTTTATTTCCCGGGTAATCCCGGAACGCCATCAGCAAAAGGTATTTTTTGAAAATGCCAATCAAATCTATCAATTAGGGCTATGAATGGCCCGTATTCCACTTCTAAAAGGAGGAAACCATCTTGAAAATCCTGATTCTCGGCGGTACCGGCCTTATTAGCTCCGCCATTGTCCGCCAGGGACTGGCAGCAGGCCATGAAATCGTGGTGGTTAACCGCGGCAAACGTCCCTCCCCCTTCGCAAGTCAAATTGAGACCATCTGTGCGGACCGGCGCGAAGAAAATTTTGCCTCCAAACTGGAAAAGGTTAAGGCCGATGCGGTGATCGATATGATCTCCTACAACGCCGCCGACGCCCGTCAAACGGTACAGCTATTTCAGGGGAAAACCAGCCATCTGATCTTCACCTCCAGCTCGGCTGCCTACAAACGACCTTTCCACTCCTTCCCACTGCGGGAGGATGCGGAAGAATTATGGGACGACCCTGGTTTCGCCTACGCCTACTATAAGGCGGAGATGGAGCGATATCTGCGGCAGGCCCGAAAAGAGCAGCCCATCCCCATCACCATCATCCGCCCCTCCCTCACCTTTGGGGCAGGAGCCACAAACTTTGGTCTGCTGCGGCAGAATTATAATGTCGTACATCGGATGCGGCAGCATCTGCCGCTGGTGATGGTGGGAGAAGGCACCATTCCCTGGTCCTTTACCTTCTCCGACGATCTGGCAAAGGGCTATATCCTCAGCTGCTGCAATCCCAAAACCTTCAACGACGATTTTCATATCACCAACACCGAGGTGGTACTTTGGGAAGACCTGTACCGCGCCATCGGGGAAATCATCGGGGAAACACCCCAGCTGGTATATGTCCCTACCCAAACCCTTCAGATGGCCGATCCGGATCTTTTCGGACATCTCTGGTATGAAAAACGATTCCCCGGCGTTTTCAGCATGGAAAAATTCCAGAAAGCCGTCCCCGCCTATCAGCCTTCCATCACCCTCAAACAGGGTATGTCTGACCTGATTGACTGGTGGGAGAAAAACGCCTGTGAAATTGACAGCGGTAAAATGCGTCTGGAAGATACCATCTGCCAATGCGTGTTTGATTTTCAAAAGACGCTGTGTGAAAAACTCAGCGGTCAGGCGTGACAAACCGCTAACCATTTTCAGCGCCGCCTATCCTATTCTCTTGGGATAGTCAAGTTGTTTGATCACACAGTACCAAAAAATCCGGAAGATTTGCGTCATAATGGCACAAATCTTCCGGATTTTTATGTTGCAAATCTTTTCCGTGTAGGTTGCTGTCGTTTTCTCTGGGAACGGTGCCAGACCTTATTTTTTCTTTTGCCGGTTAAAATTGATCAGGCATCCGGCCAAAATAATGGCCCGTTCATTGTCGGTCATATCATCCAGTTTCAGGGAGAAGGGCACAATGGAACCATTTTTACAGATGGCATAGGCGCTAATGGACTGCGCTTTCTCCTCCACTGCCTTGCGGATGTTGGGAAGGAAAACCGAATCCCCCAACTGGAAGGGCAGCTGATCTTGGTTCTGCTCCTTCTCCAGCACAAAGGGAAGCATTCCCCAGTTGATCAGATTGGAGCGATAACGCTTGGTGGCATATTCTCTGGCAATGTTGGCCCATCCTCCCAATACCTTCTGGCAGGAAGCGGCCTGTTCCCGGGCGGAACCGTCTCCGGGTTTTTCGGCATATACCAGGCTGCCGATGCCGGTGGTCATGGGATCAATCTTCTCAAACCCCGGCAGGGTGCGGATTGCATCAAAGAGTTGTTTGATCTCTGTCACCTGCTCCGGTGACACGCCGTTGAGCCGGTCTTTTTCCACCTTTTGCAGCGCTTTGGCTCGTCCAACATATCCGGGATCTTTTCTCGAAAGGGTAAACTCCGCCAGTTTCAGTGGATTGGAGCGATAGCTGGAGGTTTCACCGGAGGGAATCAGCTCATCGGTGGTGGTCACCGGATCGTGAATCTCGCTGGCCACCGTCAGCAGAAGATGATCGGTGAGCGCCGACATCTGGGGCCAATCGGCAATGTTGGGTCCAAAGCGAAGTTCCTGGGTGATATCTGCACGGCCAAACCCATTATACACCCGGTTTTCATAAACGGTTTTGTTGAAGAAATATTTGGGCTTTGTATAGTTTACATCCAGATCGGTGGCGGGGGTAAGGATACCGCCCCGAATGGCAGTGGCGGCGATGGAGCGGGCGTCCATCAGCGCAACGGTGGCAATCTGACCGCCGGATGGTTTGGAACCTTCCCGGTTGGGAAAGTTGCGGGTGGAGTGCCGAATGCTCAGGCAGTTGTTGGCCGGAACATCCCCTGCCCCAAAGCAGGGGCCGCAGAAGGCGGTGCGCACCGTCGCGCCGCTGGCCATAAATGCGGAGATGGCGCCATTTGCCACCAGCTCCATAAACACCGGCTGGCTGGAAGGATAGATGCTCAGACTGAATTCATCGCACCCGATGGAATGACCCCGGAGAATATCGGCGGCATCCACCAGATTATCATAGGTACCGCCGGCGCATCCGGCAATCACTCCCTGCTCCACCCGCAGACCATCGGCGGTAATTTTATCCCGCAGTTTGACCTCTACCCCAGGAGTTGCCAGCTGTTTGGTGGCGTTTTGCTCCACCTGCGCCAGAATATCCTGCAAATTGGCGTTTAGTTCCCGAACGGTAAAGGTGTTGCTGGGGTGAAAAGGCATGGCGATCATGGGTTCCACAGTGGAAAGATCTACATACACCATCCCGTCATAGTATGCGACAGGGCCGGGGGAAAGCTTCCGGTAAGCTTCGGGGCGTCCATGGATCTCAAAATATTCCTGGGTTTTTTCGTCGGTCACCCAGATGGAGGAAAGGCAGGTGGTCTCAGTGGTCATGACGTCAATGCCGTTGCGGTATTCACAGTTTAGATTGGCAACGCCATCCCCCACAAATTCCAGCACCTTGTTTTTCACATATCCGTTTTGGAACACGGCGCCCACAATGGCCAGCGCCACATCCTGAGGTCCTACCCCTTTGGTGGGAGAACCGGTCAGATATACAGCAATCACCTGAGGGCGTTTTACATCGTAGGTACTCCCCAAAAGCTGCTTTGCCAGCTCGCCACCGCCTTCACCGATGGCCATCGTACCCAGAGCGCCATAACGGGTATGGCTGTCGGAACCCAAAATCATCTTTCCGCAGCCGCTCATCATCTCCCGCATATACTGATGAATCACCGCCTGATGGGCTGGGACATAGATACCGCCATACTTTTTGGCCGCAGAAAGGCCAAAAAGGTGATCATCTTCATTGATGGTGCCGCCCACTGCACAGAGAGAGTTGTGGCAGTTGGTCAGCACATAGGGGATGGGAAAAACGTCCATACCGCTGGCGCGGGCAGTTTGAATGATACCCACATAGGTGATATCGTGGGAAGCCATAGCGTCAAATTTGATTTTGAGATGCTCCATATCCTGCGACGTATTATGGTTTTTCAGGATGGAATAGGCGATGGTTGCGGCAGACGCCTCCCTCTTGGAAGGCAGATATCCCAGCTGAGACTTTAGCTTGGAAGCTGCCTGATCGTCATCGGCCACCACGGTGGAGCCGTCCAACAGCCATACGCCGGTATCGGATAATTTCACCATAATTGCAAAACCTCCCTATCAGCAGCATCCTAAAAGATGCCGCCATCTGTCAATCGTTCCCTCTCAAATGGATCTTGCCCTTTCGGCAAACCAACCAGACTGGTTGCTTTTTACATCTTAGCATATATGCCCTCAATTTGCAAAGGAAACTGCCCATTGCTCCGGCGGTATAAATTTTGTTTTCTCTCCAACACTATCTGCAAAGCAAGTGAAAGGAAGCGAAACCATGCACGAGCCCCACCGCTATCCGGGAAAGCATTTTTCCCCCCGCCATCTTTACCTGCGCAGTTTTATTCTATCCTTCTGCATCTCACTGCTGGCACTGATGTCGCTGGGCGCGATGGTGCTGGCGCGCGGAGATCTGTTGGAACTGCGCCGCGATATCTCCGGGGAGAACACCGACGCCGCACAGGTGCTGGGCAACGCCCAAGAGGTTCCCATCTCCTCTCCCAGCCTCACCGCCGCCCGGGAGGAGGATGCTCTTACGGTGCTGATCATGGGAAGAAAGGATGAGCAAAGCGTCTCCAACACCTATCTGCTGGTGCGTTTTGACCCGGCCCAGGGCCGCATTCCCGTGCTGTGTCTGCCCCCACAAACAATGGTGGTAAAACCCCAGGGAGATTCATCTCCCATCTCCCTATCCCAGGCCTACAGCTTTGGGGGACAGGCTTTGGCGGTGCAGGGATTGGAGAACACGCTAGGCATCGAAATTGATCGATATGCTGTAGTGGAGGTACAGCCTTTTGTGGAGATCGCCTCCATGTTTGGACCCATCCAGTATCTTTTGGGATACAACCTCAGCTTTCAGGACGAGGAACGCTCCATTCAGCTCTCCAAAGGGATGCAGCTGGTGGACGGACAAAAGGCGGTAGATATTGTCACCTACCCGCTCTATCCAGGCGGAGAAAGAACCCGGGCCGAGATAACGGGAGCGCTGGCGGTACAAATCATCAACACCCACCTCTCCCTGATCTCCTCCCCCACAGCAGACAGCTTATTTAAGGGGGTCATCAATCGTATCTCCACCGACATTACCTATCTGGATTTTGAACAGCGCAGACGGATGGCGGCGGAGATGACTACCCTTTCTCCCGCCGTACAGCTGTTTGCAGAGGGCGGATTTGACACCCAGGGCGGTTATCTTTTGTCGGAAAAATCTTTGGAACAAATCCGGCAATATTTTTAGGTTCATAAAAATTTATGGGTGTGGGATGGCGTCAAGCCATTCCACACCCCTCTTTCTCAGATATGGGAATACTGATCTCGGTGACAAACTTTTCGGTATCCTCTGTAACGCCGTAATCGATCATGGTGATCTCCCGCGAAAAACCGCTGATGGTCAACCGGTGTTCCCGGATATAGGATAACAGTCTGAGATACGGCTGCTGGGCTTGGGTATGGCTTCCCTGGAAACGAATGGAGACGCAGGAGGTCTGCGGAAGGGTAATGGTATCCCCTTCAAACCAATCCTCATCGTCCAGAATCAGAAAAATACAGTCATACTGTTCCAACCGTCTGGCGCAAAGATTCTCCTGAGAAATTCCCACCCCCACCTTGCCCAGAAAGATCACGCCCTCCCCTTTGGAGCGTTCCAACTGACGGATGGGGCCTTCCATATCCCAAAAATTGCGGATGGTCAAGGATGTGGACATCAAGACAATGCGGCAGGATTTCAGAGTTCCCCGGATCACCGTGTCAAATTGGGAGTGCTGCGCATCCTCCAGCTGCTGTAGACGGTTGTCAATCTTTCGCTGAATTCTTTGCAGCTGTTGTATCTTTGCGGCTACGATCTGCTTTTGCTGGAACAACTTCTTTTTAATTACAGCAATATCCCGATTCTGCACAAACCCGGCAATCTCTGAAAGTGGCATATCCAAAGCCCGCAGATATCGAATGGTATTTAACACCTCAAACTGCCGCACGCTATAGTAGCGATAGCCCGTATCCTTATCGATGAGCTGAGGAACCAGCAATCCCAGCGCTTCATAGTGGCGCAGACTGCTGACGCTGATGTGAAACAGCTTTGCCACATCTCCAATTTGAAACAGTTTATCTTCCTGCATAAGAACCTCTTTGCGCACCGGATTTTGGGTGGGTGATCATCCAATAGGCAATCACGCACACAAGGACGGACACCAGCGAACCTGCCGCCGTGGCAAGACCCATCGGGAGCAGCGTGGTGGGGAAAAGCATGGAGGTCAGGTACGCTCCCGGCACCCGCACCAATACAATCGAGATGACATTATGCAGAAAAGACAGCATGGATTTTCCACAGGCACAAAAATATCCGCTGAAACTAAAGTGGATCCCCGCAAATACACAGTCCCATACATAACCGCGGATATACTGTCCCCCCAGACGGATGACATCCTGTCCATCGGTCCGAGAGACATCGGTAAACAGTCCCACAATCGGTTCGGCAAAAAACTGTACCATCAACGCAATACATAGACCAAAGCAAAGGGAAATCGCCACCGCGTAGGCTAGGGTACGCTTGGCGCGCTGCGGTTTTCCCGCTCCAAAATTCTGAGCTCCCAGCGAGGAAACGGTGGAGAGCATCGAAGAAGGCACCAAAAACAGAAAACTGATGATCTTCTCAACAATTCCCACCGCAGCGGCGTCGGTAAGTCCACGGCTGTTGGCAATCACCGTAATCAGCAGAAAGGAAATCTGAATGAATCCGTCCTGCAATGCAACCGGAACACCTACCCGAAGAATCTGACCCATGGCGGGACGGACCGGCGAGAGATCGTTTTTTTTCACAGCAATACCACTATTTTTCTTTGCAATAAAGACCAGAGAAATCACAACGCTGCATCCCTGGGAGAGGGTGGTACCCAAAGCGGCTCCCACCGGCCCCATTGCCAGAGCTCCCATAAAAAGATAATCCAGCCCAATATTCATCACACAGGCCACCGCAATAAAGTACATTGGACTTTTGGAATCCCCCAGGCCGCGAAAGATGGCGCTGATGATGTTGTAAGCGGTAATCAAAGGAATCCCTAAAAAGCAGACGGTCAGATAGGATTCCGTCCCGGCAACCGCCTGTTCCGGTGTGGACATAACCTGCACAATCGGTTTCACCAACGCCAGAAGTACCGCTGTGAGCACCACTGAGAGGGAGAGAAACAGCGTGACAGTATTGCCGATGCTGACGGCAGCTTTCCTCTTATCGTTGGCTCCGATGGCCTGTCCGATGGCTACCGTAGAGCCCATAGACAGCCCCACAATCATCACCGTGAGCATATGCATCACCTGCGAACCGATGGAAACGGCAGTAGTGCTGGCTACCCCTTCAAACTGCCCGATGATAAATAGATCGGCCATACCATACAAGGTTTGCAGAAAATAGGAGAGCAGGTATGGCACAGAGAACATTAGGACGGTTCGTAAAACACTTCCGGTGGTCAAATTCTTTTCCATTGCTTATAACCTCTTTCGTAATTTGCAGCTGCATGGTATCATTATAAACTTTACAACCATTGTAGAGTCAAGAGCAAATTTGGTAAAATGCCTTTTGTTTTGACGGCAGCGGATTTCCGGCACTGAAAAAACAGTCTCACATAAACCGAAACTCTCTGTAATTACGCAACAAAATCACCGGAAACCCATTTCAAACAATTTGCCTGCCCGTCCAAAGCTCGATACACATTACTACAATAATGCTGCGGCAACCGCCATCGAACAGCACAGAGATACAAAAAAAGATCCGAACCCATAGATGGATTCGGATCCAATATTGGTGGAGATGAGGGGGATCGAACCCCTTACCTCTTGAATGCCATTCAAGCGCTCTCCCAAGTGAGCTACACCCCCAAGCGACGAATGATATTATAGCACAATCATTTTGAAATAGCAATACCTTTTTTCGATTTTTTTCTTATTTTTCACATGGCTCTTCAGAATCGGAAAGGGCAATCGGTACGCCTTCCTGCGGATAAAATAAGGAGTCCGTCCAGACGGACAGACTCCTATCTTCACAAAAAGGGGTTATCCTTCGATGTACTTGTTGGCCATCTCAGTGAGCGCTTCCCGGTTGGCAGGAAACCAGTCCTGGAAGGAAAGTCCGGAAGCGGTCACGGTACGGCCCAGCTCGGTGAGAAATACCGGGATATCCTCCACCAACATGGCGCCCAGACGCTGACCAAAACGTTCTTTACCTTGCAGATCCTCACCGCCTACAAAGAAATTGAAAGCCGGTTCAGGTTTCTTGTCCACCGGTTTGGAAGCGCCGTGGAATCCCAGCACACCGATCTGATGGGTACCACAAGAGGAGGGGCAGCCGGAAATATGGATTCTGGGCAATACACCGTCAGCAAAGTTCTCTCTTCTGGCCGTCTCCACCAATGTCCGAAGAAGTTCCTGGGAATCCCGCAGACCGATCTGGCAGATACTGCTGCCAATACAGGCTACCGAGGTCTCAAAAAGGGTTCTCGCGCCATCGTCAGTCACTGCGGCTACCTTCTGCGCTTCCTCGGCGGTAAGGTTGACGATGTACATCGTCTCATCCGGCGCAACCCGCAGGGAAACCTGCTCCATCCCGGCAATGACGTCATAAATTTCCCGCAGTTTACTGGGAACCGGAGATCCGCCGATGGGATGATATGTCACATAATACAGTCCCTGCTGCTTTTGGGGGCAGATGCGGGGATGATCGGGAGCAACGCCAGCCCCCTGTTTGGTAACCGGAACCGGCTTCACATCGATATCCAGCGCATACTGCGCAAACACCTCCTGCAACTTTTCCTGGTAAGCCTTGACATACCCCTCGGTGCCCAAAGACTCCTGCATATAGCGGGTTCTGGCTTTGGCACGATTTTCATAGTTGCCATAGGTGGTAAAGGTGTTGACCATTGCCTGAATATAGTAAAGAATCTTCTCCACCGGGATATGTTCTGCAACCAATGCACCCATTCTGGCATTGTTGCCCAAACCACCGGCACTGTATACATCAAAGGTGTGATCGCTGTTGGCAACAAATCCCAAATCCCGGAAGGTAGCATGGGTATGATTTGCAGGCGAATTGGAAAAAGCTACCTTCAACTTTCTGGGCAGTTTGACCGTTCCAATGATCTCCATGAGATAATCTGCTGCCGCCATGGCGTAGGGGGTAACATCAAAATATTCCCCAATCTCCACCCCCGACAGTGGAGAAGCCATCACATTGCGGGGAAAATCTCCGCCGCCGCCTCTGGTCAAAATGCCCACGTCTACGGCACGGCGCATAATATCGCACACCGCATCGGGCTGTAGGTCATGCAGCTGAATGGTTTGACAGGTGGTAAAATGCACCTTATCCACCTGCCATTTTTCGATGCTCTCAACAATAAATTGGAGCTGATCCTTCGAGAGCTGTCCGCCGGACAGACGTAGACGAAGCATATTTTTTTCTCCGCCTTTTTGGGCGTAGCTGCCGTATCCGCCGGAAAATCCCTTATAATCTTTAACGGACACCTCACCTTTGGAGAATTTATCGATCATCTCCTCAAACGCGGGGAGACTTTCACGGAACTGTTCCATAACCGTTTGCTTCACACCGAATTCCTCCTAAATTGTATCAACCTTTCCGAGCATCGGCGATGAGATATTTGTGAATCTGAACTTTATACTTTTCGTATAATCCCATCGAAACATACAAATCTTTGTAATAGGCAAAGAGACTTTTCTTAACCGTTACGGTATTTGCAATGGTGATGCTGGTGGAGGTGATGCTTTTTTTGTTTTTGACATAGTAATAAATGGGGGTTTGCAGACTGCAAAAACGCTCCGCATAGCGAATATACTCCAGATTAAACTGAAGATCCTCACTCCAGGTCAGTGCCTCGTTGCAGTAGATCTGATGCTGTTTGATGATATCGCTGCGGTAGAGTTTGTTCCACATAACTCCGTAATAAAAGCTGGCAGGCTCATCCATCAGATGCAGCGCAAAAGCTTTTTTGTCCATCACTGCCTTTTGATCCAAAAAACCATGAACCGTCTTTCGACCATTGGCGGAAACCCGGCAGTAATGGGAAATCACCAGATCACTGTTGGTTTCCTCAGCGCGCTCCACCAACAGGCGGGTGGCATTCTCGTCAATCCAATCGTCGCTGTCCACAAATTGCAGATATTTTCCCTTTGCCAGGCGAATTGCCAGATTCCTGGTGGAGGAAACCCCTGAGTTATCCTTATCCACCACAATAATCCGGTGATCCACCCCTACATACATTTTGCAGATATCCAAACTGACGTCCTTGCTGCCGTCGTTGACCAGAATGATCTCCAAATTTTGATAGCGCTGGTCACAGATGCTTTGAATACATTTGGGCAAAAACGGCGCTGCGTTATATACAGGGATAATGATACTGACCAAAGGTTGCTCCATAATACGCAACACCTCCCGGATTTTATTTGCTTTTGGTGGCATCGATGGCCAATACAACCATCAGGCAGAGCAGTGCGTCCTGCGGACGGAAAATCTCCATCTCATAGGTATCTCCCCAGCTGAGCAGCTCTTTGGAAGCGCGCATCACTTCCCCATCCCGCTCGCTGATCACCTGATAATCCCATCCCCAGAAATCGCCTTCTACCCGCCAATCGTTACAGTCCAACACAAACGATGGGGAAAATGGGGAAAATTCTTTCTGGATCTCTCCGGCGTAGGTATCTCCCAGATAAAGAGAAAACCGGGGCAAAAAGGTAAAGGGCTGCTGCTTTACTGTACCGATATGCTGCTGGTATTGGTCATAAATTTCCAGGCAGCGTCCCAGTGAAAGACGCCCTTTGACGGTGTATACCGTCTCCTGGGCCTCGTTATAGATATCATAGCTGTCAAACCAGGAAAACACCCGCTGTCGAAACAACAGCTTCATAGCGCTCCTCCTTCATCTATCGTGACGGGCATTTCAGAATACCACATGGTACAAACGTCAATTATCAGCCATCAACAGTTTTCTGCAATGCGGTAGAGCAGCATCTCGGTATCCTCCCAACCCAAACAGGGATCGGTGATGGATTTTCCGTAAATGCGCTCGGCGCCGATGGGCTGGTTTCCTTCTACCAGATAGCTCTCGATCATTACGCCCTTGATGAGTTTTCTCAGTTCCGGATTGTGTTTGCGGCTGTGCAGCACCTCACTGACAATGCGGATCTGCTCCCGATGCTTCTTGTTGGAATTAGAGTGGTTGACATCCACAATCACAGCCGGATTTTTTAAGCTGCGCTGTTGATACATCTCCCACAAGCGGATCAGGTCCTCATAGTGGTAGTTGGGAACACAGGTGCCGTATTTGTCCACACCGCCCCGCAAAATCGCATGAGCCAGTTCATTTCCATCGGTGGTCACATCGTTGCCGCGATAAATAAAATTATGGGAATGCTGGGCAGCAACAATGGAGTTGAGCATCACCGACAGATCTCCGCTGGTAGGATTCTTCATCCCTACCGGGATATCCATTCCGCTGGCGGTGAGACGGTGCTGCTGATTCTCCACCGAACGGGCCCCCACTGCCTCATAGGAGAGCAGATCGTCCAGATAACTGCGGTTTTCCGGATACAGCATCTCATCAGCACAGGTCAGCCCGCTCTCCGTGATGGCGTGAATATGCAGATTGCGTATGGCAATGATGCCAGCCAGAAGGTTAGGCGCTTTGTCCGGCTCCGGCTGATGCAGCATCCCCTTGTATCCCTCGCCGGTGGTGCGGGGCTTATTGGTATAAATCCGGGGGATAATCATCAGACGATCCTTCAGTTTTTCGTTTACCTTGGCCAGACGAGAAACATAATCCAACACCGAATCCTCGTGATCGGCGGAACAGGGTCCCACCAGCACCACAAATTTATCACAGGCACCGGTAAAAATTTCACGAATTTCCCGATCTCGCTGTGCTTTCAGCTGAACAATCTCCTTAGGAAGGGGATGTTCCGCTTTGAGATCCGAGGGCAGCGGAAGCTGCGCGTTCATTTTCATAGACATTTTGGTTGATTCCTTTCCTGCGGCGGATATAAATGCGGCGCTGCGCTTTTCCGCGAGATTTTACATAAACAAACTGCCCGGCGGCAAAATCATTTCACAATTCTCTGATAGGCAATTCGAGGACTTCCATCCTTCACAAAGATCTGCCCGCAACGGACAAAACCGTTTCTCTCAATGACGCGCTGCATTACCTTGTTGTCGTTATGGGTATCGATACGAATGTTGGGATAATGCTGAAAACACCATCCAAAACAAAAGTCCCCAATCCCTTTGACACTGCCAGAGCTGGCCATACGGTGGATGGTGTGATAGGGAGCGTCGCTGAGCCATTGTCCCTGATAGATCTTGGCATAGGTGGGTTCCTCCCCACCGATGAGCATAAAAACGCCCTCAATTTTTCCGTCAACGATGCACAGATGACAAACCCCTTGCTGTATCTCCTGTTCCACCAACTCCCGCCGGGGATATCCATCCACCCACTGGGTGGGGTTTCCGGTGCGGTCCATAAAGAGCTTGGCGGCGCGATATATTTCCATAATACGGTCCAGGTCCGCCGGCTGTGCCTTTCTGATTTCCATGGTATGCTCCTCCGATACCGTAAAATCCGATTTCCTGTCGAGCTGGATATTGGGTGGTCCGTTTTTCGGACATCCGAAACTATTATACAAAATATTAGGAGTGATTGCAATCTTTGGCCGTTTTCCAGATCAAACTTCATGGCCGAATTTGCTGAAAAAATGCCGGGATCATAAAGCGAATCCGACTATCCTGGTACCGGCAGCTTGCATCTTACAAAAAAGGCCTCCGTGTACACAATACACAGAGGCCGGCAGAATCATAACCGTGCGAAAAAACATCAGAGACGTTTGCCGTTGGCGCTGCCCTGGTACTCATCCAGAAACGCCTCGGCAGTTTTGACCATGGTCAGGCTGAGCAGGTTATCCCGGAAGCTGAAGACCATATCCAGAATTCCAAAATACTTGTCGATGATCTGTACCTTCACATGGAGCTTTTGCGGTTCAGTCCAGGCGGCCGACGCCGCACACCGATAGGTATGTCCCGGCTCCGGGACAGTGGCAATCAGATCGGAATACCCCTCCTGCGGGAACTGCTGAAAAACATTGTGGCCAAAACCAAAACGGATTGTCTTTTCCCCTTGGGCATTGTGATACGAAATCTCTCCCATATCCCCCAAAAAATGAAACTTCAGCCGGCTAATCCCCATGGGATTTTCCTCCAACTGATAGACGGCGTCGCTAAATGTCTGGGCAAAGGGGCTGGAAACATCTCCGGGATACCAGTACAGCTTACGGGAGGCACAGTACTGTTCCAGCTCCTGGGCCGCCTCCCCATCCTGCGCAAGAGGCTCCCCCAACTGCTCCACAATATCCCGATAAAGGGTATGGTAAAGTATCTGGCGGGAACCGCTGTTGCCCTGGTTATCCGAATTGATGATAAAGATAAAATCGGTTTTGGGATCGCAGATGGCAAACTGATCGCCCATTCCCACAAAAGCAAAGCCGTCCCGGGGCGCCTTCCAAATCTGGTATCCGTATCCGTAATCCCCATAGCTGACAAATCCGCAAGCGCTGTTGTCCACCTGGCGGGCAGTGGCTTCCCGCAGATAATCTTCCTTCATATAACGTATCCCGTCCCAGGTCCCCCCGTTCATCACAAAACGGGCAAAGCACAAAAGATCCCGGGCGGTGCACATAACACCGGAATCGCCGAAGGAATATCCTCCCGGCGCTTTTAGGCAGTATGCGTTGGGGGAGAAACCGGTTTTCAGCAGAAAACGCTCCTTCATAAACTCCAGAAACGGTTTTCCGGTAATCTTCTCCACAATGGCGCAAAGCATATAGGAGCCGGGGCTGTCATACCGGAAAAGGGTCCCCGCGTTGCGGTCCGCTGCCATCTGAAAATAAACCTGGGTGCGGTCCTGGGTACCGCTGTAAAACCAATTGATGTTGTCGCTCATACAGGTTTCCATCGTCAGCATCTGACGGATGGTCATCGCTTCCAGCTTTTCGTTGCGGTACTGGTTTTGGGAATCGGGGAAAAAGTCCACCAGCCGGTCCTCCAGCGAAAGTTTTCCGTCCTCCACCAGCAGTCCAACCGCCACCGAGACAAAACTTTTGGAGACGGAATACATACGGTGCTGAAAATCCGGATGAAACGGTGCATAGTAGCACTCAGCAAAAATTTTGTTCCCTCTGGCCATCAGGATGCTGTGGGTACAATGATGGTACTGCTCCAGCGTGCGGATAAAACCAAGGACGGCTTTGGAAGAGATGCCGGCTTCTTCGGGCGTAATCTTTTCAAACATAGCTTTCACCTCATAAACGATTTGGTTGGATGATGTGGGATATCGTTGCTTACAATGCCCTGGGCAAACAAAAATCTGCATAACATTCTATCCACAAGTATAGCAGATTTTGTTGTAAATTGCGATAAAAAATCCAAAAATTAGAGATGTGCGGCAACAGAAACGGAAGGCTCTTTTCCTTTGCAGGGATTGTTTTTCCATTATGCATTTGGTATAATGTGAGCACAGTAAAAATCCCTCTGCAAAAATGGCTGCGGTGTGGAAAAAGCGGCAAAACGCGCCGCATTTCCCTTTCTCCCGGTATACAGCAGCCGCATCACGCCGGCGCCCGGACAAAAAAATACAATCGTCACGCCGGACAGCTGCTGGCAGCTGTTGGCACCAAAGATATGATCCTGCAAAATCCCACCGCTAAGCCTTCAATTTTGTTTTACTTTAACAGCAAAGGATGGTCAAGATGGAGAAGATCAAAATGCCTACTCCCCTGGTGGAGATGGACGGAGACGAGATGACCCGCATCATCTGGCAACAGATCAAGGATGAACTGCTGATTCCATTTGTAGAACTGAACACCGAATACTACGATCTGGGACTGCCCAACCGGGATAAAACCCAGGATCAGGTGACGGTGGACGCCGCCAACGCCAACAAAAAATACGGCGTTTCGGTCAAGTGCGCCACCATCACCCCCAATGGCCAACGGATGGAGGAATATCAGCTGCACAAAATGTGGAAAAGCCCCAACGGTACCATCCGTGCCATCCTGGACGGCACAGTATTCCGTACCCCCATCCAGATCGATTCCATCAAGCCGGTGGTAAAAAACTGGAAGAAACCTATCACCATCGCCCGGCACGCCTTCGGGGATATCTATAAAGCCACCGAATACCGGGTTCCCGGAAAAGGAAAAGCGGAACTGCTCTTTACCGGAGAAAACGGCGAGAGTTTCCGGGAAACCATCTACGATTTTGAAGGGCCTGGCGTACTTCAGGGGTCCTTTAACAAGGATGATTCCATCATCTCCTTTGCCCACGCCTGCTTCCAGTATGCGCTGCATCTGCGGCAGGATCTGTGGTTCTCCGCCAAGGACACCATCTCCAAACAGTATGACCACACCTTTAAGGATATCTTCCAGCAGATTTACGACGAATGCTACAAAGAGCAGTTTGAGGCGGCGGGGATTTCCTATTTCTATACGCTGATTGACGATGCGGTGGCACGGGTTATCCGCAGCGAGGGCGGTTTTATCTGGGCGTGCAAAAACTACGATGGAGATGTGATGAGCGATATGCTCTCCACCGCTTTTGGTTCCCTGGCGATGATGACCAGCGTTCTGGTCAGCCCGGACGGAAACTATGAGTATGAGGCAGCGCACGGCACCGTCACCCGGCATTATTACCGCTATCTCAAGGGGGAAAAGACCTCCACCAACCCGGTAGCCACTATCTTTGCCTGGAGCGGCGCGCTGCGCAAGCGGGGTGAACTGGACGGCTCCCAGCCGCTGATGGATTTTGCCGATAAACTGGAGCAGGCCACCTTCCAAACCCTCAACGACGGCATCATGACCGGCGATCTGTGCGGACTTTGCGAGGGCATTACCCCCAAAAAGGCCACCACCGAGGAATTTATCCATGAGATTCGCCTGCGGCTGGAAAAGCTGATGGCACAGTAATCTCTGTTTGCTACAAACAAAACGAACATAAGGGATGCAGCGTAATTTACACCGCTGCATCCCTTTTTCTTACTATTTTGGCGCTTCCTATATGAATCACCGATCCAAACAAAAGTATCCAGCCGCCCTGGCACGTCTTGTCCTTCTAAAGAAAAACTGATATAATTGTTTTGTTATGGCACCGATTCAAAGGCCTTGAAAGTATCGTCTGTCCGCCTGTTTTTGCGGACAGCTTTTTCATTCCGGCGCTTTGCGCCGAGAACCTAACGGAAGGAACCGACCCGTCATGAAACGAACTGTTATCGGCATTCTGGCCCATGTAGACGCGGGAAAAACCACCCTGTCCGAGGCGATGCTCTACTGCTCCGGAACCATCCGTTCGCTGGGACGGGTGGATCATGGGGACGCTTTTCTGGATACCTTTACGCTGGAACGGCAGCGAGGCATCACCATCTTTTCCAAACAGGCACTGCTGCGTCTGCCTCAGATGGAGGCAACGCTGCTGGATACTCCCGGCCACGTAGATTTTTCCGCCGAGATGGAACGCACGCTGGACGTGCTGGACTGCGCCATCCTGGTAGTCAGCGGTCCGGCCGGCGTACAGAGCCACACCGTGACGGTGTGGAAGCTGCTGCGCCAGCGCCATATTCCTACCTTTCTGTTTATCAATAAAATGGATCTGCCCGGCGCCGACAAACAGACGGTGCTGGAGGATCTTCACAAATCCCTTGGGGAAGGGTTTGCGGATTTTTCCGATCCCGATCCGGAATCCATAGCCCTTTGCGATGAAACCCTGTTGGAGGAACTGCTGGAAACCGGACAACTTTCACCGCAGTCGCTGGCCCGCTCCATTGCCGGATGCCGTCTCTTTCCCTGCTGGTTCGGGGCAGCGCTGAAGCTGGAAGGGGTGGAAGCGTTTTTACAGGGTCTGGAACAGTTTGCCCCCGAAACCAAACCCAAAGAAACCTTCGCCGCCAAGGTCTTTAAGATCTCCCGGGACGAACAGGGAGTCCGCCTGACCCACCTGAAGGTCACCGGTGGGGTGCTAAAGGTGCGGGATACCCTAAGCGGCAGCGATTGGAGCGAAAAGGTAACCCAGCTGAGAAGCTATTCCGGAGCAAAATTCCGGGCTGTGGAGGAGGCCTACCCCGGGGATGTGGTGGCGGCGGTGGGTCTTACCCGCACCGCGCCGGGACAAGGACTGGGCGCGGAGAGCGAGGGGGAGGTGCCGGTGCTGGAACCGGTACTCAACTACAGCGTCCAGCTGCCCCAAGGGTACGATCTTCACAAAGCGCTGGCGCAGCTGCGCCAGCTGGAGGAGGAGGAACCCCAGCTGCACGTGGACTGGAACCAGCATCTGCAGGAACTTCGCGTCCAATTGATGGGCCCCATCCAGCTGGAAATTCTCCACCAGCTGCTGCTGGACCGGTTCGGGCTGGAGGTATCCTTCGGCCATGGCAGCATCCTTTACCGGGAAACCATCGCCGAGGCGGTGGAAGGAGTGGGACATTACGAGCCTCTTCGCCACTATGCGGAGGTGCATCTGCTGCTGGAACCGGGAGAACGGGGCAGCGGGCTGCACATCGCCACCGAATGTTCCGAGGACCAGCTGGAACGAAACTGGCAGCGGCTGATCCTCACCCATCTGATGGAAAAGCAGCATCTGGGAGTACTCACCGGCTCCCCCATCACCGACATGACCATCACGCTGATGTCAGGACGCGCCCATCTCAAGCACACCGAGGGGGGAGATTTCCGTCAGGCCACCTACCGGGCGGTGCGGCAGGGACTGATGCAGGCAAAATCCATCCTGCTGGAACCCTGGTATGATTTTCGTCTGGAACTGCCCCAGTCCAGCGTGGGACGGGCGCTGACCGATTTGCAGCGGATGAGCGCCCAGTATCAGCCTCCTGAAATTTTAGGGGACACCACCGTCATCACCGGCGCGGCGCCGGTAGCGGTGATGCAGGACTATCCCCAGGAGGTCACCGCCTACACCCGGGGACTGGGGCGGTTCTCCTGTTCCCTCAAGGGATATGCTCCCTGCGCCAATCAGGAGCAGGTGGTGCAGGAGATCGGCTACCGCCCCGAAAGCGATCTGGACAACTCTCCCGACAGCATCTTTTGCAGCCACGGGGCAGGGTTCCCGGTCAAATGGTCCGACGTCCCCAAATATATGCATCTGCCCAGTGTGCTGGAGCCGGCGAAGGCAGAAAAGCCTTTGCAGGAGATGGCCGCCCGGTATCAGGCTATGATCGCCACCGACAAGGAGCTGATGGCCATCTTCGAGCGGACCTATGGCCCCATCAAGCGGGATAAGGTCCACGCCCTTCACACCAAGACCCCTCAGGTCACCTATGGCTATAAGAGCGCTCCCCGCCCCACCGGGCCGGAATATCTGCTGGTGGATGGATACAACATCATCTTTGCCTGGGATGAACTCAAGGAGCTGGCCAAGGACAATCTGGACACCGCCCGCACCCAGCTGATCCACCGGCTGCGCAACTACCAGGGATTTCGCCAGTGTAAGGTGATTGTGGTGTTCGACGCCTACAAGGTCAAGGGAAACCCCGGTTCGGTGGAGCGGTATGGCGGGCTTTCGGTGGTGTATACCAAGGAAGCGGAGATCGCGGATGTATACATCGAACGGGTTTCCAATGAGCTGAGCAAAAACCATCGGGTCCGGGTGGCTACCTCCGACGGACTGGAGCAGGTCATCATCCTGGGGCATGGCGCGTTGCGGGTATCCGCCTCCACCTTCCATGAGGAGGTATTGACCGTAGAAAACGCCATCCGGAAATATCTGGTGCAGCGGTAGCTCCCCTTTCTCCCCTCCCTTTGGCAAAATTCACCGGCAAAACAAAATTCCCCTTAAAATCCGTTGACAGAACCGGCTTTGCCGACTATAATAATGCTGTCTGCCGGTCAACCGGCAATTCATCGCCAAAAAGGCTTTGACGGGGAAATAAGAACCGCTTTCTTCCCACAGAGAGGGAACCGTTTGCTGTGAGGTTTCCGGTGGAAACGGTTTGTGCCGTCCTCTGAGCCGTGTGGCCAATTCCACACCGTAACATCTGCGTTAAAGATGTGCAAGGCACAGAAATATTTTTTCTGTGCGAAATTGGGTGGTACCACGAGCAACCGGGAAGTCCGGCCTTCGTCCCATGTTTTGGACGGGGGCCTTTTCTATTTTCCGGCAAAATCCCTTTGGCGGTGCATCTGACATCTGATCCGTATACAATAGAAAGGACGAAACGATATATGAAATGGACCGGACTCAACGAGCTGCGGGAAAAGTATCTGTCTTTCTTTGAGAGCAAAGGACATCTTCGTCTCGACAGCTTCCCCCTAGTACCGAAAAACGACCCCAGCCTGCTGCTGATCAACAGCGGTATGGCGCCCATGAAAAAATGGTTCCTGGCGCAGGAAGAACCGCCCTGCCGTCGGGTGACCACCTGCCAGAAATGTATCCGCACCCCGGATATTGAGCGGGTAGGCATTACCGCCCGTCATGGCACCTTCTTTGAGATGCTGGGCAACTTCTCCTTCCAGGATTATTTCAAAGAGGAAGCCATTCCGTGGGCCTGGGAGTTCCTCACCTCCCCCGAGTGGATGGATATCCCCAAGGAGAGACTGTATATTTCGGTGTATCTGGATGACGACGAGGCCTACGACATCTGGACCAAGAAGGTTGGCATCCCGGAGGACCATATGGTCCGTTTCGGCAAGGAGGACAACTTCTGGGAACATGGTTCCGGCCCCTGCGGTCCCTGCTCTGAGATCTACTACGACCGTGGACCGGAATACGGCTGCGGCAAACCGGACTGCAAGGTCGGCTGCGACTGCGACCGGTATATGGAGATCTGGAACAACGTGTTCAGCCAGTTTGACTCCGACGGCAAAGGCCACTATGAGTGTCTTGCCCGCCCCAACATCGACACCGGTATGGGACTGGAGCGTCTGGCCTGCGTGATGCAGAATGTAGGCAACCTCTTTGAGGTGGATACAGTACAGAGCGTGCTGCACCATGTGGAGCATATCTCCGGCAAGACCTACAAGCAGGACGAGAAAACCGATATCTCCATCCGGGTCATCACCGACCATATCCGCAGCTGTACCTTTATGGTATCCGACGGCATCCTTCCCTCCAACGAGGGCCGGGGCTATGTGCTGCGCCGTCTGTTGCGGCGGGCAGCCCGTCACGGACGGATGCTGGGCATTCAGCATCCCTTCCTGGTAGATCTGGTGGAGACGGTCATCCTCTCCTCCGAGAGCGCTTATCCCGAGCTGCGGGAGCATGACGCTTACATCAAGAAGGTCATCGGCACCGAGGAGGCCAACTTCTACCGCACCATCGACGCCGGCATGAACATTCTCAGCACCATGATCGAGGAGCTCAAGAGCAAACAGGAGACGGTGCTGCAAGGCGCTGACGTCTTTAAGCTCAACGATACCTTTGGTTTCCCGTTGGATCTGACCAAAGAGATCGCCGCCGAGGCCGGCATCGCGGTGGACGAGGAAGGGTTCCACGCCCAGATGCGCCGGCAGAAGGAGCGGGCCCGGGCGGAACGGCTGAAAAAGAATATCTCCGGTTGGAGCGCCGACCTGTTTAGCGATCTAAGCGTGGCGCCCACCGTCTTTACTGGATACGATACCCTTACCGATGAGGGAACGGTACAGGCCCTCTCCGATGAGGAGACCCTTACCGACGCCATCTCCACCGACGACCAGGCCAAAGAAGGGGTGCTGGTGGTGCTGGATCAGACTCCTTTCTATGCGGAGATGGGCGGACAGGTGGCAGACCACGGCGTCCTCACCAGCCCCGAGGCTTCTCTGAAGGTGCTGGATGTCAAGAAAACCCCCAAGGGTTACTTTGTACACACCTGCGTGCTGGAAAGCGGCATTGTCAAGGTGGGAGACCGTCTTACCGCACAGGTAGACCGGCACTACCGGATGGATATCGCCCGCAACCATACCGCTACCCACCTGCTGCAGGCGGCCCTGCGGGAAGTTTTGGGTGACCATGTCCATCAGGCAGGTTCCTATCAGGATGCTTCTGTAACCCGCTTTGACTTCACCCACTTCTCCGCCGTCACCAAGGAGGAGCTGCAGAAGGTGGAGCAGCTGGTCAACGAGATGATTCTCGACGCCTCCCCCGTCGTCACCCGGGAGATGTCCATCGACGAAGCCAAAAAGCTGGGCGCCATGGCGCTGTTCGGTGAAAAGTACGGCAACACCGTTCGGGTGGTACAGGCCGGAAAAAAATCGGTGGAGCTTTGCGGCGGTACCCATGTGGATAACACCTCCCGCGTTGGTCTGTTCAAGATCGTATCCGAATCCTCGGTAGCGGCTGGAATCAGAAGAATCGAGGGCGTGACCGGAAACGGCGTGATGAAGCTGATTCATCATACCCAGAGCCTGCTGATGGGCGCTGCGGAAAACCTGAAGCTGGGCAATCCGGAGGAACTGGTATCCAAAACTGCTTCGGTTATGGCGGAGATGAAGGCCAAGGAGAAGGAGCTGGAAAGCCTTAGTGCCAAGATGGCCAACCAGAGCATCGACCGTCTGCTGGAAAGCGCTGAGCAGGTGGGCAGCGTCAAGGTGGTACACGGCGTAATTGCCGGAGCCAAGCCCGACGCCCTGCGGATGATGGGCGATCGGGTGAAAGAACTGTCCGGCGATATGGTTGGCGTGCTGGTAGGCACTGCCGACGGAAAAGGCAATATCCTGGCGGTTTGCGGCAAGGACGCAGTCAAGAGCGGAATTCATGCCGGAAAACTGGTCAAAGCGGTTGCCACCCTCACTGGTGCTTCCGGCGGCGGACGTCCCGACAGCGCCATGGGCGGTGTGGGCGATGTGGCCAAGATTGACGAGGCCATGAGCCAGGTATCCCGACTGGTATCCGAGATGCTCAAATAATTGACCCAACTGATACAGAGTATGTAGAGGACTTGCGGCGGTTTTCCATTGCCGCAAGTTCTCTTTTTTGAGTCTAATTGCTCGTATATCGGCATCCGTCAAAAGACAATCTAAAAAATAGAAGGAAGGAATGGGTATGGATTCCCTCAACTTTTCCACCATGCAGCAGCTGCAAAAACAGCTTCAGGAAAAATATCGGGACAAATGGGGCGGTCTCTCTCCCGAAAAAGGCCGGCAAACACTGCTGTGGCTGTATGGCGAAGCGGGTGAAGTGGGAGACATCATGAAAAAACAGGGGGATAACAAAATCCTGGAGGACCCCCAGGTCCGCCGGCATTTTGTGGAAGAAATGTGCGATATCCTCATGTATTTTAACGATCTCATGCTCTGCTATCACATCTCCCCGCAAGAATTGGAGGAGGTCTATCTTCAAAAGCACGGCACCAATATGCAGCGCTGGTAGATTCCGTTCCATTTCCTTCGCGCCGTGACACGGCGCATCATGTCCTATTTTTTCTTTGCGAAAGGCGGTAAAAACCTTGAAACATCTTGTGCAAGCGGCAGTGGTCTTTCTCATCTGCCTTATGGGGGAAGCATTGGTGGGAATTTTTTCCCTCTCCTTCCCCTCCAGTGTCATCAGTATGATTTTGCTGTTTCTCTTTTTGATCTTTGGCCTCATCAAGCAACACCATATTCATGGTATTATTCAGTTTTTACAGCAGAATATGGCTGTGTTTTTCATTCCCTCCGGGGTAGCCATCATGGAAAACTTTGATTACCTCAAAAACAGCCTGCTCCCCTTTCTGCTGATCTGTGTTATCAGCACAATCATCACCTTCGCCGCTACCGCCTATACCGTCCGGTTTGTCACTGCGGTACAGCAAAAACAACAAAACAAGAGAAAAGGAGGCGAGGCACAATGAACGTAATCCAGGTTTTGACCTCCTCCCCTCTGTTCGGCGTCTGCCTGACCATTCTGGCTTACGAGGTCGGATGCATCCTCAACCGCAAGCTGAAAACCCCCGTTGCCAATCCCCTGCTCATCGCGGTGGTTTTGATCATTGTGCTATTGAAACTTTTGGGCGTCTCCTTTGACACCTACAACCAGGGCGGCAGCATCATTACCCTGTTCCTGGCGCCTGCCACCGCGTCGCTGGCCGTCAACATCTATGCCCAGCTGGAACAGCTGAAAAAGCGGCTGCTTCCGGTTCTCGCCGGGGCGCTGGTGGGCTCGGTCTGCTCCGTGGGCAGTATTCTGCTGCTCTCCCACCTTTTTGGGCTGGATGAATCCCTCACTGCATCGCTGATTCCCAAATCGGTCACTACCCCAATTGCCATGAGCGTTTCCCAGCAGCTGGGCGGCATCGTACCGGTGACGGTGGCTGCGGTGGTGGTCACCGGCATTGTAGGTGCGGTGTTCGCTCCCACCTTTATCCGGCTGTTCCGGGTTAAAGATCCGGTAGCCGCAGGCCTAGCCATCGGGGTCAGCAGCCACGCCCTGGGAACCACCAAAGCGCTGGAAATCGGCGAGGTGGAGGGCGCCATGAGCGGCATCGCCATCGGTATCGCAGGGCTCATCACTGTAATTCTGGCACAGTTTTTGGCCTGACACTCCCACAAGGGCAAACATCCTGTCGATGATGTCAGGAGAGGAAAAATTATCATAAATCCTGTTGCAGTTTTTCATTGGCTATATTATACTAAACGGTGGTCCAACAATACGGCCCTCACAGGGAACATAAATGTGTTCCTTCCCTGCGGCCAATATTTAACCATATCATCCATTCAAGGATAGGAGTGAATACCATGCGGCTATTGATTGTGGTACTGAACAATGTAGAGCTATTGGAAGCCCTGCTGGAAACATTGACGGCTCGAGGACTCAAAGGGGCAACCATCCTCAACAGCACCGGTATGGTGCGGGAGCTGACCAGAAGCGAGGATTATCCTCTCTTTGGCTCGCTTCGCATGCTGATGATGCCGGAGCAGGACGAAAGCCGTACCATCTTTATGGCAATCCCTGAGGAAAAGGTAGAACTGGCCAAACAGACAGTCCGGGATATTCTGGGAGATCTCTCCAAACCCAATACCGGCGTTATCTTTACGCTTCCGATCATCGACGCAGAAGGGATTGCATTCTAATATGGAACTGACAACATTATTTTATCTGGCACTCCTTTTGTTTACCGGCCTGGCTTTTGGCCGTCTGGTAAAGCTGGTGAAGCTTCCCAACGTCACCGGCTATCTCATTGGCGGTTTGCTCATCGGTCCGTACTGCCTCAAACTGCTGCCCGGTGAATTTGTCACCAATATGGAGCTGGTCTCCGAGATGGCTCTTGCTTTCATCGCTTTTACCATCGGCTCCGAATTTAAGCTCTCTTACCTGAAAAAGGTGGGACTTACCCCCATTGTCATCGCCTTCTTTGAAGCGTTGGCCGCCACCATTGTGGTAGCACTGGTGCTGATCCTCTTTGGTTTTGACGTGGAACTGGCGCTGCTGCTGGGTGCCATCGCCTCCGCCACCGCTCCTGCTGCCACCATTATGGTGGTACGTCAGTACAACGCCAAAGGTCCTGTCACCGAGACGCTGCTGAGCGTTGTGGCGCTGGATGACGCTGTGGCGCTCATTGCCTTCGGCTTTGCCAGCGCTGCGGTCAACAGTATGCAGAATCCCGGCCAGACTTCTCTGGTGATGGCGCTGCTCTCCCCGGTTCTGGAGATCATTGGTTCCATTCTGTTGGGCTTTGTGCTGGGATTGGTCTTTAAGTTCCCGCTGCGCTACTTTAAGAAGGACTCCAACCGGCTGATTATCACCGTTGGGTTTGTGTTTTTGGGCTCCGCTCTGGCTACCATGCTGGGGCTTTCCTCCCTGCTGCTGTGTATGTGCATGGGCGCTATGCTCACCAATACCTCCTCCGCTGCTCCTTCCATTATGCGGCTGGTGGATACCATTACTCCTCCCATTTTCCTGCTGTTTTTCGCCACCTCCGGTGCGGAACTAAACATCACCATTCTCCCCTCCATCGGACTGGTGGGAATCCTGTACGTAATCTGCCGGGTTGTGGGAAAGGTGGCCGGCGCTTCCGCTGGCGCTATCCTGATGAAAGCCCCCGACACCACCAAAAAATATCTGGGCTTTACCCTGATTCCCCAGGCGGGCGTTGCCATCGGTCTTTCGCTGATTGCTTCCCAGTCTATTCCCGCCTATGGACAGACCATCCGCGCTGTGGTATTGTGCGGAACACTAATTTATGAGCTGATCGGTCCAGCCGTAACCAAGGTTGCACTGCAAAAGGCCGGTGAGATCGCCAAAGCCTAAACTCGCTCCGAAAGCAGATATACATAAAGGCTGTGCGTTGCAAAAGCAAATGCACAGCCTTTTTTGTCAGCACCTGGAGCTGTAAAGGCGCATTGACAGCCGCCGCCAGCACAAGGTATAATGAAACCGCACGCAGATATTCCCAACCGTATGGAGGCAATGCTATGAGACAGTGTATGGACGCGGAAAACCTGCACCGCAGGCTGAAAAAGATCATCGGACAGGTACAGGCCATCGACCGCATGATCGATGAGGACGTTCCCTGCGAGGATATCCTCTCTCAAATCAACGCCGCCAAATCGGCGCTCCATGGATGCGGCAAGGTGGTGCTGGAAGGCCATATCCGCCACTGTGTCCGGGACGGGCTGACCCACGGCGATCCCGACAAAACCATCGAGAGTTTTACCAAAGCGGTAGAGCGCTTCTCCAATATGGGTTAAAACAATCGGAAAAACAGCCGAAAGGGCTGTTTTTCTTTTTGATCCCGTTGACAACCTATACCCCTATAGGTATAATGTGGCTGTAATGTCCATTTGCGAAGAAAAGAGGCTGTGTAACACATATGAAAAAATGGATGGAAAAACTGGAGCATTTTCTGGAATTGGGCGGCATCCGCAAGGACAGCATCCTGCTGATTATTTCCGGTATCGCGGTAATCGGAAGTCTGCTGCAATGGAACCCTTTGCCCTTTGATCTGGCGTGGATCGCCATTGTTTTATGCGGTATCCCCATCATATTGGAAGCGGTGATCGGGCTGGTAACCGCCTTTGACATCAAGGCGGATGTGCTGGTGTCGCTGGCACTGATCGCCTCGGTGTGTATCGGGGAAACCTTTGCGGCAGGCGAGGTGGCCTTCATCATGCAGCTGGGCGCGCTGCTGGAGGATATCACCGTCGCCAGAGCCCGGGCCGGAATTGAAAAGCTAATACATCTGACCCCTCAAACCGCCCGGGTCATCGGTACCGATGGGAGAGAATCGGTGGTACCTGTGGATCAGGTACAGATCGGGGATCTGCTGCGGGTACTGCCCGGGGAAGGAGTCCCGGTGGACGGTATCATCCAGTCGGGGGAAACTTCCATCAACCAGGCGGTGATGACCGGAGAATCGATGCCGGTGGACAAAACGGTGGGAGACGAGGTGTCCAGCGGCACCGTCAACCAGTTCGGCGCTTTTGAGATGAAAGCCACCAAGGTGGGAGAGGACAGCTCTATCCAGCGGATGATTCGTCTGGTACAGTCGGCAGATGCCGGAAAAGCCAAAATTGTGGGAATCGCCGACCGCTGGGCGACCTGGATTGTGGTGATTGCCCTGAGCGCGGCGGCGCTGACCTGGCTTTTCACTGGAGAAATCATTCGGGCGGTGACCATTCTGGTGGTATTCTGCCCCTGTGCGCTGGTGCTGGCCACCCCAACCGCCATTATGGCCGCCATCGGCAACGCCACCCATCACGGCTTTCTTGTGCGGGAAGGAGACGCATTGGAACGCCTTTCTGCGGTAAAGGTGACCGCCTTTGATAAGACCGGTACCCTGACCTACGGCGCCCCGGTGGTGGTGGCTGCCGTCAGCAGCGGGGAACCCTACAGCGATGAGGAACTTTACCGTCTGGCTGCCAGCGCCGAACAGCTTTCGGAACACCCGCTGGGCAAAGCCATCACCGCCTGCTACCGCAAACGCCATACAGAGCCGCTGGATACCGTCTCCGACTTTCAGATGATCCCTGGGCGGGGGGTATCGGTGGAGCTTTCAGGAAAAAAGGTGGCTGCCGGAAACGTCCAGCTGCTGCAAAGCCTGGGAATTTCCTTTGCCATTCCCCAGGCCGCGGAGGACCATCTGCGGCAGGGATGCACCGTCACCTATCTGGCAGTGGACGGAAGGTTTGCGGGATTTCTTGCGCTGTCCGACACACTGCGGGAGGAAAGCGCCGATATGATCAAAGCCCTCTCCTCCCTCTCGGTACAGCCGGTGCTGCTCACCGGCGATCATGAAAATGCCGCCCACGCCATCGCTTCCCAGCTTGCAATTGCAGAGGTACGGGCCAACTGTCTGCCGGAGGATAAACTGGGCTATATCGATGAGTTTGAGCGCTGCGGAAAACCGGTCTGCATGATGGGAGACGGCATCAACGACGCTCCCGCGCTGAAAAAGCCCAGGTGGGAATCGCCATGGGCGGAATCGGCAGCGACATCGCGGTGGAAGCCGCCGACATTGCGCTGGTGGACGACGAGGTAAAGGAGCTTCCCCATCTGATTGCGCTGTCCCGCCGGATGATGACCACCATCAAGGTCAACATGACCTTTTCCATGGTGCTCAACTTTTTGGCCATTGTCCTAGCCATCACCGGCGTGCTGAGTCCGGTGGTGGGAGCGCTGGTACATAACGCCGGCTCGGTGCTGGTGATTGGTAATTCGGCATTGCTTCTTAAATGGAAAAAACGCTGATGCTCCAGCAAAAGCCAAGGGGGTCTGGGTCCCGACGGGACCCAGACCCCCTGATTTTATCGTGATACACACCAAACAGATTACAGCCGATGAATATGGAATCCGCCATCCAGATGCAGCACCTGGCCGGTGGCAAAATCCAGCTTTCCGCTGGCACAAACCGATACCGCACCGGCAATATCCTTGGGATAACCCCAACGCTTGATGGGGGTGATGCCCTCTGCAATCAGCCGGTCGTATTTTTCCTTGACGCCGCTGGTCATATCGGTGGCGATGATGCCGGGCTGAATCTCAAAGACCGGGATACCGTACTCCGCCAGCTTGTCGGCAAAGAGCATGGTCACCATAGAAATCCCCGCTTTGGAGATGCAGTATTCCCCTCGGTTGACCGACGAGGTAAAGCTGGACATGGAGGAGATATTGACGATACGGGGAGTATAATCCTCAATATTTTCGTCTTTCAGGCGAATCATGGCGTTGGCAAAGAGCTGGGTGAGGAAAAACATACCCCGAAGATTGATGTTCATCACCCGATCAAAGCTCTCCTCGGTGGTTTGCAGGATATCCAGACGGACGTTGGGAGCAACCCCTGCATTGTTAACCAGCAGATCGATCCGCCCCAGGGTGGAGAGGATGCTGTCCAAAAAATGCTGGCGATCCTCGGTCAGAGCGATATTCCCCTGAAGATACAGCACATTTTCGGGATGAGGCAGCTTTTGAATGGCTTCCATCACCTTCTCGATGGGAGAGGTGCCGCTCATCACCACAAAATATCCTTCCTCATTGAGCTGTGTGGCAATCCCATATCCGATTCCCCGGGAGGAACCGGTGACAAATGCGACTTTCTGTACCGAATGGCTCATGATCTCATCCTCCCAATGTTTAGACAATGATGTTGCGGTCCTGGACGTGTTCTTTGAACAAAGGCAGATAGATTTCCCCATCCCGCACCACACAACCAGGCGTACTGCCGTTGCGCATAATCATCGAACACATACCACAGGTAATGCAGACCTTGTTTTTCTCGATCTTCCCTGCCACAACGTCCTTGGCAAAATCGGGATAGGCAAACGCCATACGGCCGATACCAACCAGAGAGGTCATCCCCTCTTCCACCAGCCCTGCGCCGATGTTGGGCAGATACTCCCGCAGATAGGAGGTACCGGAACAGATGATCTTGAGCTGAGGATATGCTTTTTGCAGCTCGCCGGTATAATGGAGCATCCGGCCCACCCCCAGCAGAGGATGTTCCTGGGGCACATAGGGACCTCCGTCAAAGGGACGGTTGACATGGGGATTAAAGTAAGGATTGCCCATGGTGATGTCCAACAGCTCAATCCCTTCCTGAGCCAGCAGGCCGATGAGCTTTTTGGGCTCGGTCATATCGGGGGTCAGATCCTCCCCGGGGGCAACGCCAAAGCCGTAAGGATACGGGAAACCGTCATATACGTTCAGGCGGGAGGTGACGATAAAGTCGGAGCGCACCGCCTTTTTGACCTTGCGGACACAGTTGAGATAAAAGCGGGTGCGGTTCTCGAAGCTGCCGCCATATTCCCCGGGACGGTTGTAGGCGGAGAGCAACTCGCAGTTGAGATACCGGTGGCAGCACTTGACGTCCACCCCGTCAAATCCCACCTCCTGTGCCAGCAGTGCAGAGCGCACCATATCCTCCTCCAGCTCCCGCAGCCGCTCATCGGTGATGATATGGTCGGGAGAAAGGGGCTTATCCCCCTCAAAGATGGGATTGTTGTAGGCAATGATGGGTTCGGGTTTACCGTGGGGTTTGGAATACCGCCCGGAATGGGTGGCCTGCATAATTACAAGAGGCTCAAAACCGTTTTCCTCCCGGCAGGTATCTTTAATCAAACGCACAATGGCGCGGAAATTCTCTTTGTTCTCCTCCCGCAGCCAGAGTTGGCGGGGATTGGCCCGGCCATCCTCGGTGATGGCGGTGGCCTCAAACCAGATCAGCCCAGGGCCTCCTTTGGCAAAGCGGCGGTACCGGCGGATGGTCAGAGTATCGGGGGAACCGGAGAAGGTGCCGTCACAGCCCTCCATCGGCTGATAGGCAATACGGTTGGGGACGGTTTTTCCTCCGATGACGACAGGGGTAGCCAAAACCGAATAATCCTCCCTGGCGGGAAGGGGATACCCCTGTTCCTCCAATGTATCGGTCAGTTCGGTCAGAGATTTGTAATGGAATTTTTCAAAGGCCATTGTGCCAGCTCCTTTCTATGTACCGAAAATTTCCACGGTTTTCACTTTTGAGAACAAAGAGACCCGGAAAACGCCCGCTATACTGCGGCGCACCCGGTATTTTGTGGAGAAAACAGACGAAACCGCTGGAAATGCATCTACAAATATCATATAATAAATCCAAACGGAAATCTCATGCGCAACTGCTGGAAAATATGTAAAATCTGCTATCATGAGAAGGGAGGGAACGCTGTGGAACAGCGCTGCTGCGTGCTGCGGGTCGCCCATACCCTGGGTCTTCACCCGGAACCCCATCACCATCACAACGGATATCAGTTTTTGTTTATCACTAAGGGAGGCTGTCATATCCGGGTAGGCCGGGAGTATTTTGACGCCATGGCCGGGGATCTGGTGGTTTTCAGCAATCTGGAACTGCACGACGTACAGCCGGCCGTCCAACCCTATGAACGGTATCACCTGCTGCTCTCCCCCGATCATCTGCCGGAGGAGTTGGGAGACCGGCGGCTGTTGGGCATCCTGTTGGGCGCTCCTCGGGTCTCCCATCTGGGAGGTAAAGAACAGGTTGCCGCTGAAATTTTCGCCGATCTGCTGAAAGAATATGAGGGGAACGCTCCCCTGCGGGAGCAGTGGATGGCCTGTCAGGTCAAACGCCTGCTGCTGCTCCTCTACCGGTGCCATATCCGGGAGGGAAGGGACCTGTTGCCGGAAGCTGCCACCGCGGCTTCCGGGCTTGCCTGGGCAGTGAAAGAATATCTGGAACTGCACTGCGGGGAACCGGTGGTGCTCTCCCAGCTGGCCCAGCGTTTTTTCACCAGCTCCTCCCATCTGAGCCATCTCTTTAAGCGGGAAACCGGATACAACCCCAAACAATATTTACAGCTGTGCCGGCTGGCTGCCGCTCGCAACCTGCTATTGGAGAGCGACAGCAGCGTGTTGGAGGTTTCTCAGAAAGCGGGTTTTTCCGACATCAACAATTTCATCCGGTATTTCAAACGGGAAACCGGTATGACCCCGGGACAGTACCGGCGATGCGGTGGACATATGCCGCCGCAAATCCCCTCTCCCCCACCCTCACTCTCACCCTCACCCGCCGGGGACTCTGCAAACCAATAATAGCAACAGCCGGGACGCTCCTTCCCTTGGCGCTGGACAGCGTATCCCTTCAGAAAGGACGAAAAAGCGATGATACATCACAAAGAAAAAATGATCTCCCCCGAAATGGTTACCCTGGATGGCATATCCTACCCCTGCTACCGGTGCAATACCCTGGTGGTCGGCACCGGCGCTGCAGGTTTTAACGCGGCGGACACCCTTTACAGCTTAGGACAGGAGGACGTCTTTCTGCTCACCGAAGGAATCGGAATGGGTACCTCCCGCAATACCGGCTCCGACAAACAGACCTATTACAAACTGACACTGGCGGGAGACGGCAGCGATTCGGTGCAGGAGATGGCACAGACCCTCTTTGACGGCGGAAGTATGCATGGAGATATTGCGCTGGTGGAAGCGGCAATGTCCGCCCGATGCTTTTTCAAGCTGGTCAATCTGGGGGTTCCCTTTCCCCACAACCGGATGGGGGAATATGTGGGATACAAAACCGACCATGATCCCCGGCAGCGGGCTACCTCCTGCGGACCTCTCACCTCCAAATATATGACCGAGGGGCTGGAGCGCAGCGTAATGCAAAAAGATATCCCCATCTTCAGCGGATACCGGGTGGTGGAGCTGGTAACCGACGGAGAGGGCACAGAAAAGAAGGTGGCAGGACTCATCGCCATCGACGCCGCCACCGGAGAACAGGTACTGTTCTGCGCCACCGGCATCATCTATGCCACCGGCGGCCCTTCCGCCATCTACGGCGCATCGGTATATCCCCAAAGCCAAACCTGCGCCACCGGCGCAGCGCTGGCCGCCGGAGCCAAAGGCATCAACGTCACCGAAAGCCAGTATGGCATCGCCTCCATCGGCTTTCGCTGGAATCTCTCCGGCACCTACCAGCAGGTCATCCCCACCTACATTTCCACCAACCCCGACGGCAGCGACGCCAGAGAATTCCTGGACGATTATTTTGCCAACACCGGGGAGATGCTGGACGCCATCTTCCTCAAAGGGTATCAGTGGCCCTTTGATCCCCGTAAGCTGGGCCGAGGCGGTTCCTCCATTGTGGATATGGCGGTGTTTGTGGAGACCAAAGAGAAAGGACGGCGGGTATTTCTGGATTTCCGCCGCAACCCCCAGCGCGCCGAAAAGGACGGCAAACTGGATTTCTCGCTGCTAGGGGAGGAAACCAGAACCTATCTGGAGCGCTCCGGCGCTGTGCAGGACACCCCCATTGCCCGGCTGCGCAAGATGAACCCGCTGGCCTATGATCTTTATAAAAACCATAAAATCGATCTGGAACAGGAGCCGCTGGAGATTGCGGTATGCGCCCAGCACAACAATGGCGGGCTGGTGGGCAACATCTGGTGGGAAAGTAACCTGTCCCATCTGTTCCCTGTGGGGGAGGTCAACGGTACCTTCGGGGTATACCGCCCCGGCGGCACCGCCCTCAACTCCACCCAGGTGGGCAGCACCCGCGCTGCCCAGTACATTGCCCAGAATCTTCGCCAGCCCCCCATACCGGCAAAAGCGTTTCTGGAGAAGGCCGCTCCAGCGGTACGCCGCACCGCCCAGTTTATTCGGAGTGTGTCCACTTCTTTGGACCGTCCTGAGAAAAATTCTCCCAAAACACTGCGGCAGCGGTATCAGCAGCGGATGGATCTGTGCGGCGCATTTCTGCGCAACCTTCCCCAGGTGGAACAGGCCATCAACGACTGTCGGGAGGATCTTATGCGCCTGCAAACTGAGACGAAGGTAAGCGGGGTCCGGGAACTGATCGACGCTTTCATCAACCGGGATATCCTCTACACCCAACTGACTTACCTCAGCGCCATCCGAGAGTATATCCAGCAGGGCGGAAAAAGCCGTGGTTCCTATCTCATCGGGGAACGGGATCTAAGCCGTTGCGCCCAGCAGGGTATCGCAGTGGAACTGGATAACGGCGCCTTCAGCGGCAAGGTATGCGAGGTGGCGCTGGATGTGGAAAATCTGCAATGCAGCTTTTCCTGGGAGCCGGTCCGTCCCATTCCCAAGGGGGAGGACTGGTTTGAGAATGTCTATAATGCCTTTTTACGCCACGAGGTGATTGGATAAAATCTTTGATCCACCCTCCTTCTAAGCTTTTCACAGATTTCACGGCAGCCGGTGAAAAAAGTCCTGATCGGCGGCCGACGACCGGCTGCCGATTTTCTCCAAAACGGAGAAATCTATGATCATCGGAGGATTCCATATGTATGACCGTTGCCCCTGCTGTCAAAACCCTACCTTCCCCGTACTGCCGCAGCAGGCCATCGCCTATATCTGTCCGGTATGCTGGTGGGAAAACGATGTGTTTGTTGACGGTGAGGATGTCCCCAGCGACGAAAACCATGGTTTGACCCTGAAGCAAGGCCGGGAAAATTTTTACAAATACGGCATCTGTGACCCACGCCTTGCCGGGAAAATCGGCAACAGAGGATGGCGGGATGTGGTGCGAATGTATGCACAAGGCGCTAAAACCTTTGAGATCCACTGCTGGAAGGAGGAAACCGACTGGATTAAGCTGGCTATGGATTACGGCGCCGTCAAAGAAACCGAATTTTCGAACATGGTGGTAATCCGGGGAGAAATTACACCGGCTTTTCTGGAGATGCTGCTGACCATGGAAAAACCCCAGGACACCGAAATCTATGACAAGATGACTCCATTTTTTTCCATCTTCTTTGACAATGGTTTTTCCAGTGAGCACTATGGTACTGAGCTGTATTTTGGTCCCCAAATGGACTAAGACACCGAAGATAGAAAAAGGGGGCTTTTGGCAAGCCCCCTCTTTTACTGGATATCCTCATTTTCCTCGTCCGTATCAAACACCGTCTCTACCACTCGCCTGGCCTGAGGCGGCGAGTAACGCCAACGGGACATATGATCCCCATGAAAAAAGTACTCCGGTTCCGGAAGCTGATAGCTGGCATCGAAAGCGTCCACCAGGATCAGTTTGATCTTCATCCGGTCCGGGATCATACTTTTGATGTACACACTGGCCTGCTGTCCCGGCTGTACCCCTTCCCGCGGTTCCGCCAAACCTGCCAGATTGGGGGTCAGTTCTACAAAGATGCCATAGGGCTCCACCGAGCGCACAATTCCTGCCACCGTTTCCCCGCTGTGAAAGATGGAAGCGTTTTCGCTCCAACTGCCCAGCAGCTCTCGATGGGTAAGGGTCACCCGATCTCCGTCCACTGCCCGCACCACAGCGCGGATCATCTGTCCCGGATGAAACCGGTCCCCAGGGTGGGAGATGCGGGAAACCGATATGGAATCGATGGGAATCAGGGAACAGATACCGCATCCGATGTCCACAAAACAGCCGAAGTTTTCCAGGTGGGTCACCCGTCCGTCGATGACGTCCCCGGGGCGCAGGGTGTGAATATACTGCTGCATACAGCGCTGCTGTACCGCCCTTCGGGAGAGAAGAACCGTCTGCTCGCCGTTTTCTCCCCGCATAAAACCGGTTACCACAAAGCAGACCGGCTTGTTCACCCGGGAGATGATCGCGATATCCCGGGTAGTCCCCTCGGCGATGCCCAGCGCCCCCTCCTCCCTTGGGATAATGCCCCGGATACCGCCTCCCAACGGCACCAAAAGGTTGTGTTCACTGTCGCAGACCACCGCTCTGGCTTCCAGAATTTTCTGGGATTGCTGCGCCTGGGAAAGGGACGCCAGGCTGGCGATGGCCGCCTTGTTTTCAGGGGTATCGATGCGTATGCCTTCAGGTTTCCATTCTGTCATGGCTTAAACCTCCTATATGGTGGGATGCAGGGGAACGCCGGTATGGCTGCGGCAGCCAGATGATTTTGCGTTGCAATCATCTTTATGCAGCAAACCGTTCTTTCATGCCGGAATTCTGCATCTCACAAGAAGGATGGTTCACCGGATGTGGATATGGGTTGCACCCAGACTGGTAAGCCGGCCAGCGATATCCCGCACATTCTTCCGGTTACAGATAATCTCCGCGGTAACGCTGCGGATTCTGCGAGGCTCGATGGAGTCCTTTGGCTGATGCAGTGCATACAGCAAGGTGCTGGGATTGGCGGTGGCTGCATATCCCGAAGAAAAGTCGGACACTGCAGGCAATACAGGAGGAAACAGCGCCGTATCTTTGGCCGCCGGATCGGAATAGTGAGCCGGCGGTCCACAGCGTCGGACATGGATGCTGCGCACCCCTCCGGTGGATTTGAGCAACCGCCCGATTCCCAGATCCGCCATATCAATGGTCTCAAACTCGCAGGTGATACTGCTGAGGGTGTTTTGTGGATTCATACCGGCAACTTCCTTTCAAAAAAATGTTTGGATGGCAAAAGGTATGGTTTTACGGCAGTAGTATCTGACAAAACAATCTGTTTCATTCCAAAAGGATTTGCCATTGTATGGGGGTTCTGGTATAATAATCTGAGATTGCTGTCCGATTTTGTGGGCATGAAATTTTACTTCCCACCGTGATACAATAAGATCGGCCGGCTTTAGATATGATGCTTTTGGACTCTGGATGTACAAATCCAAATAATACCAATCTGTTTGCTGGGAGATGATAGCATGGATGTGCGTGTGGGAGATATCCTGCTGATGAAAAAACCTCATCCCTGTGGAGAAAACCGGTTCACTGTTTTGCGGGTAGGAATGGATTTTCGAATCCGTTGTCTTTCCTGCGGACGTGAGGTGATGGTGCCGCGGGCCAAGGTGGAAAAAAGCATCAAAAAAATCCTTCGGGAGCCATCGGAATAATTTGGGGCACGGGGAATCCCCTCGAGCCATGGATAGAATATTCCTTTGCAGGCAACACACTGGATAAAAATATACAATAAAATCAAGCAAGCGAGGAAACGGAATGCTGGAAAAATTGCAAGATGTAGAAAACCGGTATCAGGAGATCAGCCACAAGCTGACCGATCCCACCGTCATTGGGGACAACGAGCAGTACCGCAACCTGATGCGGGAATATAAAAATCTGACCCCTATTGTGGAAAAATACCGGGAATATGAAAAAGCGCATGAAGCCTATGAGGAAGCCCGGCAGCTGCTGGACGAGGGCGGATTGGATGCGGATTTTCGGGAGATGGTTCAGGAACAGCTGCTCATCTCAAAGGCGGACGAGGAGCGCCATGCCCAAGAACTCAAGCTGCTGCTGCTTCCCAGAGACCCCAACGACGATAAAAACGTCATTGTGGAGATCCGCGGCGGTGCTGGAGGGGAGGAAGCGGCGTTGTTTGCCGGTTCCCTTTACCGGATGTATTCGATGTACGGGGAGCGTCGGGGATGGAAATCGGAGATTCTAAACGCCAACCCCACTGAGCTGGGCGGATACAAGGAGATCAGCTTTTCCATCAGTGGAGAGGGCGCCTATTCCCGGTTAAAATTTGAAAGCGGCGTTCATCGGGTGCAGCGGGTACCCGAGACCGAGGCGGCGGGGCGGATTCATACCTCCACCGTCACCGTAGCCATCCTGCCAGAGGTGGAAGAGGTGGAGGTGGAGATCAATCCGGGCGATTTACAGATTGACACCTTCCGCTCCAGCGGCGCCGGCGGACAGCATATCAACAAAACCGAATCCGCCATCCGTATCACCCATCTGCCTACCGGTATGGTGGTGGAATGCCAGGACGAACGCAGCCAGTTTAAGAATAAAGACAAAGCCATGAAGATCCTTCGCTCCCGGCTTTATGAGAAAAAGCAACAGGAACAGACCGACAAGATTGCCAGCGAACGAAAGTTGCAGGTTGGTACCGGCGATCGCTCGGAGCGGATACGCACCTACAATTTCCCTCAGGGGCGGGTGACCGATCACCGCATCGGGCTGACCTTGTATAAACTGGACAGCGTGATGGACGGGGATCTGGATGAGTTGCTGGATGCACTCATTACCTTTGACCAGGCGGAAAAACTCAAATCCCAGGAGCAGAACGGTTGATAGCTGATAAACATTGGCAACGCAGACCGTAATTTGATAATTATCTAACCATTTAATTAAGAGGTGGCATCATTGATGGAAACCAAACTGCTGCGGGTGGAAGACCCAAAGCAAAATCCCCAGGCGATTGAGACCGCTGCCGCCATTCTGCGGCGAGGAGGGCTGGTGGCTATCCCCACCGAGACGGTATATGGTCTGGGAGCGAGCGCCTTTGACGAGCAGGCGGTAGTCAACATCTACAAGGCCAAAGGCCGGCCCAGCGATAACCCGCTGATTGTGCATATTGCGTCGATGGAAACCCTTCCCACACTGGCGCGGGAGATTCCCTCCGGAGCATACGCTCTGGCAGAGGCTTTCTGGCCTGGTCCGCTGACCATGATCTTAAAAAAACAATCTTCGGTGCCCTCAGTGACCACCGGCGGACTGGACACCGTGGCGGTGCGTTTTCCCTCCCATCCGGTGGCAAACGCCATCATTCGGGAAAGCGGACTGCCCATTGCAGCCCCTTCCGCCAACCTGTCCGGAGCGCCCAGCCCTACCAATGCGCGGCGCTGCGTGGAGGATCTCACCGGAAGGGTGGACGCCATTGTGGATGGCGGCCCTTGCCAGGTGGGACTGGAATCTACCGTGATCTCGCTGGCTGGGGAGATTCCCAGATTACTGCGCCCAGGATTTGTCACACTGGAACAGCTTTGCGACGTCCTGGGGGATGTGGCGGTGGACAGCGCTGTGCTCTCCAAATTGGAGGAAGGGCAGAGCGCCGCTTCCCCCGGCATGAAATATAAGCATTATGCCCCCAAAGCACGGGTTATCCTGCTGGATGGGGATGACGACGCCTTTGTGGATTATGTGAACCGGCAGCAGGGGGACGACATCTGGGCACTGGCCTTCGGCCATGAGACAGCAGCGCTGAAAAAGCCCTATATGGTGATGGGGGACACCGATCAGCAACAGGCACAGCGGCTGTTTGAATGCCTGCGGGCGCTGGACGACAAGGGCGCAAAGGTGATCTATGCCCGCTGCCCGCATAAAACCGGGGTGGGAATGGCGGTATATAACCGCATTATCCGGGCTTCCGCCTTCACCATCCAGAAACTGTAACCGAAAAAAGGGAGATGATAAGGTGAGACAAGGCATTGTTTTGGGACTGACTGGGCCTTCCGGCGCCGGGAAAAGCACCGTCTGCAAACTGCTCTCCCGCCGCTGCCCCAAAGCGCTTACGTTTATCGACGCCGATCAGGTGGCACGCCAGGTTGTTGAACCCGGTACCCCATGCCTGGAGCTGCTCTGCCAGCGCTTTGGAAAGCTGGTGGAAGGGAGCCTGCTGCTGGAGGATGGGCATCTCAACCGGCGCAAGCTGGGCAGTGCGGTGTTCGGCAATCCGGAGCGGGTAGCGCTGCTCAACGAAACCATCTTCCCCTTTATTCTGAAAGAACTCAGAGAACAGATCGCACTGCTCTCCCAAAGCCATCGGGTGGTAGTGCTGGATGCGCCCACCCTCTTTGAAAGCGGCGCCGACAAGCTGTGCCACCGCATTGTGACGGTGCTGGCCCCCAAACCGCTAAGGATACGCCGGATCTGCCGGCGGGACAATATCGATGAAGCCGCCGCCATGCAGCGGCTGGCCAGCCAGCATCCGGACCGGTATTATACCTCCCGCTCCGACGCGGTCATCCGCTGTGACGGCAGCCTTAGAGCGGTAACACAGCAGCTGGATCTGCTGCTGTGCCGTTTGGGCCTTTGCTCCCGCTGGAGGGATGGATTTCAAAAAGGATGGCGAGTTTAAAAATCGCAATCCACAACCCGATATCACTGGACAGAAGGGAGAAGACACCGTTGGTACGCAGAAGACGCAGAAGAACCTCTCCCCTGCCGGCACTGATTGCCACACTGGGAACGGTGCTGGTGATTGCGCTGGTGGCAGCAGCACTGTATTTTGCCTTCCATCGAGCCAATGAAATTTACTACGACGCGGCCTATCCCATTGAATATGAGGATTTGGTCAGCCAGTACTGTGAGGAATACCAGGTGGACGAAGCGCTGGTATATGCGGTTATCAAAAATGAGAGCAGCTTCACCCCCGATGCGGTGTCCAGCGTGGATGCCCGCGGACTGATGCAAATTCAGGGACCTACCCTGGAATGGGCGGTCTATCGGGAAGGAGAGGACGCCCAGGTGACCGCCGACGATCTTTTTGATCCTCAGGTCAACATCAAATACGGCGTTATGCTCCTAAGACTGTTTCTGGACGAATTTGAGCATCCAGATGTGGCGCTGTGCGCTTACCATGCCGGTTGGGGCAACGTAAAAAAATGGCTGGATGACCCGGAGTATTCCGACGACGGCGTTACCCTGAAAACCATCCCTTTTGGGGACACCTCCTCCTATGTACAGCGGGTTTTACAGACCAGGGACAAATATCAGGAGCTGTATGACCTTCGACAGTATGAGCAGTAGGATAGAGTGGTTGCGGCAATGCAGCCGGGTATGTTACAATAGACGAAGAGACCTTGCGGTACATCAACAAAGAAATGAGGACTGCATAACATGATGGAAAAGAATTCTGTATTGGTACTGCTTCCCGTGGAACAAAGACACAAGGAGATTTTGGAGGCCGCCGCTCCTGGGGTGGAGTTTATCTATGCCACCGCCGACGTGGTGACAAAGCAGCAGGTGCAGGACGCTCAGGTGATTGTGGGAAATCCCCCGGTGGAGTATGTTGCTGGTTCCACCAATCTCAAATGGTTCCAAAGCAATACCGCCGGACCCGATCCCTATCTGAAAGAGGGAGTAATCCAGCCTTCCGCCATCATCACCAACGCCACCGGCGCATACGGCCTTGCCATCTCCGAGTATATGCTGGGAGTGCTGCTATCTCTTTATAAAAAACTGTACGCCTACCGGGATCAACAGCATACCCATCAGTGGAACAAGCTGGGGACGGTCAAAAAGGTAAACGGCTCCACCGTGCTGGTGATCGGGATGGGAGATATCGGCGGCAGCTTTGCCAAGCTGGTGAAATCCATGGGGGCATATGTCATCGGTGTTCGCCGTACCGATACCACCAAGCCCGACTATGTGGATGAGGTGCATCTGACCGATGCGCTGGATTCGCTGCTCCCCCGGGCCGATGTAGTGGCAATGAGCTTACCCGGCAACAGCCAAACCGCCAAAATCCTCAATCGGGAACGCATTGGCAAAATGAAACCGGGAGCGGTGCTCATCAACGTAGGAAGAGGCACCGCCATCGACACCGAAGCGCTGTGCGACGCGCTGGAAAGCGGGCATTTGGGCGGCGTGGCGCTGGACGTTACCGATCCTGAGCCGCTGCCCGCCGACCATCGGCTTTGGAACATTCCCAACGCCATCATCACCCCTCATGTTTCCGGCGGATGGTCCCTGCCAGAAACCTTTGAGCGGATTGTCCGGATTTCCGCAGAAAACCTGCGTCGCTATTTCCTGGGAGAACCGCTGCGCAACGTCATTGACCGCAATACCCGCTACCGCAAACTGTAACAGGCTTGTCGGATTTGAAACTTTCCCACAGACAGCAAAGAGATGCTTTTTCACAGAACTGTGGAGAAACATCTCTTTTTATGCTTTGAAAACAATGTAAAATTATTGCTCTATTCTCATAGGATTAGGGATGCACGGATTTTGAAATAAGAGGTTTTATTTTCAAGTTTTTGAGTAAAAATAGCGAATAATGCGTTGATGATTTCCCAACCATAAGAAAAGAAAATTTATCTTTTTTAAAGTGTTATACAAAAATCTGGTGTTTCTTTTTCTCGGATTTTATTGGTATTCTCCATTGCAACGGAAAAACCACTGTGCTAGAATATGCAATTAAAGATGCAGCCAAAAGAAAAAATGAAATCTTCTTCCGCTGTTCCCCTTCTGCTTTTGAGGAAAGAAATGCAGTTTGCCCCAGCAAATCCGAAAAAAAGGAATGATCGAACAATGATAGCAGTCAACGAGTACCGAACCCACTCCTGTGGGGAGCTGCGGGAATCCGATATCGGCAAAACGGTTCGGGTTTCCGGTTGGGTGGAAACCATCCGAGACCATGGCGGTATCCAGTTTATGGATCTGCGGGATCAGTACGGCGTCGTACAGGTGGTTGTCAGAGAGGATGAAATGCTCCGGGGAGTTTCCCGTGAGAGCGTGGTCACCGTCTCCGGTGAGGTAGTACACCGGGATGAGGAAACCTACAATTCCAAAATCCCGACCGGTACGGTGGAGGTAAATGCCAGAGAGCTTACCCTTCTCAGCCGCGCCAACGCCATGCTCCCCTTCGAGATCACCAATTCCACCGAAACCAAAGAAGAAATACGCCTCAAATACCGGTATCTCGATCTGCGAAACCCTAAGGTACATCAGAAGATTGCACTGCGTTCCCAAATTCTTTCTTTCCTTCGAAACCAGATGGCAGCTCTCGGCTTTATGGAGATACAAACTCCCATTCTCACTGCGTCCTCCCCGGAAGGCGCCAGAGATTATCTGATTCCCAGCCGTAAACATCATGGGAAATTTTATGCTCTCCCCCAGGCGCCTCAGATTTTTAAGCAGCTGCTGATGGTATCGGGCTTTGACCGGTATTTCCAGGTTGCCCCCTGTTTCCGGGACGAGGACGCCAGAGCCGACCGCTCCCCCGGAGAATTCTATCAACTGGATTTTGAGATGGCCTTTGCCACCCAGGAGGATGTCTTTGCAGTGGCACAGCAGGTGCTTTCCGCCACCTTCCAGAAGTTTGCCCCTGCGGGCAGAGTGGTTTCCCCTGCTCCCTTTCCACGGATCAGCTATCGGGAAGCAATGCTCCGCTATGGTACCGACAAGCCGGATCTGCGCAATCCGTTGGAGATTGTGGAACTCAGCGACCTGTTTGTCCAGAGCGCCTTTGCACCGTTCCGTGGGGCTACTGTGCGGGGCATCCGGGTTCCAGGCTGCGGCGCACAGCCCCGCAGTTTCTTTGAATCGATGGAAGAATATGCAAAATCCATCGGGATGAAGGGGCTGGGTTACATCAAGGTGGATGACGCCATGAAATATTTGGGACCCATCGACAAATTCCTGGAGGAAAGCCAGAGAAAAGAGCTGGCGTCCCGCTGCGCACTAAAGCCGGGAGATATCCTCTACTTTATCGCTGATACCCCATCCGTCGCTCCCAAGCTGGCCGGTCAGATCCTCAGCGAATTGGGACGGCGGTTACACCTGATGAATGAGCAGGAATACCGTTTTTGCTTTATTACCGATTTTCCCATGTATGAGCAGGACGAGGAAACCGGGGAAATTGTATTTACCCACAATCCTTTCTCCATGCCCAAGGGAGGATTGGAAGCGCTCAATACCTTGGATCCTCTGGAAATCACCGCCCAGCAGTACGATATTGTGGTAAACGGTGTGGAGCTATCCTCCGGTGCGGTTCGCAATTATCAGCAGGAAACGCTGGTGAGAGCTTTTGAGATCGCAGGATATCCAAAAGAGGAGGTAGAGAGCCGGTTTCCCGCTCTCTATAACGCCTTTGCATATGGAGCGCCGCCTCATGCAGGGATGGCGCCCGGCATTGACCGCATGATCATGCTGCTGACAGGGGATGAGAGCATTCGGGAAGTGATCGCCTTCCCCATGAACGCCAACGCCCAGGATCTGATGATGGGCGCGCCTTGTGAGGTGACCCAGCAGCAGCTGCGGGAGGCGCATATCCGTATTCGATGAGAGATGGCAGGGCCGTTTGCAGCAAGGGATTGCGGGAGACGGCCCTTTTTGTTATTTTCTTCCCGGGAAAAAGCCTTGACCAAAAGCATGACATACGGGTTACAAAAAAAACTATTTCTTGCCGGCTCTTGCAAGAACCGGCCCAAATCACTGTGAAAGGAGCAGCAGCTATGGTCACCAAAGAAGAAATCCTGAAAATCGCTAACCTTTCCAAGATCTATGTCAGCGAGGACGAGCTGGAATCTCTGACCCATGATATGGCGCAGATCATCGCGTTTGCCGACACCGTCAACGCCGTCTCCGCTGGCACGCAAGAGTTTGAAGGGATAAGCGGACGCAGCAACATTCTCCGGGAGGATGAGGTTATTCCCTCTTATCCTCGGGAAGAAATCCTCAAAAACGTCGGCGGAGGGGAAGATGGATATTTCCCTGTGAAAAAGAAGAACTGAACGCTGGCAAACAAATCCTTCGAGGGTATCCGGCAGCACTATCTCATCACAATTGCCGATGCCCTTTTTGTAATATGTGAACGAGGAAAAATTTCTCTGGATAGGAGAGGATCGTATGGCAGAAACAAAACCCACAGGCGTCATCCGAAAACTGCAAAAGATGATGACCGACGGCAGCATTTCCTGCCGGGAGCTGACTCAGCGCTATCTCAGCGCCATTGAAAAAGAAAATCCCGGGCTCAACGCCTATATCCGCGTCACCCCTGATATCGCCATGGAAACAGCGGCGCGGGTGGATGAAAAACTGGCAAAGGGGATTCCCCTTGCCCCCCTGGAAGGCATTCCCATGACATTAAAGGACAACATCTCCACCGATGGCATCGAAACCACCTGTTGTTCCAAAATTCTCGCCGGCTATACCCCCATCTACGACGCCTTCGTCTGGAAGGTCCTCAAAGCGCAAAACGCCGTGCTGCTGGGCAAAACCAATATGGACGAGTTTGCCATGGGTTCTTCCAGTGAAAATTCCTGCTACGGCGGCTCCAACAATCCTTACAATCCCCAATATGTGGCGGGCGGCAGCTCCGGCGGTGTGGCAAGCGCCGTATCCGCCCATCTGGCCGCTTACGGCCTTGGCTCCGATACCGGCGGGTCCATCCGTCAACCGGCCAGCTTCTGCGGTATCGTGGGACTCAAACCTACCTACGGCGCCGTATCCCGCTTTGGGCTGATTGCTTACGCCTCCAGCCTGGACCAGATCGGCCCCATCACCACTACGGTAGAGGACGCCGCGCTGGTGTACGACGCCATCTGCGGGGCCGATCCTATGGACAGCACCTGCTGCGGTGGGGAGAAGGTTACGCCGAGTCTGGGCGGTTCCCTGGAGGGGATGCGCATCGGTGTGGCGCGGGAATATTTTGACGGTATCCGCCAACAGGATGTAACCGATGCGCTCAACAATGCGATTGCCGCCTACGAGAAGCTGGGCGCCAGGATTGTGCCGCTGGAACTTCCGGTGCTGCAATATGCGCTGCCGGTTTACTACATTTTGGCTTGTGCGGAAGCTGCCTCCAATCTGGGGCGGTATGACGGCATCCGCTATGGTTATCGTACCTCCCACTACCGCACGGTGGATGAGATGATCTGCAAAACCCGCAGCGAAGGCTTTGGCCCTGAGGTCAAGAGAAGAATTTTGCTGGGCAACTATGTGCTCAGCTCCGGCTACTACGATGCATACTACAAAAAAGCCCAAAATCTGCGCCAGAATATCCTGAGAGCTTTGGAAGATACCTTTACCCAATGTGACGTCATGCTGGCTCCCACCGTTCCCATGACCGCATTTCCCAAAGGGTTCACCAGCCAAAGCCAGGTGGAAACCTATCTCACCGACATCTGTACGGTGCCGGTGAATATCGCAGGGCTTCCCGGCATTTCGATCCCCTGCGGCGCCGATAAAAAAGGGCTTCCCATCGGAATGCAGCTGATTGCAAACCGTTTCTGTGAGAAGACGCTGCTCAGTGCCGCCTACGGTTTTGAGCAGGCTACCTGGCAGCAGCATATTGCACCGGCGCCGATGGGCGTGATGCTGTGAGGGGAGGAGGAAACAACATGGCCAAATATGAAATGGTTGTCGGTTTGGAAACCCATGTGGAGCTTTCCACCAAAACCAAAATTTTCTGCGGATGTACCACCGCTTTCGGCGCAAAACCCAACACCAACTGCTGCCCCATCTGTATCGGTTTGCCCGGCACCCTGCCCAAACTCAACCGGCAGGTGGTGCACTATGCCATCAAGGCAGGGCTTGCTACCCACTGCAACATCGCTGAGGACGCCCGGATGGACCGGAAAAACTATGTCTATCCCGATCTTCCCAAGGCCTACCAGATTTCCCAGTATGATAAACCGCTCTGCTATGGCGGATATATCACCCTGCGCAGCGGCAAGAAGATACGCATCACCCGTATCCATATTGAGGAGGACGCCGGCAAACTGGTCCATGACCGGGGAGACACCTATGTAGATTATAACCGGGGCGGCGTCCCGCTGATCGAGATCGTATCGGAACCGGATATCCGCTCCATCGAGGAAGCGAGGGAATATCTGGAAAACTTACAGCTGATTATGAAGTACATCGGGGTATCCGATTGTAAGATGCAGGAAGGTTCCCTGCGCTGCGACGTCAACCTGTCGCTGCGTCCGGTGGGAAGCGACGAAATGGGGACCCGCGCCGAGATCAAAAACATGAACTCCTTTTCCAACATGGAAAAGGCCATGCAGTATGAATATGAACGCCAGGCGGAACTGCTGGACAACGGAGAAGCAGTGGAACAGGAGACCCGGCGCTTTGACGTGGGAAGCGGCTGTACCGAGAGTATGCGGGGAAAAGAGGACGCCCAGGATTACCGATACTTCCGGGAACCGGATCTGGTGCCGATTCATACCTCCCCTCAAACCATCCAGCAGCTGCTCCAGCAGCTTCCGGAACTGCCGGACAGCCGTACCAAACGGTACCTGGAATACGGCATTGCGCCGGCGGACGTGGCTTCCCTGGTAAAATACCAGGCGGTGGCCCGCTATTTTGACGAGGCTTGCCAGGGGGTGGAAAACCCCAAAACCGTCTCCAACCTGATTGTAGGACAGCTGTTCCGGAGGATGCCTACCGACGAGGAGAAGGAAACCTGTACGGTAGCCGAGAAAACCGCCCCCGCGCAGCTGCGGGAGCTGGTACAGCTGTTGGAAAGCGGAAAAATCCGGATGAATCTGGCAAAGACCACCCTGGAAACGATGTTGGATACCGGAAAGAGCCCTTCCCAGCTGCTGTCGGCTGAGGATCTCTCCCAGGTAGACGACACTGCGCTCACCGAGATCTGCCGTCAGGTGATCGCCGACAATCCGGGAAATGTCGCCGACTTTCTGGGAGGCAAGGAGAAGGCGCTGCAGCCGCTCATCGGCGCAGTCATGCGCGCCACCAAAGGAAAAGCGGATGCCAAGACCGCCCAGAAACTGCTCCGGGAGCTGATGGCCTGCGCACAATAATCCGGTTTTAGGCCAATTGAGACGTTTCATCTCTCTTTTCGATCAAAACAGAAACCCTCTGATACAGTGCCAGAAGCGCTGCATCAGAGGGTATTTTTGTCTAACCGATCAGGTCATCCCAGGATTTGGTTATTTGATGGAGTTCTCGTAGGACTCGATCATCTTCTTGACCATCTGTCCGCCGACGGAACCCGCCTGACGGGAGGTCAGATCCCCGTTATAACCCTGCTTGAGGTTTACGCCAACTTCGTTGGCAGCCTCCATCTTAAACTTCTCCATGGCCTCCTTGGCCTCAGGTACTACGTGCTTATTGCTGGACATAGCGTTTACGCTCCTTTTTATCTTAATTGATATCGTTACCAGTTTATTGCGAATCGGAATTGCTGAGCTTTCATGCCCGCAGTGATAGTATGGAATCTCAAGCTGCCGATATGAGTGGGAAATGATGGCGCAAAAAATAGCATTTTTTGATTCCTTTGTGCAAAAATGTTGAAATTGATTGCCGGATTCTTATGGAGGGCAAGGGAACCTTTATGATGATAACCCGATGCACGCACTGCTGTGCTAAAAATTTTCGATAGATTTCTCCGCTTAGAAACCCGCTTCATCTCTCATTCTGCTTTTTAAAAATAATACATAAATAAAAGCCTTGACGAGTAAAGCAAATTTGAATAAAATATAAAGGCTATATGTCCACTTTGACGGCGGGAAGCAATATCATCCATCCCGCCGTACAACCAATAGACAGAAGGGAACGAATGCTGTGGAAGAGAAAAATTTCCAACCTTATGTACCAGCAAACAAAATCATGCCTGAGTTCACGGTGGTCTCCATCGTCCTGGGCGCCATCCTGGCTATCGTTTTTGGCGGAGCCAACGCATACCTGGGTCTGCGCGTGGGAATGACGGTATCTGCCTCCATCCCCGCCGCGGTCATCTCCATGGGCGTGATCCGTAAGATCCTGCGCCGGGACTCCATCCTGGAGAACAACATGGTGCAGACCATCGGCTCCGCCGGTGAATCTGTGGCTGCCGGCGCCATTTTTACCCTGCCTGCACTGTTCATGTGGGCCAAGGATGGACTGTGCGACATCCCCTCCCTGGTGGAGATCGGTCTGATTGCCCTGTGCGGCGGCGTGCTGGGCGTCCTTATGATGATCCCCCTGCGCAGCGCCCTCATTGTCAAGGAGCATGGCGTGCTGACCTATCCCGAAGGACAGGCCTGCGCCGAGGTTCTGATTGCCGGTGAGGAAGGCGGAGCCAAGGCGTCTACCGTATTTTCCGGTCTGGGGATCGCCGCCATCTACAAATTTATCGCCGACGGTCTGAAGCTTTTCCCCAGCGAGGTCACCTACGACGTTACCCCCTATAAGGGCTCCGGCATTGGCATTGACGTACTGCCTGCTCTTGCCGGTGTAGGTTATATCTGCGGCGTGAAGGTATCCTCCTACCTGTTTGCCGGCGGTCTGCTGGGCTGGTTTGTCATTATGCCCCTGATGGCCCTGTTTGGCGGAGATCTGGTCCTGTTCCCCGCAACCAAAACCATCAATACCCTCATCGCTGAAGGCGGTGTGTCCAGCCTGTGGAGCAACTTCCTGCGCTATATTGGCGCGGGCGCCGTGGCCTGCGGCGGCGTGCTCAGCCTGATCAAATCCCTGCCGCTGATCGTGCGTACCTTTAAGGATGCTCTGGGCGATTACGGCAAAGGCCGTGGCAACAGCACCCTGCGCACCGAGCAGGATATCTCCATGAAGATGGTCCTGCTGGGCATCCTGGTGATCGCCGTAGTGATGTGGCTGCTCCCTGCCATCCCTCTGAACCTGTTTACCGCACTGATTGTCATTGTCTTTGGCTTCTTCTTTGCCACCGTATCCTCCCGGATGGTGGGCCTGATCGGCTCCTCCAATAACCCGGTATCCGGCATGGCCATCGCAACGCTGCTTATCTCCACCCTGCTGCTGAAAGCTACTGGAAACGACGGTATCAGCGGCATGATCGCCGCCATTGTCATCGGCGGTATCATCTGCATCATCGCCGCCATCGCTGGAGATACCTCCCAAGACTTGAAGACCGGTTTCCTGGTGGGCGCTACCCCCAAAAAACAGCAGTTCGGTGAGATCATCGGCGTAGCCGTATCCGCCGTAGCCATCGGCGCCATCCTCTACCTGCTGAGCAACGCTTGGGGCGGCTATGGCTCCAACGATCTGCCCGCTCCCCAGGCCGTGCTGATGAAGATGATCGTAGAAGGGGTTATGGGCGGCGACCTGCCCTGGAATCTGGTGCTGGTGGGCGTGTTTATCGCGCTGGTAGCAGAGGTATTGGGAATTCCTGTGCTGCCCTTTGCCATCGGTCTGTACCTGCCTATCTACCTGTCTGTACCAATGGTGCTGGGCGGACTGCTGCGCTGGTATCTGGAAAAACGCAAGTATCACTCCGAGAAGGATAAGGACGACGCCGTTCAGTCCGGCGTGCTCTACTCCTCCGGCCTCATCGCCGGCGAGGGAATTGTGGGTATCCTGCTGGCGGTGTTGGCGGTCATCCCCATGGGACTGAGTGCGGAAGGAAAAGCGCTGTACCTCAGCGACAAAATCAACATCAGCGAAATCTTCAGCCTCGGAAAGATTGGCGGCCTTGTCTTCTTCGCTATCATTCTGTTTACCATCTATGGCTTTGCCACCAAAAACAGCAAAAATAAATAAGGATTGCTTTTTTCCACGCCGGACTGTATACTTTGGTATGCAGCCCGGCGTGGGCTTATCATCCACAAGGAGACAAGATATGGCTGGAAAAAAAGGAAAAAATTATTTGGATTTCACTCCTGTATACAATCCCCAGAACGAATGGGAACAGGATGAACAGGGCATTGTGACCATCCATATGGTTCATCGGGGCTTTTATGCCGCCATCGCCCAGAAATTCTTTCACACCCCGCGGGTCAGCCACATTCAGCTGGACGAATACGGCAGTTTTCTGTGGAAGAAAATCGACGGTACCCGCACAGTAGGACAGCTGGCCCAGGCCATGAAGGAACAATTCGGCGATGGGGCGGAACCCCTCTACGATCGGTTGGTCCATTATATGCAGATTCTTCGCAACAATCGATTTATCCTGTTTCAGGGAAAGGACCGGGTGAAACCGTGAGTACACTGCAGATGATTTTGGGCATCCTCGCCTTTGCCCTGGCAACCGCTGTACTGTATGTCTGGGGCCTGCATAAGAGCATAACCCAGCGCTCAGATCTGGAACATATTCTGCTGAGCAAAGGGTCCCAAAAGGTGGTACACCGTCTGAAACGGCAGCAGAGTATCTCTCTGGAGGAGATGGCCCAGCTCTGCCGCGGCATAACAGCAGGACAATTCTGGTCAAGACAGCGCGCCTCGGTACGCAATCCCCAGGCTTTTGCTCCGCAGCTGGCTCAGTATATGCAGCAACAACTGCTCCTTGAAAGATTGCCCGATGGTCGATTCGCTTTAAGGCCGCAGAACAAAGGAAAGGAATGAACCAACCATGCAGGTTTTAAAACATTTGGAACCCCAGAAGGTATTTTCGTTTTTTGAATCCATGTGCACTATTCCCCACGGTTCCGGCAACACCAAAGCCATCAGCGACTGGTGCGTGGCTTTTGCCAAGGAGCGGGGGCTGGAGCATTATCAGGACACCAAAAACAACGTGATCATCATCAAAGAAGCCGCTCCCGGCTATGAGAAGGCCGAGCCAGTAATCCTTCAGGGACATCTGGATATGGTCTGTGCAAAGCATCCGGACTGCACCAAGGATATGGATAAGGAGGGGCTGGACCTGGCAGTGGACGGAGACTACGTCTACGCCAAGGGCACCACGCTGGGCGGAGACGACGGAATCGCTGTGGCCATGGCTCTGGCTATCCTGGACGATCAGAATCTTCCTGCCCCCCGGATTGAGGCGGTGTTTACCATCGACGAGGAGATTGGCTTACTGGGCGCAACCGATCTGGACGTCTCCCCTCTCAAAGGGCGCAAGATGCTGAATCTGGACTCGGAAACAGAGGGAATCTTTACCGTAAGCTGTGCCGGCGGAAATTCCACCGCCTGTATTCTTCCGATATCCCGCACTGCCTTTTGCGGAACTGCTCTCACCATCACGGTGGGAGGACTCACCGGAGGCCATTCCGGCGCTGAGATTCACAAAGGACGGGCCAACTCCAATATGCTGATGGGACGGGTTCTCTATGCCCTGGCGCAGAACAATCCCCTGCGCATCCAGTGGGTGGACGGAGGGCTGAAAGAAAACGCCATCCCCTCTCAAACCAAGGCGGCTGTGGTGGTATCCGATCCTCAGCAGGCCCAAAGTCTCGTTCATGAAATGGAGCTGGCTCTGCAAAATGAATACCGTACCACCGACCCTTCCCTCTTTCTCAGGGTGGAACCAGCCCAGGCGAACCAGCCTGCGCTGGACCAAACCTCCACAGAAAAGGTGATCTGTATGCTGCTCTGCCTGCCCAACGGCATCCAGGCTATGAGCGCCGATATCCCCGGCCTTGTTCAGACCTCCCTGAATATGGGGGTTTTGTGTACCGATGAAACCACGGTACAGGCCAGCTACAGCATACGCAGTTCTGTGGAATCCCAAAAGCAGATGCTGAAAGACCGCCTGGAGTGCCTGATGAAGCAGCTGGGAGGCCGGACCGTATTTTCGGGAGAATATACTGGCTGGCAGTATCAGGAGCATTCCCCGCTCCGGGAGCTGATGGTGGAGGTTTTCCGGGAGCAGTATGGAAAGGATCCCAGCATTGAGGCCATTCACGCTGGTCTGGAATGCGGGGTTCTCGCCGGAAAGCTGGCCGGACTGGACTGCGTTTCCCTAGGTCCCGACCTGTTGGAAGTACACACGCCCAGAGAACGGATGAGCATCTCCTCCGTCCAAAGGGTATGGAACTTTATTTTGGAGGTTCTCAAACGCTCTTGTTAACGAAAACAGGCGTCCGGCCATACGGCTGGACGCCTGTTTTTTGACAAGGCAGCCTGTGAAGCAAAACCGATTGGGCCACGGTCTCCGTGGCGGTAAAGCTCCGAACCAACCGCGAAAAGGACTGCTGTTTATGGATCTTTGGAGGAATATGCCGCAAGGCATACCATTTGCAGGGTGTTCGTGCTATAATAGGCTTGTATGTCTGCCGCACGGTATGCCGCAGCATTTTTTGTAATATGGACGGAGGTTTTTTTATGCATTTTACATTTCCGGCTTATCATCATCCCGATTTTACCCAATCGATCTTTGTACAAGCTCCCCAGGCTCGTTTGATCCCAGCGCCCAAGGACGGCGTTGTTCCGGATGGATACCACGCCACCACCATCTATCCAGAATATTATCACATCGATGGACACTGGCTGCTGGCCAAGGAGAGCCGGATGGATTGTGTGGCGGTCTATGAAGCGGGAGAAATCAAGGTTTGTGAGATGCGTCGGGTGAAAGCCGGAGATCTGGTGGTGATGGGACGCAGCGAACGGTGCGAGGAGGGCATCTACGTTCATTATGACGGCTTTGTTCAGCCGGAAGACGGACACGATCTCTTTGCTTTCCGTCAGGGGCGCTCCCGGGAAACCGCCTATTCTATGGATTACGACTCTCTCTATGAACTGCTGCGCCATGAGAAGGAGCACGGGTTTGTGACCTGGGTGTTGGGACCCGCCTGCGCCTTTGACGCGGATTCCAGGGATGCTTTTGGCAAGCTGGTATCCGGCGGCTATGTCCATGCGCTGCTGGCGGGAAACGCCCTTGCCACCCACGATCTGGAAGCAGCCTACCTGAACACCGCTTTGGGGCAGAACGTCTATACCCAGCGCTCGGTGCCGCTCGGCCATTATAACCACATCGATACCATCAATAAAGTGCGGCAATACGGTTCCATTCCCGCCTTCATTCAAAACGAAAAGCTGAGCGGCGGTATCATCTGCAACTGCGTTGCCAAAAAGGTCCCCTTTGTTCTGGCAGGATCCATCCGCGACGATGGGCCGCTGCCGGAGGTCTACGGCAACGTATATGAGGCGCAGGATGCCATGCGCAGCTATGTTCGGCGCTCTACCACCGTCATCTGCCTTGCAACGGTACTCCATTCGGTTGCCACCGGAAACATGACCCCGTCCTATCGGGTTTTGGAAGATGGAACCGTTCGCCCGGTCTATTTTTACAGCGTGGACATCTCGGAATTTGCGGTGAACAAGCTGCGGGACAGAGGCAGCCTGGCAGTAAAAACCATCGTCACCAATGTACAGGATTTTGTGGTGAACGTCAGCAAAGGATTGGGGCTTTGATACGGTTCTCTTTTATCCTACTGGCAGCTGTTTCTCTGTCCCCGCCGCTCAAAATCCGAAAATAACAGGAGGACGCTATGAAATATGACTTTACCCATCTGTTGTGGGACTGGAACGGAACGCTGCTGGATGATTTACAGCTGTGTATCCGTCTGCTGGGAGATCTGCTGGCCAGCCAAGGACTGCCGCCGGTATCCAAAGAGCGGTATCTGGAAATCTTCGACTTCCCCATTTCGGAATATTATCAAAAGGCCGGATTTGATTTTTCCAAAGAGAGTTATGAAAGTCTGGCAAAACGGTATATGCAGATATATCCCAGAGCGGGATGCTGGCTGGGACCGGTACCCGGTATGCTGCCGGTGGTGGAACAGCTGCACCGTCTAGGAATCTATCAGGGAATCCTCTCAGCCAGCGACCGGCAAATCCTACTCCAGCAGCTCTCCTACAGCGGGTATCCGGAAAAATGGTTCCGGGAGGTACTGGGACTGGAAAATTTTTACGGGATCAGTAAGATAGCGTTGGGGCAAAGATGGATGGAGCAGAGCGGTATCTCCCCCGAACAGGTGATCTATGTGGGAGATACCACCCACGACGCCGAGACGGCCCAGGCGATGGGATGCCGGTGCATTCTGGTGGGATGGGGACACCAAAGCGTCGAAAAGCTGGAAAAGGCCGGGATTCCGCTGGCTCTTACCCCCCCAGCAGCTTTTGCAGATGCTGCTGGGTCGGTAAAGGCTTCCTACCCAAAATAGCGGTGGTACGATAAAAAATGCGGGGAATCTTCCCCGCATTTTTGTTATGTAAAATAAAAAGATTCCACCCCGCCGCTTTTGTCTGTGTCGGCGGTACGCGGCAGGGTGCATCCAATTTTATGGAATCAACCTTCTTGTGACAAAGCTCTCCTCCCCTGCAACCACCTGCAAGACAAAGGGGAACCGGTCATACTGGGTACACATCCAGAAATCCTCCTTCGGGAATACCTCCTGGTTGGCAGGGTCAAAGAAATGCTCCCCGCCGTCATGACGAAGGGACGCCACGCCGGCAGCAATGTCAAAGGGCGCGCCGGTGAGCAGGCTTTGCAGATACCGAGCACACAGTTCGTCCTCCTTGGCAGGGCGAACACCGCCGTTGCCCATACAAACCAGCGATACCCGGCGATACCCTCCCTTCGCAATATAGGCGGCGATGGCCTTGGCGTTGACCAGGCTCCCAGTAAGGATTTGGTCGGCGTGGACAGCACCGACAATCCCCTGGGTTCCGGCGCTGGTGGTATGGATCACGCACCGCCCATCCACCGCTTCCCGGGAAACGGCGCTGGGAGAATTGCCAAAATCAAAGCCCTCACACTTTTTGCCGCCCCGCTCCCCTACCAACAGGTAGTCCGGGTGCTGCTGTTTCATCCTTCTGGCTTGCTCCACACTTCCCACCGGAAATACCGCCGAAGCGCCCAGATCATAGAGATAACATTCCAGCGAGAAGGCGCGAAATACATCGATAATCACCGTCAGGCCCCGCGCCTGTTTTGCTCCTTCCAACAGATGCAGTATCTGAATCTCCATCGGATTTTCCTTCTTTCGTAAAATTTTCAGGCTTTGCTCACATCCACCCAGCCCACAGCGTTGGCATATCGGGCCAGCTCCTCGCAGCTGAGCTCGATGGCGCTGTTGGAGCTGCCGCAGGCAGGGAACACCGTCTCATGTTCCCTCAGCGACTGGTCCAGATACACCTTTATCCCTTCCGGCACCGCAAAAGGACAGACGCCGCCCACCGAATGGCCGATCTTCTCCGCCACCTGTTCCGGGGTGGGCATTTTGGCTTTCATGCCGAATGTCTCCTTAAATTTATGGTTGTCGATCTTTTTGTCTCCCGCCAACAAAATCAGAATGCACTCTTCCTCCTTGGTGAGAAAGGAGAGGGTCTTGGCAATCCGTCCCGGCTGTGTATGCAGCGCCTGGGCAGCCAGCTCCACCGTGGCGCTGGAAACCGGGAACTCCTGAATCCGATCCTCCAGATGAAACTGTGCAAAGTAGGATTTTACCGCTTCTATGGACATTTTCAAAACTTCCTTTCGTTTCACTTGATGGCAATGTTTGGGCGATACTTCGTTCATCATAACATATCCTCACCCCTCCGGCAACAAAAAAGCCGAAAAAACACAGCGCCGTGCCGAATTTCAATCGGTATGGCGCTGTGTTTGCAATGTATCTGGCTGTGTCTACCAAGGAGCTTCAGCTCTGCTGATAAAAATCTGCCTGGGGATATTTTTCCAGAAAAACTTGATTTGCCTTTTCCAGTGCATTGTGAAAAGCGTGGTAAGACCGGCTCAGCTGTTTCATGGCGGGAATAAAAACCGTATGGTATCCGCTTTCTGCGCAAAAGGTTTTCCAGAACTCCTGCACTTGGCAAAGCGGGGAGGATCGATATGCTTCGGATTGCCGGTAGTTGAGATATTGTTCCAACATCTCCCGATGCTGCGTCAGATACTGCTGAGGGTCTTTGGTCAGCTGCTGCAGTTGCTCGGAAAAATTGGTCAGGGCCGTCTCCTCCACATCCTGGACACACCACTCCAAAATCGATTGCAGATTCGAAGGGACCTCCACCTGGTCCAGAAAGGAGATGACCGTCTCAAAGGCTTGTTGCTGCTCGGAGCTGGTAACCGGTTCATCCAGATAAGGTGCAAAATGCATGGCGAGATATCTTCCATAAAATCCCGGGAATGCGTCCATCATCCGCTGCAATACCGTTTCTTTGCGCTGTAATACCTCCAACCGGATTTCCACCGATTTCCATTTTCCCTTTTGGGCCAACTGACGTAACAGCTGCTGTTTTCTCTGCGCCATATTTGACTCCAACGCCTTATGTGCCACAAGCCGCATCTTCTCTGTCTCCGGTTCATCCAAAAAGCACCGAATCTCTGCAACCGACAGTCCCAGCCCGCGCAGAATCCCGATCTTTTTTAACCGCTTTACCGTATCGGGGGAGAAGTCTCGATACCCGTTTGGCAGCACCTGCGTCTGTATCAGTCCCTGCTGTTCATAGTAGGAAACCGCTTTCCGGGTCAAGGCACACTGTTTGCAAACCTCATGTATCTGCACCCTGATCACCTCCTAAGGATATTTTACACCATTCCCCAAGGGAACAGTCAATCCTTTTGGCGTGCCATCCAGAATAAACTACTCTCTGGATTCCACAAACCACCGGTCCTCCTCAAAAAAGAGATAGGTCTGCCGGCCCAAAATCCGGCAGGTATACCGGATTCCGCATCCCCCTACTTTGGTGGACGCCGCCTGACGCACATCCAGTACCCGATCCACCAAAAATCGCCGTCCATCCTCCCAATGGATTTCCATCGGCGTCATCGTTCCATCCCGGCCAAAACACACCGTAACCTCCACATAGGTTTTTCGCGCCACTTTCTATTCCCTCCATGTTCTTTAACCGGCATTGCGATCCCACGGGGAGCGGGACAGCTGCCGGTTTCTCTCGCTCCCCGCACCGGTGAGCCGCCGGTCCTGCAATACCACCGCCCGATCGATGCAATGGGGACCAAACCGGCGGCGCAGCTGTTCCACCGTCTTTTCGATGGATTCCTGCCGTTGCAGCTGACGGTAATCGGTAAAAAGGCAGATCTGATCCGGAGCATCGCTGCCGCAAAGCTCGCTCATCCGCACGCCAAGACTGCGGATGGGACGTTCCCATTTCCAGTGGCGGCAAAAAAGCTGGAAGCTGTATCTCATCATCTCCTCCGCCGACCAGGTATTCCGCTGCAATACCATCTGCCGCTCAAAACTGTACAGCCGGTTGTCCCGCACCGAAAGAGAGAGGGTGCCTCCCATCAGTCCATGGCTCCTCATCCGAGAAGCTACACTCTCACACAGAACGCACAGAATCATCCGCACATCCTCCTCGTTCTCCAAATCCCGATAGGCGGTGATGCTGTTGCCCACCGATTTAATCACACTTTCCTCCCCCACCCGGGTCACCGGAGAACGGTCATACCCATTGGCATACCGCCACAGCATATCCCCCCATTTTCCCAGCTGGGAATGCAGCAGCTGGGGGGAAAGGGTGGCCAGATCCCCAATGGTATTCACCCCCAAACCGGAGAGTTTGCGCCCGGTGGCAGGGCCTACATACAACAGTTCCCGTACCGGAAGAGACCAAATCTGTTGGCGGAAATTGTCAGCGGAGATCACCGTCACTGCATCCGGTTTCTTCAGATCCGATCCCAGTTTGGCAAAAATTTTGTTGAAGGATACCCCTACCGAGACGGTAACCCCCATCTCCTCCCGCACCCGGCGGCGAATCTGATGGGCAATGGCCTCTCCGGCGGCAATCCGATTTCCCTGTTTTTCCGCTGACAGCGTCCCGGTGATATCCAGCCAACACTCATCGATACCGAAGGGTTCCATCTGATCGGTGTAGTCCAGATAAATGTTGCGCGCCATCCGGGAAAAACGCAGATACTGCTGAAAATGCGGCGGTACCACAACCAGCGGGGGGCATTTCTCCAGCGCCTGCCAGATGGCTTCCCCGGTTTTGACCCCACAGCTTTTGGCCAACTCGTTCTTCGCAAGCACAATACCGTGACGCGCCTGGCTGTCTCCTCCCACCGCCACAGGTTTATCCCGCAGCTGCGGATGATGCAGACATTCCACCGACGCATAGAAATTATTCAGATCCACGTGCAGAATCACCCGATCCCCGCATGGAGAGATTCGATCCCATTTTTCGTCCATCTGTTTTCGCTCCTTTGAACATTTGTTCTTTCCTTTATTTTAGAACAAACGTTCTAACAAGTCAAATGGTTGTTGCTGGAAATACAAAAGCAATATTGTGCTATTTGAACAAAATATATTGACAACCATGAAATAAAAATATAAAGTAAATATAAAGCATCACAAAAAAGAGGTGTTGTAACATGGAAGGGAAAATGAAGGTAGCCGTTATGCTGGGGCTGGAAAAGATGGGATTCGAGCAAAGAGATATCCCTACGCCCAAGGATGACGAGGTGTTGGTCAAGCTGGAATATGTAGGGATCTGCGGAAGCGATCTGCACTACTATGAAAGCGGCGCCATCGGCGAATTTGTAGTCAAACCACCCTTTGTGCTGGGCCATGAGCCTGGCGGCACGGTGGTAGAAGTGGGAAAAAATGTGAAACATTTAAAGGTGGGAGACCGGGTAGCACTGGAGCCTGGAAAAACCTGCGGCCACTGTGAATTCTGTAAGACAGGCCGCTACAACCTATGCCCGGATGTGGTATTTTTTGCAACCCCGCCGGTGGATGGCGTTTTTCAGGAGTATGTCGCCCATGAGGCAGATCTATGCTTCAAACTTCCCGATCAGGTAAGTACCATGGAGGGCGCGCTGATTGAACCGCTGGCGGTGGGATTCCACGCGGCTATGCAGGGCGGAGCCAGAGCTGGACAAACGGCGGTGGTAATGGGGGCCGGATGTATCGGTCTGGTGACCATGATGGCGCTGAAAGCTATGGGCGTTTCCAAGGTATATGTGGTGGATATCCTGCAAAAACGTTTGGACAAAGCGCTGGAATTGGGCACTGACGGCGTAATCAACGGCAGCCAGCAGGACGCCGTGGAGGCGGTACGCAAACTCACCGAAGGCAAAGGCTGCGATCTGGCCATCGAGACAGCCGGAACCCAGATCACCACCGTACAAACCATCCATATGACCAAAAAAGGCGCCACCATCGTGCTGGTGGGATACAGCGCCAGCGGAGAGATGACCTTACCCATCAGTTTGGCTTTGGACAAGGAGCTGACCTTTAAAACCGTTTTCCGCTACCGTCATATCTATCCCATGGCCATCGAAGCGGTGGCGTCCGGAAAGGTCAACCTGAAAGGCATCGTCACCAATCTGTTCACTCTGGACGAAATTCAGCAAGCGATGGACTACAGCATCCACAACAAAGCGGATATCGTCAAAGCGGTAATCAAGATCGCACCGGAACAGAATTCATAAGTTTTCGGCGTTTCAAAAGGTATGGGAAATCCCCATACCTTTTTCGTTGCAAAAGGGGCGCCGTTGCACAGGAAATAAGGTTATGGTATACTTTTCCTGTCTCATCCCGGACAGACAGCGGCATCCCTCTGCGCCGTTATGGCGCAGTGATTTTTTAGGCCATAGTTCAAAACAACATACAACGGAGAGATGAAAGATGTCCATTACGGCAAAGGAACTGGCAAAAATTCTGGAACTATCCCCGGCAGCGGTCTCGATGGCCCTCAACCAAAAACCAGGCGTCAGCGCCAAAACCCGAGAAAAGGTGATCTCCACCGCCAAACAGTACGGATACGATTTCAGCAAAAGAGAATATCCATCTTTAACCTCATCTGCATCGACGAAAGGCGCTCTGTTGTTGTTGGTATACCGGAAAAGCGGCGTTGTTGTCTCCGACAGTCCGTTTTTTAATGAAGTTTTTGAGGGAATCCATGAAAAATGCAGCCAGCTGCACTATACGCTGAGTATTCAGTATCTCTATGACCGGGAACAAGCCCAAGCGGCGCTCAGAGGAAACAAGGCAGACGGCATCATCCTTCTGGGAACCGAGATGGCGGCAGAGGATTATCAACCCTTTGAACAGTGTCCGGTTCCCATTGTGGTTCTGGACACCTACTTTGAGACGGTACAGGCCAACTATGTGCTGATCAACAACACCCAGGGCGCCTATCAAGCCACCGGGTTTCTCATCAAACGCTGTATGTCCCAGCCAGGGTATCTTCGCTCCGCTTACCCCATCGGCAACTTCAACGAGCGTGCCAACGGATTTTACCAGGCCATCCGGGACTATGGAATGTCCCCCTCCAAATCGGTGGTTCATCTTCTCTCCCCCGCCCCAGATGGAGCCTATGCGGATATGTGCTGTCTGTTGGAGCAGCAGGAAGAACTGGCCTGCTGTTATTTTGCCGACAACGACGCCATCGCCTGCGCTGCGATGCGGGCTTTGCAGGAACACGGTTACCGTATTCCTGAGGACATCTCCATCATCGGCTTTGACGATATCCCTGTTTGCGGCTATGTCGTACCGGCGCTGACCACCGTGCGGGTTTCCAAACGATATCTGGGAAATACCGCCGTGTCCCATCTGATACGCCTGATGGAGGAAAAAACCAACGTCTGCTGTAAAATTGAGATCTCCACCGAACTGGTGGTACGCGGCAGCGTGCGGTGATGTGGTTGCCGGGGAACAAAAAACGGGCCTGTTCGTTGATCCGAACAGGCCCGTTTTTCAACTTTCAGATACAGCTTTACCGGGACGAGAACATCTCCAACTTGGCAAAGAGATCTTCAAAGATAAAGCGGGAATTCATATTGCGGTAAACCCGGATGGGCCGATGTTTGCCCACATGGGTATACTTCATATTCCCGTCGATTTCAGGGGCGGGCTTCCAATCCCATTCCCCGCAGTCCTCAAAGATCATAACACCCACTGCCGGAGAATCCCCCAGCACCCGGTAATCGGTAGGACGGCCACGGCCTTCATTGTTAAACTGAATCAGGTTTTCCACCAGATATTTTCCGATTTTCCCCTGCGGATAAACCCGGTGCACCAACTCTGCATGGGTGATCGGCATCATCCGGTATACGTTTCTGGGAATCTGCCACAGTTCCAGAGAGGATTTCATAATGACATTGGCGGAAGGAATATCGTTGCCCAAATTGTATTCCTTACATCCCACCGGCCAATCGCCGCCGCCAATCCAGATAACCTTGATATCCTTCTGAGCAATTTGGGGCTCCAACAGCAGCGCCGAAGCCATATCGGTCAGCGGACCCAAAAAGGCAATGTAAAGCGGACGGTCATCTTCCTTCATGGCTTCCTCAATGATCAGTCTTGCGCCAGCGGAATCTACAGGGGTGACCTCGTCTGGCATGGCATGGGCAGCGCCTTTTTCCACCCGCACTTGGTCTTTCATCCCCATCAAATCCAAAAGCAACTGAATTTCATCGTAGCTGTCCTGCATGGAATGGGATGACTTGGCCTCTCCAAAATGCGCCGCAATCAGTCCTCTCAAATCAAATCCATCGGTCAACAATGCCTGTACAATGGCGTACTGATCGTCCACCTCATTTTTTGCATCGGTATTGATGATGACCCTTCTTTTCTTTTCCTGTGGAACACGCAGTAGATCCATGACCTCTCACCTTTCTTTTTTTCTACATTATACCCAGATCAAAACTGAATTGCAACGAAAAATTCAGTTAATTTTAATAATCTTTTAACTTAATTTACTGAATTTTCAGTTCATCGGCTGACCTCCAGGGAGACACCCTTCGAATCATACCGAAAGTGTTTTCCAAAGTTCCAAAATATTGCTGAAACTGTTCATTGGACAGCTCCCCATAAAAATTCCTCCCGCACAAATGGAGCGGGAGGAATCTTCGCGATCGGCTGGGACGGCGAAAACCACTGCAATGCCCTTTTCTAGGTCAGTTCTCCTTTTCCGGGCAAAAAGAGGGGGGAAGCATGGCTGCGGAGTCCGCATCCAGATACAAAAACCAGTTGGAATGCTGCCGCAGAATGGTAGCGGGAATCTGGTTGGTGATCTCGGGGGCGGTGAGAGTATCATAGATGGCCTGAGCCTTGACGGCGTGAGGCACCACCGAGACAATATTGCGGCAAGCCATGATCTGATGCACCGTGGCGCTGATGGCGTACTGGGGGACCTCCTCCACCGAAGCAAACCATCCTTCGCCTACCTGCTGTGCCCGACATTTCGCATCCAGCTTCACCACATGGAAGGAGGCGGTGGTATCAAAATCGGCGGGTGGATCGTTAAAGGCGATATGACCGTTCTCCCCAATGCCGATGATCCCGATATCCACAGGTTTTTCCAAAATTGAGGCGGTAATTTCCCGGATTACCTGCACGGTATCCCCTTCCCCACTGATATAATGCATCCGCTTGCTGCCTATAAGATCCACAAACCGTTCCTTGAGATATTTTCGAAAGCTGGCCTTATGGGAAATGGGCAGCCCCACATACTCGTCCAGATGATAGATATCCACCTTTTCCCAGGGGATATCCAGCGTCACCAACGACTCAAAAAATTCAAACTGGGATTGACCGGTGGAAACCAGGATACGGGCTTCGCCCTGCTGTTTTACCGTCTGGCAAATCAGCTGCTGTACCTGGCGGGCTGCAAGAGCGCCCATCTGCTGGGATGTTTGAGAGATACTGAGCTTCATATGGGTTACCTCCTTTTTATCATCAAACGGTTGGGTTCACAGAATGAAAAGTGCCCCGGTCGGGATACCCAAAAGGTCATATTGCTTTGAAGGAAGCGTTTCATCAGATGTCAGCGATCAGCCATATACCAAAAAACCGCTGAAAAGGAATTGGTTCCCTCCCAGCGGTTTTGTTTTCATAGACAGCGTTCAGGCGGCGCGAACACCCAAACCCCGTCCCATCAAGTCAAAAAATATGGTCCAATACAGATTATCTCTGTACACGGCCGGAACCATCGCCGCCAGCCAGCTTCTGAACCTCAGCAACGGTAACCTGGTTGAAGTCGCCCTCAACCGCGTGTTTGAGCGCGGAAGCAGCAACAGCAAACTCAACGGCAGACTGGGTGTCATAGCCGTTCAGAGAAGCATAGATCAGGCCGCCGCCGAAGGAATCGCCGCCGCCGATGCGGTCCACAATGTGCAGATGATACTTCTTGGAGAAGCAGTACTCGTCGGAAGCAACATCATACAGCATGGCGCTCCAATCGTTATCGAAAGCGGATTTGGACTCACGCAGGGTGATGGCAACTCTCTCAAAACCGAATTTGTCGGCCAGCTGCTTGGCAACGCTCTTATAGCCTTCGCGGTTGAGCTCACCGGCGGTGATATCGGTATGAGCAGCCTCAATGCCAAATACGTCCTTGGCGTCCTCCTCGTTGGAGNNGCGGTAGTTCAGGTCGCAGCTGATCTTTACGCCATGAGCCTTGGCAGCTTTACAGGCCTCTTTGCAGATCTCTACTACATTGGGGCCCAGCGCGGGAGTAATACCGGTGAAGTGGAACCAATCAACGCCCTCAAAGATGGCATCCCAATCAAAATCGGCTTTGGTAGCTTCCTGGATGGCGCTGTGAGCGCGGTCATAGATGCAGACGGAAGGACGCTGAGAAGCACCTTTCTCGTTGAAGTAGATACCAACGCGATCGCCGCCGCGGGTGATCTTGCTGGTGTCTACGCCATAGCGGCGCAGGCTGTTGACAGCGGCCTGACCAATGGCGTGGGAAGGAAGCTTGGTAACAAAAGCGGTATCGATGCCATAGTTAGCCAAGGAAACCGCTACGTTGGCCTCACCACCGCCGAAGGTGAACTGCAGGTGGTCAGCCTGTACGAAACGCTCATAGTTATAGGGCTGAAGACGGATCATCAGCTCACCAAAAGTAACAACTTTCATTGGAAGTTATCTCCTTTGCATTCTTTTAATGATCCTGCCCTATGTATATTCTGCAGCATATCCAAAGGGCAGGGAAATGGTAAAAAGGACTAGGATCTCAACAGACAGCGAAAATTAGCGCTGTACCAGATGGATGGCAAAGCCGGCAACTTCATCTGCCAGATAGCAGGCGATATTCTTGCCGTTCTTGTTAACCATGCTGCTCAGATCAAACTTGACACCGCGGCGGGTCAGATGATAGATGGCGCGGTCCACATTGTTGCAGGCGATGGCGATATGGCCATTCTTGCCGCGGCCGGGCTTCTTCATGATCTCGAATTCCTTGTTGCCGACAAAGACGCTGGAGTTACCCACAGCAACCTTCTTGCTCAGCAGGGAAGAAAGCATATTGGCGGTGGCCAAAGCCTCCTCCTCGTTCTCGCTGTTGATGCCGATATGTGCCAGTTCCAGACCCAGCATCACATCAACGGCTTCCTGACACATAGCGGTGATCTTGTCCCACTGGCCAGCCTTGATGACATCGCTCTTGCACATCCAGGTGCCGCCCACGGCGATGATCTGGTCATAGCCCAGGTAATCGTTGACATTCTTGGCGTTGACGCCGCCGGTGCACATCCACTTGGCGGTCTTGAGGGCCGCGCCGATGTTCTTGAGCATGGCAACACCGCCATTGGCCTCTGCGGGGAAATATTTGACAACTTCGCAGCCCATATTCATGGCCTGCTGCATTTCGCCGGAGGAAGCGGTACCAGGCATCATCAGGCAGCCTTTGTCCAGTACATGCTTGGTAACATTGGGATCAAAACCAGGGGCAACGATAAAAGAAGCACCGGCAGCAATGGCCCGATCCGCCTGATCGGTGGTCAGAACGGTACCAGCACCCAGCAGCATCTCGGGCATCTCATCGTGAATCTTACGGATGCACTCCTCCGCACAGGCAGTACGGAAGGTCACCTCAGCAGCCGGCAGTCCGCCGTCGGCCAAAGCTTTGCACAGAGGCAGCGCCTCGTCAACGCTGTTGAAAGCGATGACAGGAACGATACCGATTTGGTAAACTTTCTCAAGGATAGGATTCATTACCAATCACCTCATAAAATGTATTGGGCGGCGGCGCGCAGACAACTTTCATCGGCCTACTGCTGCTGCCAAATGTTTAAGGCAGTATGGCAAAACAGGGCCCGTTTTGCCATACTCCCAAATTGCCCATTCTTATGATAACAATTTTCGCGGTAATATGCAAGTTGTTCCACAAAGACCCGTAAAAATTTTAACAAAACCAGTGTTTTGTCAACATCTTACAGCATCACGCCGTCCTTGAAGATGGCAATGCCGCGGCAATCGTGCTGCTCGTTTTTGGTTTTCAGTTCGCCGCTTGCCAGCTTGAGGACAAAATCAAAAAAGTCGGCGGAAACCTCATCCATGGTCTTGCCTTCCACCAGTACACCGGCGTTAAAGTCGATCCAATCCCGTTTTTTCTGTGCCAGCGCGGAATTGGTAGCGATCTTGGCGGTGGGAGCGGGGGCGCCGAAGGGGGTTCCCCGTCCAGTGGTAAAGAGCACGATATGGGCGCCGGCGGAGGTCAGGGCTGTAGCGGCTACCAGATCGTTGCCGGGACCTTTGAGCAGATTAAGACCTTTCTTGGTCACGCTGTCGCCATAATCCAGTACATCCACCACCGCAGAGGTGCCGCCCTTCTGGGTACATCCCAGGGACTTATCCTCCAGCGTGGAGATACCGCCCGCCTTGTTGCCGGGAGAAGGATTTTCATAGACCACCTGTCCGTGGCGGATGAAATAATCCTTAAAGCCGTTGACCAGATTGACGGTCTTTTCAAAGACTTCCTCATTGACAGCCCGGTTCATCAAAATCGTCTCGGCGCCGAACATTTCGGGCACCTCGGTGAGCAGCGTGGTACCGCCCTGGGCTACCAGCATATCGGAAAGCCGGCCCACCAGCGGGTTGGCGGTAATACCGGACAGGCCGTCGGAACCGCCGCATTTGAGGCCGATTACCAGATGGGAAGCGTCCACCTTCTGGCGTTTGAAGGAAGCGGCATAGGACATCAGCCCCTCCACAATCTTCACGCCCTCGGAGATCTCGTCCTCCACCTCCTGGCAGATCAGAAATTTGACCCGATCATCGTCCCAGGTACCAATGGCGGCTTTGAACTGCTCGATGGTATTGTTCTCACATCCCAAGCCCAGTACCAGCACACCGGCAGCGTTGGGATGACGGACCAGACCGGCCAGCAGCTTCTTGGTATTCTCATGGTCCTCACCCAGCTGAGAGCAGCCAAAGGGATGGGGGAACGCATAAACGCCGTCCACACCCTCGGGAAGCTTCTGATTGCTCAGCTTGGCGATCATCTCGGCAGGACCGTTGACACAGCCAACTGTGGGGATGATCCAGATCTCATTGCGGATACCCACCTTGCCGTCGGAACGGACATACCCGTTAAAGGTTGCCGGCTCCTTATGTACGTCGGGGGTCTCTACCTTATCATAATGGTATTCCAGCAGCTCGCCCAGACCGGTTTTCAGGTTGTGGACATGAACCCAGCTGCCTTTGGCGATATTTTCCTTGGCGTTGCCGATGCTGAAACCGTACTTGATGACGGGAGAACCGGCCGCGATATCAAACAGCGCCACCTTATGGCCCCGTTTCACCTCATCCAGGAAGGTCACCTCAATGCCGTCCACCGTCTTGACGCTGCCTTTGGCGATATCGGTGAGGGCAACGGCAACGTTGTCGCTGGGATGGATTCGTATCAGCTCCATACTTTTCTCCTTATACGTTTCTTTTTCACACCCGACATCAGCCGGAAACCCACCGGCCCCAAACGGGGACGGCGGTTCCGGCCGGACGGATGACACTTATTAGCACTTATTATTTGATGATCTCAGAGATAGCGGCTTTCATGCCGATCTTCTCAACCTGCTGGATATCGGCGGCAACCGCATCCACAAAGCCGGGGATGGTGGTCAGATCCATGCCCCAGAAGTTTTCCTTGCAGGCAAAGTTGGTCACATAGGTCTTGGTGTCGATGGCGCCGGACTTGTAAGCGGCGGTGTTCTCCTTGCAGAACTCCATCACCGCAGCGTCGTCGATGATCTTGTACTCCTGTCCGTCACGGATGCCGATGAGGGCGCCGTCGCGGATCTCCTGGCCCTGATAGAAGCAGATCAGCGCCGCAAAGGAGAAGGTCAGGCACTTGGGCAGCTTGCCCTCATTCTTGACATAGGCGGTAACGGAGGGCAGCACGCGGGCTCTCCACTTGGAAACAGAGTTGAGGGAGATAGCCAGCAGCGCATGTTTGATGAAGGGATTCTGGAACCGCTCGGTCACCGAGGCGGCAAAGCTCATCAGCTCATCCTTGGGCAGGGTGAGGGTGGGGATGATCTCGTCAAAGAGGCATTTGTCCATAAACGCCTTGATCTCGGGGTCGTCCATGCACTCTCTGACAATGTCCTTGCCAGCCAGGAACGCGCCCAGAACCATGGAGGTATGCGCGCCGTTGAGGATGCGCAGCTTTCTCTCGTGGTAGGGTTTCTCGTTGTCGGTGAAGATCACAGGCAGTCCGGCTTTGTCCAGCGGGAACTCTTTGGCCAGAGGGAAGCTGCCGTCGGCAGATTTCTTGGTCTCGATTACCCACAGAGCAAAGGGCTCGCAGGTATCCAGCAGATTGTCCTGATAGCCGATCTTTTCCCAGATCTCGGGGGCGTTGTCTCTGGGATAACCGGTGACAATCCGGTCCACCAGGGTGCTGGCGAAGGAGCAGGCGTCGGTCAGCCATTTCTTGAAATCTTCACCCAGGTTCCAGTTATCCGCCTGTTTGTAAACGCATTTTTCCAGCTCATGACCGTTACCCTCGATCAGCTCGCAGGGGATGATAAACAGTCCCTTGGAAGTATCGCCGGCAAAAGCTTTGAAACGGGCATACAGCAGCTGGGTCAGCTTGCCGGGATAGGTGTGGGCAGGAGTATACTCAAACTTATCGGTCTCATCGTAAACGATACCGGCCTCGGTGGTGTTGGAAACCACAAAGCGCAGTTCCGGATTTTTGGCGCACTCAATAAAGGCGTCATACTCGTTGTAGCAGTCGATGGCTCTGGAAACGGAGGTGATGACCCGGTAATCCTCGATTACCTCGCCGTTCATCTTGCCTCTGTGGGAGAGGGTGTACAGGCAGTCCTGATCGTGGAACATCTTCAGATTGCCATACTCGATGGGTTTGACAATCACAACGCTGCCGTCAAATACGCCTTTCTCGTTGGCCACGTCGATCATATAATCAACAAAAGCCCGCAGAAAGTTTCCTTCTCCAAACTGAATGACCTTTTCGGGATGTTTCTTGGTGCCTTCTCTGGTAAGTCCGCTCATGTCTTTTTACCTCCATACAACAGGCGGCAGAAACGCCGCCAAAAATATAAGAGTATCGGCCTATTGCCGGCCGTGCCTGCCATACTACCGGGATGCCCGAAAAACCGGGCGGGAATGAATATGTAAGGGCTTACATCCATTTTATCCTATTTATAGCGCAATGTCAATAAAAATCTGAGTTCCACAGGAATTTTTTTATCTTTTTTTCAAAACGGATTGCATTCTTTCTAGGTTTATTATATAATTGTCAATGTAAGCTCTTAACCTAACCGTTTGACAACGGTTTTTGCTGGTTTGCCCCAGAAATTCTTCCAGTGTATTTACAAAAACCGGAGGTGTGAAGCCCTTGAACATATATGATATTGCCTCAAAGGCAGGCGTTTCCATCGCAACTGTATCCCGTGTGCTCAACGGCAAGGGCAACGTCAGCGAAAAGACCAAGGAGCATGTGCTGAGCATCATTGAGGAGATGGGATATACCCCCAACATCTTTGCCCGAGGTCTGGGTCTCAACTCCATCAAAATGGTGGGCATCCTCTGCTCCGATGTGTCGGACATCTACTATGCCACCGCCGTCTCCACCATCGAGAAAGAGCTGCGCCAAAGCGGTTACGACTCGCTGCTGTGCTGCACCGGGGACAACATTGAGGACCGCAAAAAATCCATCGACCTGCTGCTCTCAAAGCGGGTGGACGCCATACTGTTGGTAGGTTCCACCTTCAAGGAAAAGAGCGACAACTCCCACATTCTGGACGCCGCCAAAAACGTTCCCTTTGTGATGATCAACGATTTCATCGACGCCCCCAACATTTACGGCATCGTCTGCGACGATTTTAACGCCGTGCGGGAAAACACCTCCATCTTTTTGGAGCAGGGATTGCGGCGTATCGCCTATCTCTATGACGCCGATACCTATTCTGGAGCCCTAAAACTCAGCGGTTTTCGCGCCGCATTCACCCAGCTCAACACACTCTCTGATCCTGAGCTGATTGTTCGCTGTGCCCACTCCCCGGAAGCTGCCCGGGAACAGACGCTGCGGTTGCTCCAAAAGCAAAAGCGCAGACTGGAGGCGGTGGTCACCTCAGACGACTGCCTGGCGGTGGGGGCATTGCAGGCGGCGGTCAGCGCCGGGCTGCAAATTCCCCACGACATCCAGATCATCGGATTTAACAATTCCCTGCTTGCCCGCTGCGCCAATCCAGCGCTGACCTCCATCGACAACAAGGTGGAGCTTCTGAGCGTGACGGCGGTGCGCACCTTGATCGATGTGTTCGCCCACAAAAACGTCTCCAATAAAATCGTTTTGTCCGCCGAGCTGGTCAAGCGCAGCACCACCATCTGATTGGGCCCTATTTTCTCACTGTATAGAAAGCCCGGGACAACCCCGGCGCTTGATATAAAAAATGACTGAAGGAGAATCACAACAATGAAGGAGTTTATGGACAAAGACTTTCTGTTGGAAAGCGACATCGCCAAGACCCTTTTCCACGACTATGCGGAAAAGATGCCTATCATTGACTATCACTGTCATATCAATCCCCGGGAGATCTATGAAGACCGCAAGTATACCGACATCACCAAAGTATGGCTCAACGACGGTAACTTCGGCGATCACTACAAATGGCGTATCATGCGCGCCTGCGGTTATCCCGAATCCCTGATCACCGGCAGCGACGCCGATCCCAAGGAAAAGTTCCGCGCTTGGGCGGACTCCGTTTCCCGCGCCGTAGGCAATCCTTTGGTTCATTGGACCCAGCTGGAACTGCAGAGATACTTCGGCTATAACGGCGTTCTCTCCCCCAAGACTGCCGACGAAGTGTATGAGCTGTGCAACAAGAAACTGGCTGAGCCTTCCATGTCTGTGCGCGGCATCATCGATCAGTCCAATGTTAAGCTGATCTGCACCACCGACGATCCGGTTGACAGCCTGGAATGGCATAAAAAGATTGCGGAAGACCCCACCTGCAAGGTAAAGGTACTGCCTGCCTGCCGTCCCGACAAGGCCATCAACATCGAGAAAGACGGATTTGCCGCCTACATCGCCAAACTCTCTGAGGTTTCCGGCGTGGAGATCAAGACCGTCTGCGACGTAAAGACCGCACTGTCCAAACGCCTGGAGTTCTTTGACTCCATGGGCTGCGTCAACTCCGACCATGGTCTTGACTATGTGGTTTATTCCCCCGCTTCCGAGGAAAAACTAAACAAGACCCTCTCCACCGTTCTCTCCGGCGGCACCATCTCCCAGGATGACGCCGACGAGTATAAGACCGCTATCCTGCTGTTCCTGGGCGAGTGGTACGCCAAACATGGCTGGGTGATGCAGATCCACTACGGCGCCCAGAGAAACGTAAACTACCAGATCTACTCCAAGCTGGGCCCCGATACCGGCAACGACGCCATCGGCAACAAACCCTGCGGCGCAGAGCTGGCCCTGTTCCTGGGCGATCTGGCCAAGAAGGACGCGGTGCCCAAGATGGTGCTTTACTCCCTCAACCAGCATGACAACGAGGCGCTGATCACCATCGGCGGCTGCTTCGCAGAGGCCGGCATCAACACCAAGATTCAGCTGGGCTCCGCCTGGTGGTTCAACGACACCAAGGCCGGCATGATCAAACAACTCACCGACTTTGCCAACCTCAACGTGCTGGGCAACTTCATCGGTATGCTCACCGACTCCCGCAGCTTCCTGTCCTACACCCGTCACGAGTATTTCCGCCGCATCCTGTGCAACCTGATTGGACAGTGGGTGGAAAACGGCGAGTGCCCCAACGATATCGAGCTGCTGGGCAAACTGGTACAGGATATCAGCTACAACAACACTGTGAAGTTCTTTGGCTTCAAGGTGGACTGATTGCCGGCCTCCTGGCTGAACAATAAGTAACAAAACCCGGAATCTTTTGGATGTTTCTTTCCAAAAGATTCCGGGTTTTCTTTTTCATGGCGCTGTGTGAGGCTTTCCCATGCGCAGCGGCTTTGCACCCCTTATTTTTAAAGAACAACCGACTGGACTGTCTGCCCGTCCATCTTCTTGATGGTAAAAACGCCATCCTCATATACCATATAGGTAGCCGGATTGCCGCCCTTGGGCAGGGATACCGAGCCGGGATTGAGGGTAAGATGCCCCTGCAGTGTCTCAAACCCCTGCAGATGGGTGTGCCCATAGATCAGGATATCCTTCTCCCCCATCATCGGCAGCTGCTCTTTGGTAAAGCGGTGCCCGTGGGTACAGTAGAAGGTGTGGCCATCCACCCAGAGCAGGATATATTCCGCCAGGATGGGAAAGTTAAGCACCATCTGATCCACCTGAGCATCACAGTTGCCCTGTACACAGAGCAGCTGATTGCAGACGGCCTTATCGTTGAGGTACTCTATCACCTTCTGAGGGTCATATCCGGGAGCCACGCCATTGCGAGGTCCATGGTAGAGGATATCCCCCAACAAAATCAGCCGCTGGGCGCCCTCCCGGCGATAAGCCTCCAGCATCTGCTGGCAACTGCTGGCGACGCCATGGATATCCGAAGCAAACATCAGTTTCATATCGTTCTTTCCTTTCAAATACGCTTTTCAAATCGGCGTTACGGCTGGGCGCAAAGCTCGATGATGGCCTGGGTAAAGATTTTTGCACTGAGCAGCAGCTGAGAAATTTCTGCAAATTCATCCACGCCATGCATATGGTTGTCCACCCCAATTTTGGAACATCCAAACGCCACGCCGTTTTTCAGATGATGCACATAGGTTCCCCCACCGATGGCAATGCAGCGCCCTGGCTCGCCGGTATACTGTTGGTAGCACCGCAGCAGCGCCTGGATAAATGGAGAGTCCTCCGGCACATGGTGGGCGGGATTCATGGGCGTATCCTCCATCTGGATCGAAGCCTTGGCAAAGCGCGCCAGCAGCACATCCCGCAGCGTGTTATCGGTAGCGCACAGCGAGGCGCGGCAATCGTACACCCCCTTCAGCGAGGTCAGATCGTAATGCAGCATATTTAAGCTGATGGTCAGCTTGCCAGAAAAGTCTTCCATAGCCACTCCGGCGTTCTCGCCATAGTAATCCCCATGGGGGAACATTTGGTGAATGGCCTGAATCCGCTCAAGCCCCTCACAGGGAGCGAAGGGCATACAAGAAAGCAGCTCCAGCAGCGCAGTCAAAGCGTTGTTGGCGTTTTCCGGCATGGCGGCATGGCCCGACGTACCCACGGCGGTGACCACCGTCTTTGCATCCTGCTCCAGCACCTGAAACGCGACCCCGGTATCCATCGTCACTGCATCGGTGTATTCCCGCGTTTCCTCCGCAGAGATTCCCTCCAGCACCGCCTTGGCCGTGCCGGGAACGACGTTCACCTTGACCCCGCACTCCACCGAACAGATCCGCGGCAGAGTCTCCCCAGCGGAAAACTCGGCCGTAAAGGGGCTGTGCAGACTTCCCTTTTCGGTGTTGATCACCGGAAAATCCGCGTCCGGCGAGAAGGTCATGGGCGCCTCAGGCTCCTGGGCGTAATAATGACGGATGTCGGAACTGCCACACTCCTCATCACACCCCAAAATCAGCCGGCAGTTGCCGGAGAGGGGGATTCCCAGATCCTTCACCGCCTTCATGGCAAACAGAGCGCAGATGGCCGGACCTTTGTCATCGGCGGTGCCCCGGCCATAGATGCGATCGCCCACCACCAGCGGCGCAAAGGGCTCGGTGACGGTCCATCCCTCCCCGGCGGGCACCACATCCAGATGGGCCAGAATATCCAGCCGCGAGGCTTTGTCGCAAAGATCCACGGCTCCTACATAGTTGTCATAATTTTTTACCGGAAATCCCAGCTCCTGCGCCAGTTTGAGCGCCTCGCCAAGCGCGGCGGCGGGACCCTCTCCGTAAGGCTTCCCGGGCATCGGGCTCCCTTTTTCGCTGGGAATCCGGCAAAGGCGAACGATGGCGTCCAACATCTGTTGCCGGTGCTCAGCGGAGTGAAAATACGCTTCAATCTGTTGTTGGTACATATATTTTCCTCCCAAAATCTGCGGCAGAAGCTTTCTGCCGGTGGATGGTAAGGCGATGAAAATTCTCACGGCGCATATGCCTTACGAGAGCAGTATACTCTCCCGTGCAAAAGCTGTCAAATTTCCCATCGCCTTGGGCTACAAAAAAGGACCTGCAACAAAATTTTTGTCGCAGGCCCTTCCCTTTTCTGTTTATTTTTTATTCCCTGACCGGATCAGGACAGCATCAGGCGTCCTGTTCTACCGGTTCCGTCTGTGGAATTTTCTCCACCAACAGCCGCAGGACCCTTTGATCCTCCATCAGCAACACCGTCACCTTCAAATTTTCATACTCGAAGGATTCCCCGGCCTCCGGAATGTGTCCCAACATTTCCAGCGACCAGCCGCCGACCGTCGTATAATCCGATTCCAGATTTTTGCAGCTGACATCCAACAGATCAAACATATCCTCAATGTTCATGTCGCCGCAAACCTCATAAGTGTTTTCATCCTTGCGCTGATAGCTGTTTTCCACCTGGTCGCTTTCGTCCCAGATTTCACCCACCAGCTCCTCCAAAATATCCTCCATCGTGACAATACCCATAGTACCACCGTAATCATCGGTCACCACTGCCATATGGGTTTTAGAGCGCTTGAATTCGTTGAGCATAGCGGAAATTTTCATCGTCTTATGAACAAACGGGCATTCATGCAGCAGATCCTGAATCACAATTTCCTTGCCCGCAGCCAACTGGGTCAGATATTCCCGGACGTAGATCACACCGACAATGTTGTCGATGGTTTTATCGTAAGCCGGGATACGGGAAAACCGGCCTTCCATCACTACCTTGGTGATCTCATCAATGGGATCGTGGATGGAGACCGCCGTCAAATCCACACGAGGGGTGATAATCTCCTGAGCTGTAATCTCATCAAAGTCCAGCGCGCTCTGTACCAGGTCGCTCTCCTGCTCCTCCAGCACGCCTTCCTCCTCAATGGTTTCAATGATGTATTTCAGCTCATTTTCCGTCACATACGGCTGTGCAGCCTGATTTTTATTGCTGAGGGTCAAACGTTTGATGGCCAAAAACACCATAACCACCGGTTTAAAAATCTTCATCATATAATAAATAAGCCCGGTGAAGCGCAGGGCCAACTGTTCGCTGTGTTCCTTGGCATAGCTCTTGGGCAGAATCTCACCAAAAATCAGCACCAAAATCGTAATCACCACCGTGGAGATGACCGGTCCATAGGTGGAGCCAAACATCATGCTGGCCATTACCGTACCCAACGAGGAGGTGGCAATGTTGACAATGTTGTTTCCTACCAGAACGGTTGTCAGAAAGTGGTCATAATCTTCCGAAATTTTTAAGGTGCGGGCTGCCTTGGCGTTGCCTTCTTCGATCAGATTTTTCAGCCGCATGGGATTGACGGTGGAAAAAGCCGTCTCGGAAGCGGAACAAAACGCAGAACCAATCAGCAAAAGAACCAGAAAAACATACTGCATCATACTGGGTGTGTCCAAAAGAAAATCAACTCCTAATGTCAAAATCAATTCATTTACATGGTGTGGCGGCAATCTTCATCTGTTTTTTACAGGCGTACCCTGAGAAAAGGTTTTGCTCAGATACAAAACCAGATTGTCATCCAAAGGATAACCTTGATAAGGTTGGGCCGGCGATTCAGCATACCAGGCGCCGCTGTCATGGGGCAGATAACCGCGCCGGACATAGATTCTCTGAGCGCTGCCGTACCCGCTGTGCAGCCCTACCGCCAGATAGACGGTATCGGCATAGGTAAAAGCAATCCCCTCCGCCACATCCAACAGCAGATTGCCAATTCCTCGGCGGCGGAATCTTTCCAGCACCGCCAGATCCACAATTTCACAAAATCCCTTTCCGGCAAAAGGGCCTTCCTGGGCGTCGGGATAAACGCTTCCGTACCCTGCGGGCTCGCCATCATACACCGCAACCAGCGTAACAGCCCTGCCCTCCCGATGATCCGAAAGCCGCCGGAGTAGCTTTTCAGGGGTAGCGTGCCATCCCTGCGCCCGTTCCTGCCTGGCGAAAAAATCCGGATCCGACCCACATATGCTGCGCACCACAACGTGCGCGTCCCGATGGAAAACATCCTCCCGCCGCTGCATCCTGTCCGCCTCCGTCTTGTTTTCGCTGATATTGTTGCCGTTATCAGAAATCTTATGCCCAGGCCTGTTTTTCCGCCTGCACCTTCTCGCCGCTCTCCAGGGCTTTGCCCATGCAGATGGCCAGATAGGTATCCTGCAACGCCTCCTGAAGTGGATAAACCGGTTCGGCCTCTCCCAATACATACCGTCCCATATTTTCCATGCAGTAGGCGACGGCAATCTCGTCGTCCCCCAGCCGCGCCGGCATAAAGGGATTGCGGTACAGCTCATATTCCCCAAGCATCACGCTGCGGTTGCAGAATCCGTCAATATCGTAGCGCACTCCGTGATCCATCCGGGTCAGTTCGCCGCTGGCGGGTACCCCCGAAGCGGACAGCCAGTAGACCTGGTCATCCACAATCTCTCCCCGGTCTCCCAACACCTGAATCCGGTTGTGACGGATGAAGGAGCGGTACTGTTCGCTGGAGAAATCGTAGATACCGGTTTTACCGCCTGCGAAGGAGAAGACGCACAGATCCCGTTTGACCGATTCCACCGTGCGCTGCTGCGGTTCGATGTCCCCATCCCGGGTGCAGGTCTTGGTAACGGGGATCAAAAAGCGGCGGGCGCTGACCTCACAGCTTTCAAATCCGGTACCAAGAAAGCGGCGGATCAGATTGATGCCGTGATAGCCATGGCAGACCGACTGTTCCACAAAGGAAACATCCCCCAACAGCCCCATCTCCACCGCTTTGAGCTGAGCGGCAATCATCGGCCGGGCAAAATACTGCTCTGCCACCTGGATTTTGGCGTGATACTGCCGGGCAGTATTCCAAAGCTTTGTCAGCTCCTCCACCGACCAGGCCGGAGGCGTCTCACAGAGGACCGGGACCCCCGCCTTCATCAGCAAATCCAAATACTGGGGGGTGACGGTTCTGGGCAGGGAAACCACCACAAATGCAGGGGAGGTTTGCAGCAACTCATCCAGCTGGACAAAGGTTTTCACGCCAAACTGCTGCGCAAACTGCTGTGCCTTTTCCACAGAACGCAGCAGCACGCCGGTAACCTCAAACCGCTCCGGCATCTGCCGGGCAACCGAGAGATAAAACTGGCTGCGCCAACCGGCGCCGATCACTGCAAAACGTATTTTTTCTCCGTTCACCGCACTCCATCCTTTCTTACATCCGTCCGTTTTTTTTGGCATCGGCTTCTGTTCGGTCTATGAAATACAGTATACCATACTTTTCCTCGCCACACACATCTTGCCGTTGCCTGTTTGGGCTTGTAATCGGTGAAAAAACGTCGGTTTTTTCATTTATGTCCCCAATGTTTCCGGTTTCGCCTATCTTTGTTACTTTTGTGGATTTCGGTTGAGGATTTGCGATTTCTTTGCTATAATAGTGGCATTACGGCGCTGAAGCTCCTTATGTTGTACATAAAGGCTCCGGCAGTCTGCATCGAACTGTTTTTGCCTCCGTCCCCGTTTGGCGGAGCAGAAGCAACACAGGAGGATACACAAAAAATGAACTGTTTTCAAAACGCCACACGCGTTGTCATCAAGGTAGGAAGCTCCACCCTGACCCACAATTCCGGCCATATCAACATCCGGCGTCTGGAGCAGCTGGTGAAGGTGCTCTCGGATATTCAAAATGCCGGGAAAGAGATCATCCTGGTCTCCTCCGGCGCCATCGCGGTAGGCATGGGCAAACTGCATATGCGGGAGCGGCCGCAGGACATGGCCGCCAAACAGGCAACCGCTGCGGTAGGGCAATGTGAACTGATGTATTTATACGATAAGATGTTCTCAGAATATAACCATACCATAGCCCAGGTACTGATGACCCGCGATGTGGTTGATTCCCAAGAACGCCGCTGCCGGGTTGTCAACACCTTCGAGCAGCTGATGAAACTGGGCACCATTCCCATCGTCAACGAGAACGACACCGTATCGGTGGAGGAGATTGAGTTCGGCGACAACGATACCCTTTCCGCCATCGTGGCACAGCTGACCCACGCCGATGTGTTGGTGCTCATGAGTGATATCGACGGCCTTTACACAGGAAACCCCCGCACCGATCCCAACGCCAAACTCATCCCCTATGTGGAGCGGATCACCCCGGAGATTGAGGCAATCGCCGGCGGAGCGGGCAGCAACCGGGGAACCGGAGGAATGATTACAAAAATCCATGCGGCGCAAATCGCCGGCGCCGCCGGAATCGATATGGCCATCATCAACGGGGAAAATCCCAATCTCCTTTACAGCCTGTTTGACGGGGAAACGGTAGGCACCCATTTTGCCTGCGCCCCTTCCTCAGAAACGGCCCGGGAATAATCCATAGGAAAAGAGGAAAATCAATGACCACCCTACAACAAATGGGCCAGCGCGCCAAAAAAGCGGCACAGATTCTCAGCTGCGCCTCCACCAAAGAGAAAAACCAAGCTCTGCTGACCATCGCAGACTATCTAGTCAGAGAAAAGGAAGCCGTCTTATCTGCCAACCGCCAGGATGTGGCCCTCAGCCAGCAAAACGGTGTTTCCCCCGCTATGGTAGACCGGCTGCGGCTCACCGAAGCCCGCATAGATGCCATCGCGGATGCCGTGCGGGAGGTGGTAGCCCTTCCCGATCCGGTGGGGGTAGTGCTGGGAGGCAGTACTCGTCCCAACGGACTGTCCATCACCAAAATTTCGGTTCCCATGGGGGTGGTGGGCATGATTTTTGAAGCCCGGCCCAATGTAGCGGTGGATGCCGCTGTTTTGTGCCTGAAATCTTCCAACGCCTGTATCCTCCGGGGCGGGAAGGAGGCCATCCACTCCTGCACAGCTCTGACCAACGTCATGCGCCAGGCGCTGGAAATGGTTGGGCTTCCCTGCGACTGTATTCAGCTGGTAGAAGATACCTCCCGCGCCAGTGCGGTGGAGATGATGAAATTAAACGATTATCTGGACCTGCTGGTTCCCCGGGGAGGCGCGGGACTGATCCGCTCGGTGGTGGAAAACGCCACCGTACCGGTGATTGAAACCGGTACCGGCAACTGCCACGTCTACGTGGACGCCAGCGCACCGCTGGAGATGGCTGTGAAGATTGTGGACAACGCCAAAACCTCCCGCCCGTCGGTGTGCAACGCCATTGAAAATGTCTTGGTACACCGGGAGATTGCACCCATCTTTCTGCCGGCCATGAAAAAGGCGCTGGATGCCCATCATGTGCAACTGCGGGGTTGTCCTGAAACCATAGCGATTCTGGGGGACTCTGTGGTTCCTGCCTGCGACGCCGACTATAATACCGAGTTTTTGGACTATATTCTGGCTGTGAAGGTGGTAGGTTCCTTGGAGGAAGCCATCGACCATATCAATGCCCACGGCACCCATCACAGCGAATGCATTGTCACCTCCAACTATCAAAACAGCGAAAAATTTACAGCGCTGGTGGATGCCGCCGCCGTATACGTCAACGCTTCCACCCGTTTTACCGACGGCGGAGAGTTTGGCTTGGGGGCGGAGATCGGTATCTCCACCCAAAAGCTCCATGCCCGGGGACCGATGGGACTGTCCCATCTGACCACCTATAAATACATTCTTCGGGGCAACGGACAGATTCGATAACCGGCATTTCATTTCACGATAGGAAAGGCGGTATACCAAATCTATGGCAAAACTGAACAGACAGCGCTTGGCCGCCCCCGTAGGGGCTGTCATTCTGATTTTGGCGCTTATCGGGGCTGGTTTTCTGTGCGTGAGCGCATGGAACGCCATCGGCAACCTGCTGAGCAACAACAGCAAAAAGACAGAGCTGGAAAAGGTCCTTCTTCCGGTACTGATGTTTGACCCCGCTCCCTTTGACTCAGCAGAAACGGCAGACCCTACCATGCTTTTACAGTCCTCCATCTGGGCGGCGGTACTCTCGGACACCAGCGGAAAATATAACGTGGAGCTGGGGGAATCCCTCTCCATCCCGGAAACCGACGTGGATGCAGCTGCGGCAAGATTGTTTGGACCCAATGTCACCCTTACCCATAAGACATTTGGAGAACTGGAACAGAATTACTATTACAACGAATCCACCCACACCTATTTTGTTCCCATCTATACGGAAATTGGCTACTATATTCCTCGGGTCGTGGAGATTGAAAAGAAGGAGGGGGACCTCTATTCCCTTACGGTGGGTTACGTGGATCCCCATGGCGGTATTCTGGTATCCCTTGATGCCCACGAAAAAGAGCCGGACAAATATATGATATACGATGTACAGTATAATCGAGAAAAGGATCTATACTATATCACCGCACTGCGGGATATCGAGAGAACGGCTGATTTCTTTTCCTCTATCGCTTCCGCATCCTCCGCTGCGTCTTCCATGGCATCCTAATATCCTTTTTTGCAACAAATGCACATTCCACAAATTTTGAAACCGGGGAAATCAAAACAAAAAATTAGTTTTGGTTTCCCCGGTTTTTTATCTTTTTAGGGCAATTTTGTCTCCAATTTTTATTATAATCATGCAACAAAATATCGTTTTTATGCATATTTCCGCCAGATTTTAGTTTACAGCGACCCGGGGAAATCATGTGCTTAGGCATAATTTACAAACTTACATCCAAATTCTTAGGCGAGATTTCTGTCACATTTACCAAAAAAACACTTGAGATTCGGGGAATTTTGATATATTATCTATGATGTAGAGTGTTGCTCTTAGTGTATTGGTGCCCGAGACCTACTAAAACGAAGAAAGAAGGTATATCAAGTATGTCCACCTCAACCGTGTATTTTCTTATTCTGGGCCTGATCATTTTGGCGCTCTGTTATGTTCTGTTCAACTTCATGCGCATCAAGCGTATGAAGGAAGGAACCGCCGAGATGACAGAGATGGCCGGTATCATCCGTGACGGCGCATCGGTCTTTCTAAAGACCGAATTTAAGACTGTCGCTATGGTGGTTTTGGCAATCGCAGTGCTTCTCTCCCTGTTCGTGGAGGCCACCAGCGGAGTGACCTTTATTATGGGCTCCTGCATGAGCAGCGCCGTCTGTGTTCTGGGTATGCGCAGCGCAACCTACGCCAACGTGCGCACCGCCAACAAAGCCCGGGAATCCCTTTCCATCGGCGAGACCGTAAAGGTTGCCCTTTGCGGTGGAAGCATCAGCGGTCTGAGCGTACAAGCCTTCGGTATGTTGGGACTGATTCTGGTACTGCTGTTCTTCGGCAATCCCGTGGACGCGCTGGACGGCCGCGGCCTGCTGGTCAATCTTCCCTGCAACGCTTCCGTCATGCGTATCTCCAGCTACTCGCTGGGCTGTTCCATCGTGGCCATGTTCAATCGCGTAGCCGGCGGAAACTACACCAAGGCCGCCGACATCTCCTCCGACATCCTTGCAAAACTGCGCCATGACCTGCCGGAGGATGACAGCCGCGTTCCCAATGTAATTGCCGACTTCATCGGCGACAACGTCAACGATATCGCCGGAAACTGCTCCGACCTGCTGGAAAGCTTTGTGGCGACCATGGCCGCTTCTCTGATGATCGCTGTGTTTATCTTCAGCGACGCACAGGGCGCTGTTTCCCAGCAGCTTTTTAACGCCACACTGATATTCCCCATTGCGCTGGCAGCCGTTGGCCTGCTGGGATGCCTGCTGGGTTTGGGATTTGCCGCGGTACGGAAAATGGGCGACGATCCCTCCCGCGAGCTGAATCTGGCCACCTGGATTTCCGCAGGGGTTACTGTGGGGCTGAGTTTGGCGCTTTCCTGGTTTATGTTCAGCAACGTGGAGATCGCTGAGGTTTACGGATTCAAGGCCGGTTGGCTCTCCCCCTGGATCTCTGCTGTACTGGGCATCATCAGCGGCGTTGCCATCGGCGCCATCACCGAATACTACACCAGCACCGATTATAAACCCACCCGTACCTTGGCGGAGATGGCAACCGAAGGCGAAGCTTTCGTCATCACCAAAGGCGACGCCATCGGCTCCCGCTCCTGCCTGCTGCCCATCGTGCTCATCGGCGTTTGCCTGTTTATCTCCGGTAAGGTCTGCGGCACCTACGGCATTGCCATCTCGGCTCTGGGTATGCTCTCCTTTGTGGGCGCCACCGTTTCCATCGACGCTTTTGGCCCCATCGCCGATAATGCCGGCGGTCTTGCGGAATCCTGCCACCTGGCTCCCGAAATCCGTGTGATCACCGATAAACTGGATGCCGTGGGCAACACCACCGCTGCTGTGGGCAAAGGTTTTGCCATCGGTTCCGCTGCCTTCGCCACCGTCTCTCTGATTTCTTCCTATGTACAGAACTTCCCCGCAGGGGAACAGATCCTCAACTTTGCCTCCTTTGTGGTGGTGGCCGGCGGTATCATCGGCGGCGCGCTGGTGGAATATTTCTCCGCTATGCTCACCGACAACACCGTGGACGCCGCCAAGATCATGGCGGACGAGGGCGACAAGCTGCTCTCCATCCCAGGCGTTCTTGAGGGCAAAGTAAAACCCGACTACAACAAAATGATCCAGACCGCTACCCAGGAATCGCTGCGCAAGATGGTGGTGCCCTCCGTTTTGGCGCTGCTGATCCCCGTTGCCGGCGGCTTCCTGTTCGGTATTGAGTTTGTGGGCGGTATCCTGGTTGGCGCTACCATCGTGGCAATCCCCAGAGCGATCTTTATGGGGAACTCCGGCGGTGCTTTCGATAACGCCAAAAAGTACATTGAAAGCGGAGCCTTGGCCGGCCATGGCAAAAAATCTCCCGCCCATAAAGCTGCCGTCACCGGCGATACCGTGGGCGATACCCGTAAAGACGTAGTTGGCGTAGCGCTGGATATCTTTATCAAGACCATGTCCACCGTCGCCAACACCCTGGTCACCGTTTTCTCCCAGTTTACACTCTTTAAATAATACTTTTTCTCTACATAAAACCTTCCAAATGGGCATCAAGAAGAAGTTTTCCGGGAATCCTTTTTCTGAGGGAGATAACCGGTAAAAGCAACCAACCTTGCACGTAAAACAGATTCATTACCGCTTTGAGCAAGAGACAAACCCATGTCCCTTGCTCAAAGCGGTTTTTCTGTTGCCGCATTGGCGTCTGTCCATACCTTTTTCACAGCTTTGCCGTTAAAAACCGACACTGTAAACGCCGGATGACAGTCCAAAAAAAAGCTACAGCCCTCCGCTGGCCGACTGCGGCAGGGGTAGCACGCCAAATCACAGCCCTGTTTTGACAGCTGAAAGAGGGGCATAAAAAAACGGAGCAAGCGATATACGCTTGCTCCGATGCTGGTCTGAGTAGCGGGATTTGAACCCACGGCCTCTACCACCCCAAGGTAGCGCGCTACCAATCTGCGCTATACCCAGTTATCCAACGCGTATTATTATAGCATAACTTCCTAGATAATGCAACCCCCTTTTTTCTGATTTTTTGTATTTTTTTGTGGTTTGATGAAACCGAGAGCAATACAGCCCTTGGGCGATGAGATACGGTTGTATTTTCCGACGTGCGCTGTTAAAATATAGACATCGCCATAAACCTACATTTTGGAAAAGAGGGAAAACCATGAGCATCGACAGAGAATCCTGCATCCGGCATCTGCAAGGGATGGTGCGGTTCCCCACCGTCTCCAGCCCAGATCCGGATGCCATGAACTTTGAACCTTTTCACGCTCTGCATCAATACTTGGAGCAGAGTTATCCCCTGGTACACAAAACCATGACCCGGGAAATCATCGGCTACGCCGGGCTGCTCTACCACTGGAAAGGCACCGGACGCTCCAAACAGCTTCCGCTGCTGCTGATGGCCCATCAGGACGTTGTCCCGGAAGGGGACCACACACTATGGAAATATCCGCCATTCTCCGGCGAGGTGGCAGAGGGAAAGCTCTGGGGACGGGGTACCACCGATTCCAAAAACAACATCATGGCCCACATGGAAGCGCTGGAGGATTTGATTGCATCCGGCTTTTGTCCGGATTACGACCTGTATCTCGCCTATGGTTACAACGAGGAGATCATGGGTGGAAAGGGTCCTGCCGCCAAGCTGATCGCCGACACCCTGCAGCAGCGTGGGGTTCGTCTGGGCTGTGTGATCGATGAATGCGGCGGATGCGGTTCCGGCGCCTCTCAGAAAATCGACGGGGATATCTGTGAAATCATCGTTGCGGAAAAAGGTTACGCAGATTATCTGCTCTCCTATACCCACAAAGGCGGCCATTCCAGCGTTCCACCCAAGGAAGGGGCGTTTTATCAGATGGCCAAAGCCATCACCGCCATTGAGGAACACCAGATGCCTTACCGTATCACCGACGCAGTAAAAGCAAAACTGGAAACGCTGGCTCCCCATCGGAAAGATGCGCTGGGAAAGCTGCTGTGCGATGTCTCCGGCAACTGGCCTCAGCTGCTGGAGGAGTTTGAAAACAATCCCGCTCTGGCCGCCATGTTCCACACCACCACCGCCATCACCATGGCCCAGGGCAGCGCTCAGGCCAACATCCTTCCGGAAAAGGTTACGGTAACCATCAACACCCGGCCGCTGGAGGGGGACTCCCTGGAAGATATCAGGCAGCACTTCCTGTCTTTGGTGCCGGAGGGGGTGGAGGTCACCCTGGTCAAGGGCAACGAGGCTACCCCTGTTTCCCCCACCGACTCCTGGGGTTACCGGCTGCTGCAAAGTATTTCGGAGGAGATGTATCCGGGGATCATTGCCACCCCGGGCTATCTGCTGGGGGGAACCGACTCCCGCTATTACTGCAACATCTGTGAAAACATCTATCGCTTCGGTTCCTTCTACCATAACAGCGATTACGGCCCCGCCCACAGCGCCAACGAGTGTATGCCGGTGGATCAGATTACTTCCGGCCCTCTCTTCTTTCAAAAGTTTCTCACCCGTTACGGCGGCTAACCGCTGACTGTTGACCGCTGTCAGCCAGCTGCTGTAAAAAAATAACGCCAACGCCAGATCCCGCCAGGCAAAGCGAAAATTGCTTTGCCTGGCGGGTTTTTTATAAACGCCTTACCACTTTCCGAGCCGGGAGAGCAGGGACGCCTTCAGCTGCTTTGTCAGCGGTTCCTTCCTCCACAGCAGCACCAAAAAATAGCAGCCGAAAAAACTTCCGGCCCCCACAGCCAGCCGCAGGATCACCGGCATTTCCCCCGTCGCCCTTTGCAGCAGAAAAACCATCAGCACCGCCGCGGCCAGCGCTGTGAGATAGATGTTCGCCCGGAGCTTACGCCACAGATACCGGACCTCACGCTTACATCCCATCCCCAGCCAATACAGATGGAACAGCTCGGTAATCAGGGTGGCAAAAGCGGCGCCGCCCACGGAAAACCGGGGAATCCACAGCAGATTGAGGAGAATGTTGATCCCCATTCCCAGCGTCACCGCGGCGGTAAACCGTTTTTCCATCCCCTTGGGAATCAGGATCTGATTGCCCAGCAGATTGGTCAGCGAAAGGACCAAACAGCACAGCATCAGCAGCACCAAAGCAGGGACTGCATCGAGAAAACCTTCCCCGCAAACCACCAGCAGTAGGTCCCGGGCAAAGATAGCCACAAAAACGGAAAGAGGCAAAAGCAGCACACAGCTCACCCGCAGGGAACTCAGCAGCAGCTGCCGAAACGCCCGATGTTCTCCCCCGGCAACATACTGGGAAATGCGTGGAATCAGCACCGAAGTCACCGCCACCGACAGCGACAGCACCACCCCTTTCATTTTCAGCGCAGCATGGTAGAGCCCCACCTGGTCATCCCCCTTGAGGAATCCCAGCATTACCGTATCAAACTGGCTGCAAAGGGAGATCATCAGGGTGGAGAGAAAGAAAATCCAGATGGGCCGAAGATGTTTTTTCAGCGCTCGGATTGGAATCGAGGGGAAATCCAGATATCTGGGCAGCAAAAACAGGTTGAGCAGCGAAGGAACGCCGGAAGTAAAGACAGTAATGGCTCCATAGAGTGCCACATCCTCCTTGGTTTTGACAAACAGAAAGGTGAGAACAACACCCAACATCTTACAGGCAATGGAGCGCAGCGCCAGATGGCTATATTTTTCCAGCGACTGATACAGCCAGGGGATACCCAGCGTCTGCAGCGGAATGGAAAGCCCCATCACGGCAAACAGCAAGCCTTCCCGACGAAACCGGGGTACTGCCAAAACCGTAATCGCCAGCGCTGCGCAGGAAAGCGCTGTGGCAATGCGCTGTATCTTCCAGATTTCCCCCGCCACCACAGAGAGCTGATATCTGTCGTGGCGAACCCTTGCGCATTCTCTGGTGGCATACCCTCCGATTCCCAGCGAGGCCAGATAAGAAAAATAGGTCAGCACCGACTGGACAAAAGCAATCCGCCCTGTTCCCTGGGAAAGCAGGATTCTGGCCACATAGGAATAGGTGATCAGCGGAAAGAGAAGATTGGAGACGGTAAGCGCCATATTCATCAGCATATTTTGTCGTATCGATTTGGATGATTCCATCCGGGCACCTCCTTTCCCATCCAAATGTTGATTCTTACAGCCACATGGTGGTTCTCACCCTGGGATCCGGGGAGATGGTAATCTTCTCCGGATGCGCATTGAGGAAAGCGCCCCACCATCCAAAAGAGCTGGATGTAATGATATTGTGTTTGCAAAGGGACATCAGCTGCATATCCCGAAAACTCTCTTTCCCCTGATTCCAGTCCACAAACAACACCCGGTCTTTCTGCAGATCCAAAGAAAAAATTTTGCTGTTTTTTCGACACCAGTCCATACTGCCAGGGTCGCAAAAGATCAAAAACAGCGGCTGTTGAACCTGGCTTTTGATGTATTCCACCGCCTTTTGAAAATAACCGCCGGTATACAAAACCCCGTTGTGGGAAAGGAAATCCCCGCGGCGGGCATGGATGGCCACCGCAGAGGCACCCGCAATGGTTCGGGCTAGCCACCGGTTTTTCTCACCGGCAAAAGGAGGAAACTGAAAGGCCTGATGAAGGGCCTCGTCCAGCCGGGAAACCTCAGGAAGGCGGTACATATAGGTGAGTGTCTGTCCACAATAGGCATTGTGTGGACTTTGCGCGACCTGGGTGAGCAGCTGCTGTCTCCGGGCGGGACGAGGATCCCGCTCCATCGCTTTGATCCGCCGCTTCCTGGTCCATACTGCATACCCTTTGCAGGATCTTTCCAGCGCCATCGTGAGCTTCTTCTTTGCAGACGGTCTCCCGGTCTCAAAGGGCATTGTGTAGTTTTCCAGTACCAGCCCCTGGGCGGCAAAGGCACGCAAAATCGCTTGATCGTACTGCCACCCATCTTCCCAAAACCGGCTTTTCTCCACCTGAGATACGATGGCTTTGTACTGATCCGGAGAAAAGACGCTTTGGATATCCGCGACCGCAATGCCAAAGATCCGATCCAGCTCATAACCGTTCCACTGGCTGATTCTTTCGCCACAGGAGGGAATTTCATATACCAGCCGTTCCCCATAGCAGCGATCCCCCGACTGTTCCTTCATATAAAGATATTCCGCATAACACAGCATCTGGTTTCCCAGACCCGATTCAAAATGAACCACCTTCAGAAAAATCTCTCCTTTCCTTACCCGTCGCCGTTTCCGGCAGATCGGATGAATTTTGAGAACCGCTGGGCCGCACTTGACACGGCTGAGGATTGGCGTCAGAAGGATGCTGCAAAATCAGCCAAAAGAGTACTGTCGTCAGTGCGGTGGAGCCAATCCAGTACCAATGAATCTCGGTGGCGGACACCGCCAACAGATACACCGGAAACATGAGATAAACGCTGTTCTCCTTTTGCCGGATGGCTTTCCGCCCCTTTTTCAGCATGATCCAATACATTCCCCCGGCCCACAGTGCTCCCGGCATCCCATACAGATACAAAAACCCAAAAATACCGTTGTCGTTGAGGTTATATCCAGCAGATTTGCCCCGATCCAGATTGGCACGCACGCTGTTGGGATATCCGCCCTTTCCAAACACCGGGGATTCCTTCAGCTCATCCAGATAAAAGGAGATGGCGGACTGACGAATATCAAAGGTATTTCGAGCGCCGCTTTGCCGAATATAAATGGTATCCTGAAACAGGGTGGTGTGAAAAACGGCTATGGCTGCCAATCCCATCACCAAGGTAACCGCCATTTTTTTGCGGATACCGGTTTTGAGGGTGAGATAAAAAATGGCGACAGCCGCACAGATTCCCAGCAGCGTCATACGGGTTTGGCACATCAAAAAGAAAAAGACACATCCCATTCCAATCCAGAGAAGAGAGCGGACCGTTTTTTTCCCGCGTCGAAATAGATTGGAAATTTCATAAAACATCACAAAGAGCATGGTGGTGCCATCAATACCAAACCGGGTAAAGGTATACATCGCACTGTTATAGTCACAGGTAAGAAAATAGACACCGGAAAATTGTGCAAAAAACTGAACCATCATCACCACCAGCTCAACCTTTCCCAGCAGCAAAATACCGGAGAGCAGCTGTTGGGAGGAAACCTTTCCCTCCTGGATGGCGGATTTCAGGGGAAAGTACAGAGGAAAAATGGCGATGAGATACCGCTGAGGCAAAATGCTGGAGAGAAATCCCTGATCCCAGTGAAAATACGCCATGACGGCGGCGATCAGCACCAGCAGCAAAAAGGAGAAACCCAAAAGCACAAACCGGTCTCCTTTACACCGGGGCAACGCCGGCCGTCTGAGATAAAACCACAGCTGATATCCCACCAGCAGCAGTACCGCAATATCCCGCAAGGACACAAGGCCGATCTTTTCCGGCAGCAGATAAAACCCCTGCTCCAGAAACAGCCAGCACACCCCCAAAAATATACAGGTTTTATTGTAATCCATCTTGACGCGCATACCCTTGCTCTACCCTTCTCCGATAAAAATTCTGCATCTGTATTGCCGTGCTGCGCAGATCATATCCGGCCTGTTCCCCCTGCTGGGGACCAGACAGATTGCGCGCAGCGTCCCTGCCGTTCCAGATGGAGCAGGCCCACCCACCGGCATCCCATCCCTTAATCACCTGAAAGGTGTGGGAAATCCTAGCCTCCGGCGGGATGGCCTGGGAGCACCAAACTGGTAACCCGGCAATCTGCGCTTCCACAGCGGCTATTCCCAGCCCTTCAAACCGGGAAGGGAACACAAAGGCATCCATGGCGCATAGCACATGAGATACATCGTGGGTGACTCCGTAAAAAATCACCGCCTGCGTAAGGCCCTTCTGCGCAACCTGCTGCCGAATCTGAGGCAGCAGAGGGCCTTCCCCTATCAGCAGCAACCGCGATTGGGGGTGCTGCTGATGCAGCGCTGCAAAAACTTCCAGAAGAAAGCCGTGGTTTTTCTGCGGCACAAAACGTCCGATATGTCCCAGGACAAAATGCTCCGGGGAGAGTCCCAGACGAAAGCGTTCCTCTTCTCTTTTTCGGGGACTATATTCATACTGCTGGGTCAATACCCCGTTTTTGACAACGGTATATCGCCCTGAGGAAAACACCTTTGGGGGAAACATAAACCTTGCCGCCGAACGGGATACCGCCATAAAATCGGTACAGAGATAAGGCATCATCCGGCGAAACAGCGGCATGGACAGGTTTCTGAGAAAATTGCCTCCGTGAAAGGAGTCGTTGTGGGCGTGCAGTACAATCACCGGCGCTCTGGCCACTTTGGCTGCCAGCGCCACCGTCACGTCGTAAGGGGTGGAGGCGTCCACATGTACCACATCATACCGTTGCCGCCGCATCAGGCGCACCATCCCCGTCATCTTCTTTGCCAGACGAATCAAAGGATTGGAGATTCCCTCCAGATTCACCACCTGCTTTTGTCCGCCCAGCGCCAATGCCTGCGACTCCATAAACTCTGTTTGGTCCCGAAACACCAGATAATCAAACCGTACCTGTTCAGGGTCCATCAGGGCGTTGAGGGTGACGGTAAGCTTGGTGATCCCTCCGGTGGAGAGCGGCGCCATATGCAGCACCCGGATTGGCTGCGCCTTTTCCGTTTGGGCCTGCCTATCCAGAGGAAAACAGCCTCTATTCCGATTCATCCCGATGCAAACCTCCTTCTCGCAAAGCATTCTGGTGATATCTTTCCACCGTTAATCCGTTTCATAGCGCTCTCGGTGGGCGCCTCACCATTTTTCCTCCGCGTCTTTTAACGCGCCTTTGAGATATTCTCTGGACGCCTGCACCATCTGGGATATCCTGGCGTCCACAGCCGCATAATCGATGGGGACGGAAAAAATCTGTTCCAGCGTCCCTGGGGCAAACGACGTCACCCTGCGCTGTTCCAGCCCCGTCTGATGCAGCAGGCTGTCGATGCGGCTGTTGCGGGAATCCCGGCTGGCATGAGAATACCGAAGGAAGGTGGCAAAGGGCTTATGATACAAAAGGGAAAAGACGGTGCCATGAAAGGAATCGGTACAGACATAGGCTGCACCCCGGATGAGGTTGAGGAAATCTTCCGGCGACGAAGCGGTCAGCTGTAGATCTCCGAAAGAAAGATCCCCTGGCACAAACGCATCCAGATGAGGGATGGTAACCGTCCGGCATCCCATCTTTTGGGCAAAAGCCTCCGCCATCTTCCGATGCTGGCGCTGGTCTCCCAGAAAATAACAGAAGACATATCTCCCTTCCACCAGCCTTTGAGGCGGAATCAGCCGATCCCAATCCGACCGGTGCAGCAGCATAGTGGGATCCACTACAGTGGGAACCCTGCGCCCGGTGAGCGCATATACCATCTCCGCCCCCCGCAGTTCCCGCACCGAGATGGATTCTATCCGGTTTAGGAATTTTTGGGCCCGCTTTCGCTGATGGCGGGGAATCTCTCCCACCCCAAAGCTGGTGGCATAGGCGATCTTGGGCACCGAAAGCGGGACAAAGTCCAGGGTATAAAATCCGGTGGTAAATCCTTTGGGATTCCACAGCTGATCGCTGCCCACCAGCACTGCGTCGTACCTCTTGGCTGCCCTTTGCAGCTGACGGAAGGTATCGTAACGGGGAGACATCCGAGGAAAGTTCCGGCTTACAAACTGTGCAAAGCGCTGATTTCTCAGCCGAACCTCCTGCCGCAGCAGCGGATGCCGGTTAAGCTGCGCCTGCTGCCGGTATCCCCGAACCCGCCCGGATATCCAGGAGGGGATGCGACGCCAGGACCGGCACAGCAGGGAAAAGGTAGGTTTTCGGGTATACCGGATGATCTCATATTCCCATCCCAGATCCTGAAACTGTTCCACCGTCGCCAGTGTTTGGAGCACGCTGCCATAATTTTTGGTGTCATAGCAGGCGCATATCCCGATCGTTTTCCCCATCTTTTTCCCCTCTCTTTTCCGCCGCGACGGCATAGATCTTCGCCAGACGCGCAAAATAGCTTCTTTCATCCAACTGCTGCCGGGCCATCTCCCGGGATTTCGCCCCCATCCTTTCCCGGAGGGAGGACTGCATCAGAGCGCGCAGACAGCGCTTGAGCGCCTCGATATCTCCCGGTGCAAACAAAAATCCGTTCTCCCCGTCCCGCACCACCTGAGACACATCCCCCACATCGGTAGCCGCCACCGCCAATCCATAGCTGATCCCCTCCAAAACCGCAACGGGAAGCCCCTCGTTGTAGGAGGGAAGCACCAGCACCTGGCTGGACAACAGCTGCTGCTCCTTGTGCTGGGGAGAAAGCCAGCCGGTGAAGGTGACCATATCCTCCAACTCATGTTCAGCGGCATACCGGCGCAGCTGCTGCTCATGCTCACATTCGCCGCTGCCACCGATGACAAAATGAGCGTTGCTCCCATCAAACGCTTCTTCCCGGCGCAGCTGCGCCACCGCCGTCAACAAATCCATAACCCCTTTGCGCTCCACCAGCACCCCAAGATAGAGAAAGGTTACCCTATGGACCTGCTGCTGGGAACTGCATGGGGGGATAAGTACGGTGTTGGGCAGCGGATAGATCACCGCCTCAGGCGCAATTTGGATAGCCCTCTGCCGCCAGCGCTCCCCCAACACCACAACCCCTGCACACTGGGAAAACAGACGGGTAATCCTTCTGCGGACGGCCGGGGAAGAATTTTGGTAGAATTCCATCAGACTGGAACTGTGCAGATGGACGATATCCGCCACCCCATAAACTCCACAGAGCCGGTGCAGCAGATATTTTCGCCAAAAGCTGCCGTTATGGGACATATGCAGATGTACCACATCCACCCGCCCCTTCCTCAGCCGGTACCACAGCTTACAGAAAGCGGCGGCAAAGTAACTCACCTTGGATAACCGAGACCCACCCCGAAAGGTGGGGATAAACTCCATCCGAATCCCCTGCTTCTCCCAGGGATGGCGGCGAAGCTGGGAGATCACGCTGGTGATCCCTCCCCGGACCGAGGGAGCGTTTCCCATCATCACCACCGAAATCACCTTCTCCATTTTCTCCTCCCCTTTCCACTCTCCCGCTCCCTCTCAATGAAATCGATGACCAGACGGCTGATGGCGCTCTCCCCGGGGAGAAAGGGAGCAGGATGAAAATCATCGAGCTGGGAAATACACTGGAGGAGCTGGGGAAGATCCAGCGCCGTCAAAACATGGTTTTCTCTGGAAAACAATTCTGCCAGCTCCAGCTGATGGTCATCGTAATGCTCGTCATACTGCGCCATACGAGGAAAAACGATCACCTTCTTTCGGTTTTTCAGGCAGGTGATCACCGTGCCGGTACCGGCATGGGTGATGATCAGATCCGACCGGCGGATCATCTCCTCAAACGCTTCCCGGGAAACCATATCAAAACACTGGTAATACCGGGAGCGATATCCGTCAAACCCTACCTGGGCCGTTACCATCTCCCCCTGCAAAACGCCTTGACGGCACAGCTCATCCACCGCCTGAAACAGTCTGGTGAATTTTTTCTCCGCCATAGAACCCACCGTTACCAGCACCCTCATCCGTAAATCGACCCTCCATACACCGCTTTGGGATAATATTTTTTCAGCTGTTCCCACTGAATCACAAACAGGTCGGCAAACCGGTAGAGCAGCTGTCCGGTGCGGTTGGGGGTATGGATGCGGGCAAAGCTCTCGATATAAATTACCTTTGCACCCATCCATTTTCCGATGACGCACATGGGGATGGCTACGGCTGCGCCGGTGGTCAGAATCACCTGCGGCTTTTCCCGCCAAAAGATTCCCAGCTGCTGAACAAACATCCGGGCCATCCGAAGCGTCATCCGTAACCGGTTTTTCCGCACCAGATCCAGTACCAGATACCGCTTTTCAGCCATCTGCCGGGTAGAAGGGGTATCGGGAACCACATAAAAACAGTCATACCGCCGGGATACCGCGGTCAGCTGCCGAAGCTGTTCCAGATGCCCCCCGCCGGAGGCAATCATGCAAACCTTTTTCACAGTCCCTTTCCCCCTCTCTCAGCAGTCCAAGATCGCCGTGATGTATCTTCCGACGCTGCGCTCTTTGCTCAGATGTTCCCGCAAAAAACGATATCCCCGCATCCCCATCTGCTGCGCCTGGCCGCTCCCGGCCTGGGAGAGAAACCACCTGAGATGGGCTTCCACCGCCTCGTAATCTCCTGGGTCACAGCACAGCCCGCTCTGGGCATCCTCAATCAGACATCGGATCTCCGACCCCTTTTCCAACACCCCCAGCACCGGACGGCCTGCTGCGGCAAGGCCATAATATTTGGAAGGGCAGGACACCCCCTTGATGCCCCTGGCGCTGACGCACCAGTGAAGGTCCCCGGCATTGAGACTGTAAGCCAGTTCCGACTTTCGCTGATAGGGGATAAACACCACATTCTCCATCCCGTGGAGCCGCTTATGCTCCATCAGGGTCTCCAGCATACAGCCCTCCCCCACAAAAGCAAAGACAACCTCCCTGCCATCCGCCGCCTGGGTCCCGGAGGGGAACCGCTCCATCACCCGAATCAGGTTTTCCAGATCGTAATACAGCCCAATGTTGCCACTGTACATGACGACAAACCGGTTTTCCAGCCCATAGCGCTTGCGGAATTCCACCACCCCCCTCTCGGTTGGGGGAAGAGGATAGACTGTGTTTTCGTCCGCCCAGTTGTGGATCACCGCAGCTTTGGGTTTCTTTTTTTCCGGGAAGCGCCGGTATAAGGTATCCAACAGATCCCGTCCCACGGTGATCACCAGATCGCTGCGCCGGCAGCTGAATTTATCCGCCCAAAGCAGCAGCTTCATCGCTGCGGTATTTCGGGCATACTGCACCGCCAGAATCTGTTCGGGATTAAAATCCTGAATGTTGTAAATGTATTTGGCGCCCTTCATCCATTTTCCCCAAACCCCCAGCAAACCGCCTAAAACCGGCGGCTGGGAGATGGAAAATACATAATCCTGTGGCCCCACCCGAAAGGTGGCTGCCAGCGCTCCCAGAAAATATCCCAGGATATTTCGGATGCGGCTGATTTTGCTGTTTTTCTCAAACTCCGGGACCCGTATCCGCAGCACCTTGATCCCGTCGATCACTTCCCGATAAAACCACCGGGTTTTATACTGAGGCTGGATGGTTCCCAGATAGCTGGGCACCACACAGATCACCGTAACCTCAAAGACATCCGATATTCCCTGGGCCAGCTCCCCAAGGAGCTGGCCGGTGGACGCCATATCGGGCAGATAGTAATGCCCATAAATCAACAGCCGTTTCTTTTGCCGCTTCACCTGCCGGATCGCCTCCCACTGTAAAACTTTCTAATCATTCTCGATGCCCCTTGTTCCGATAAAAAAACCGCAGTGCAAAAGCAAAATTGCGTTGAGCACTGCGGTCCATTCAAAATTTTACGGAAAATCAGAGGTTTTTGCTGCGACAATCACTGCTTCTCATAGAAAAGGTTTAAGACCTGCCGCTGTAGCGCCTGGGCATCGGGATAAAATTCCATGTATTCTTCTCCCTGCTTTGCCTCCCCTGCAATCTGCTGTACCCCAAGGAAGCGGTACGGTTCCTTCTGCTGCCGGGAAAGCTGCTGCAGCTCACTGAGCTGAAAATCGGTCATCAGATATCCTGAAAGCGCTCCCAACTGTTCCAGAGACGGAAGGCTTTGGACACTTTGCCGGTGAAGCTGCTCGAAAAGAGCCTGGATATACTGCTGCTGGCGCTGCATCCGCCGCACGTTGCTGCTGTCCTCCAGCCCCTTTCGGATGCGCAGGTAGCTGAGCGCCTGCTCTCCTGTCAAAGTACACTGGGCTCCCTGAACCATCTCTGCATCCAGATGGCTGAAATCATCCAGCACCGTCAGGGTTACACCGCCCAACAGATCGTTGATCAGCGGCACTGCACCCATGCTCATGCCAATATAGTTATGGATTGTTATGCCTCCCAACAGTGTAGAAACCGCCTTGACGGTATTTCGAAAGCTGTCGTCCAGTCCGCTGCCATAGGTATGCGCCAGAGCCAGCTGCCCGGTGATGGTGCCCGCCGGTTGCCCAGTCACCCCCAAAACCGGAATCTGGGTCATGCTGTCCCGGTTGAGATGCAGCGCCGTCACCGTCTTATCACGGTGATCAAGCACCGCCAACAATAAGAAATCCGCCTGGCTATTGTTGTTGTAGCTTCCGGAATCTTCCAGCGGTCCCATCTCATCCACCCCAACCAGCAACACTGTGGAGATATCGTTTCGGGGAGCGTACCACTGCTGTTCCAATTCGATCCAACCCTCCCGTCTGCGCTGTGCAGACAGCTCCAGCTCTTGCTGTGTCTGCTGTGCCTGGTCCTTGCTCCGGGACTGCCAAAGAGCAGCGCCGCACACCAAAACCCCTCCCGTCAACATCAAAACAAGCACAAGCAACCACCACTGCATTGCCGATGGCTTTTTCGACATGATATGGGACATTTCTTTTCCTCCTACGGCCAGTATTATGCCTGGTTCTTTTTCTTTCTGCTGAAGAAGAAGAATCCACCCACTACAGCCACCGTCATCACGCCCAGCAAGCTCCAACCCAAGGTATCCACCGAGAAGCTGGGTAAATCGCTCTGCTGATTTTCGATGACGGAGATTTCCTCATAAGACTGCTGCGGCAGTTCTTCCTCCAGCTTTTCCGACTGGGGAGGAAGCGCGATTCCTTCCACAGCGGGCTTTACTGCAAACGCGATGGGACTCAAGCTGTCAAAGGTCACCGATACGGTTCCGTCTCCGTTATTGACGGTTCTCTCCGGTGCAATTACCTCCCACTGATCGTCCTGGAAATTGTGCAGGCAAAGTACCGCGTCGTCCGTATTGACCCCCAGTGCAAAGGTAAACGCGATGGAATGTCCATCCTCCAACAGCGCTTTGACCTCATCGTCCACGCTGATATCAAACAGATCCCGAACCACCAAATCCTCCACAGATAGATCCGGAGAAAGCGTCTCCAACACCTTTCCGATGTCCGGGATGATCTCTTCCAGAGAATCGGCTGCGCTCAGCTGCTCATATGCCGACTGCAGCGCCATGCCAATCTCAGAGGATGCATCGCCAATCTGAGAGACCGGGGTGATGGTCAAGCTGGTTTCGCTGATTCCCCGAACCTCATTTCCAGACGCATCGTACAGCAGCGCTCCCGCCGCTTCACCGGTTGCCGTTGTCATTGGCGCCAGGGCGGGGGCGTCCTTGCCTTCCACACTGGCGGTGAACTGTGCGGCCGAAACCGAAACGGTCAGCGACATAGCCGCCAACAATGCCGTCAAAACAGCAGTAATTTTTTTCATGATCATTTTCCTTTCGCAATGTAATTTTATTTCAACATCCTGTGATGGAGTTGATGCAACCGCTCCAGCGGTTCCTCTCCCAGACGGCGCTCAATCGCATCCAGCGCCATCCCCAGGTTGGGCGGACGTCCGGAGAGATCGTGGCAGTCGGAACCGAGCAGATGGATTTTCCCGGTCCGCAACATCCGCAGAGCCTTCCCCCTTGTGGACAGCGAGAGAAACGCCGCGGCGCTTGCCTGTATCAGTAGCTGCATCTGCCCAAGTTTCTCCCACAGCTGGGGGTCTCTCTGGTACCGCAGATACCGCTCTATATGGGCCAGCACCACAGTACAATTTAGATTTTCCTGAGCAAAACGAATTTCCCCCAGCATCCTGTCGTTCCAGCAGACAAAAGGCATCTCCAAAAGCAGGAGGTTGGAACCATGTATTTTCAGCCGTTCCAACATTCGGGTATGTCCGAACCCCTCGTAATACCGCACCTCCGCGCCGACGCGAAGCTCTGGGAACGTCTGGTTTTCCATAGCGCCGCGCAGCTGCTGCTCCGCTCGATCCCGTCGAACCAAAAAAGCCTCAGGGGTCTCCCGATGAGCGTAATAATGCGGGGTTGCGATCACACAGCCCACCCCCTGTTCCCGGGACGCCGAGAGCATCAGCAGCGACTGCTGCACATCTCTGCTTCCGTCGTCCATTTGGGGCAGAACGTGGGTATGAAAATCCACCATCCATCTATTCGTTGGAAATCCCGCTTTGACTGCCATAGCCATACTCCCCTCCATACGATTTCTGGCCGTATTTCCCGTACTTGCGGTAGCTTCCTGCACCGTCGCTGACGCTGTTGAAGACAAACCCCAGTACCTTGGCATTGGCGTGTTTGAGTTGGCGCATGGTCTGTGCAAGTCCTGATTTGCTGGCATACTCCTGGCGGACCACCACAACCATCCCCTGTGCCACCTTTGAAACAATCAGCGCGTCGGATACCACTGTGACCGGAGGTAAATCCAACAGGATATAATCATACTGAGGCGCCAAATGGCTGAGAAGCGATTTCATATGTTCGGATTCCAGCAGTTCCGCCGCATTGGGTGGGATATCCCCTGCGACCATCACGTCCAGGGTGTTGAGCATGACGCCGTGCTGAATCACATCCTCCAACTCGCTCAGTCCCACCAACAGATTGGACAGTCCCGGAACCACCCGCAGATTGAGCCGTTTTGCTACCGTTGGAATACGCAAATCGCATTCGATCAGCAGTACCCTTTTGCCGGTCTGGGCTATGGTATAGGCCAGGTTGATGGTGGTGATGCTTTTTCCTTCTCCTTTGAAGGAGCTTGTCACCCCAACGATCCGCCCGATTTTTTCCTCGGGAAAGGAAAAAATCAGATTGGTTCGCAGCAGCTTATATGCCTCCGAAGCGGAAAAATTTAAACTTTTTCCAATCATGCTCTGTTGTTCCCTTCCAACATCCGGGAACATTTTCTGTCTTTTTTTAGTACGATTCCAAAACATGAGTTTTCTTTCTTCCTATTCGTTTCAGTTTGAAATACGAACGGACTTTCCGCCGTTTTTTCTTGATCTGCTGCATCGCAGGTACCACCGCCAGCACCGGAAGATCATACGTTTGCATCAGATAATCCTCCGAGCGGATGGAATCGCTGAGCAGTTCCAGAATGATGATCAGTCCCACACTCACCGCTCCGGCCAATAAGAATCCCACCAGGGTATAGGCCGTCACGCTGGGAGAGACCGGATAAGCCGGGACAATGGCATAGTCAACAATCTTGACCGAGCTGCCCTCCACAATCTCGGAGATTTTCTCAGGCAAAATCTGCGCGATGGTGTTGGCAATCCGCTCCGCCTCGGCAGGGTCCTGGCTGGTGACCACAATCTCAAAGACCTCGGTATCGTTGACCGGGAAGGCGGAGATCATCTCCACCAGTTCCTCGTAGGTATAGGGCAGCTGTGCCTGCTCAATGACGGCGTTGAGATTTTGCCGGCTTTCCATGATGACGATGTAGGTTTTCACCAGGCTCTGCGCTGCGGAGAGTTCACCGGAGGATATGCTCAATGAAGTATTGCCCACCGAAATGGAGCTGTTGTTGACATACATCATCGCTCTGGCCTGATACAGAGGCGTCACAAAAAACGCAGCATAGGAAAACGCCATCGCCGCCCCCAACAGCACCGCTCCAACAACCAGCCATATTCGTTTCCAAACCGCATACAGCAGTGCGGAAAGATCGATCTCTATGGTATCCTTTTCTTCATGCACAGAAGAAACTCCTTTCCCCAACAACTTGTCGGATCCTCTATTTTGTCAAGCACAGGAAGCTCATTTAAAATGATTACGCCCCTGTATAACCAAATACGGTATCAAGAGAATTCTCCGGTTGCCACGGCAGCGCCGTCACAACGCACTGGTATTATGTCATATCTGCTCGAAAAGCGCAATATTATTAAAAACAGTTCTACAAAGCCAACATTCAGTACGGTACAAAAGCTATATTTATCTTGCATATTATACATTTTTTTTGGAAATATATGCTTATATATCAATTTTATACCTTTTTTTCATCAAGAGAAAAGATAATATCCATCCATCATGCTGCCATCCGCTGTATTTACATGAAAATCAATACAGCAATATTTTATAAAATTTGGCGATTGGCGCAAAGAAAAATTTTGCCAAATAGCCGGCGGATGCTTTTCCGTTGGAGATCTTTTTTCGCAACCCTTCCCCACGGTTCTATCTGCGTTTTCCCTGGGCATATACTAAAACCAGAGATATCGACTCTCCAGTAAGGGTGTGAGAACAGGTGAAAGGTTTACCGGAGGAGCGAGCGGTGCAGCTGGCTCTGTATATTGTGGAGAACAAGGCCACAGTTCGAAGGACGGCAAAAATCTTCGGAATTTCCAAATCTACGGTACATAAGGACGTCTCCGAGCGGCTCAGAAAACAAAATTATGCGCTGTACCAGCAGGTCAAACAGGTTTTGGATCAAAACAAATCCGAACGACACATCCGCGGCGGAATGGCTACCAGGGAAAAATATGAAAAACTCAAACACCATCCCGTACAACCGTAGAAAAGAAAATGCGCGGGCAAAAGCTCTTTGTCCGCGACATATTTTTGCATCACAATGGGGAATATGCTATAATTGAGTCGTTTTCCGATATATTTTCTGGTTTTCCTCTCCCGGAAAAGATTCCGAAAAGAAAGGACGGCTCCATTATGTACCATACCGCTTTTTATCCTGCCGATCTGCTGCTTCCGGACCCCCAACATATCACAGCGGCAGAGATGCAAAAATGGGCCTGCGTGGCCTGCGATCAGTACACCTCCCAGCCGGAATACTGGCAGGCGGTGGAACGGTTGGTGGGACAAGCGCCCTCCACCCTGCGCCTTACGCTGCCTGAGATATATCTGGGCGAACCGGATGTGCAGCAGCGCATCGACGCCATCGCCGCCCATATGAAAGATTATCTCTCCCGAAATCTGTTTCTCTGTTATCCCCATTGCTTTTTGTATCTGGAGCGCACCCTGTCCTCAGGCAGTGTTCGCCGGGGGCTGATCGGCATGGTGGATCTGGAGGACTACGACTATCTTCCTTCCAGCCATTCGCTGATTCGCGCCACCGAGGGAACGGTATTGGAACGGATTCCTCCCCGCGTCAAAATCCGGCAGGACGCCTGTCTGGAACTGCCCCATGTCATGATGCTGATCGACGATGCTCAGCGCACAGTGATAGAACCTTTGGCACAGGCAGCCTCCCAGGAGCTGCTGACCAAGGTCTATGACTTTCCGCTGATGATGGACAGCGGCGCCGTCAAGGGATATCTGGTGGATTCTGACCGGCAACAACAGATTACCCAGGCGCTGCAACATTTGGCGGCCCCGGAACATTTTGCCGCCCGATACGCTCTGCCCCCGGATACACCGCCGCTGCTGTTTGCAGTGGGGGATGGAAACCATTCCCTGGCCACCGCCAAAGCCTGTTATGAGCGGCTCAAGCAGACCCTTCCCAGAGAGCAGTGGGAAAATCATCCTGCACGGTATGCGCTGGTGGAGGTGGTCAACCTCCATGACGATTCGCTACAATTTGAACCGGTGCATCGCTTTGTCACCGGTGTGGAGGTTGAAAAACTCTTGCAGGCGCTTAAACAACACTGTGAGGCGTCGGAGCTGCCACAGCCCGGCGCACAGCGGATTACCGCTGTGGTGGCAGGAAAATCGATGCCGCTGTATCTATGCCGCACCAGCGGAAACCTTCCGGTAGCTACCCTGCAAAACTTCCTGGATCGTTATCAGAAAGAGCATGGCGGAGAGATCGATTATATTCATGGGGATGATGTGGCAGTCAAGCTGAGTATGCAGCCCCATTCCATCTCCTTCCTGCTTCCTGCAATGGAAAAGGACCAGCTGTTCCCCACCGTACTTTTGGACGGCGTGCTTCCCAGAAAGACCTTCTCCATGGGACATGCCTGTGACAAACGATTTTATCTGGAAGCGAGAAAAATCACCAGATAGCAGCAGATGGAGCGGATGTGTTGGATATCTGCATATTTCCATATCCAAATGGACACAACCAATCCTATCGACCAAAGGAAGAAATCCTTTTTCTTCCAATACCATAAAGGAGTCAACCGTATGCAACTGCAATACCGTATCCGCACCGTCCATCCCGACGATCCCCTGGAGCTGGAGGCCATCATCCAGGTGGAGGCCGTCTGCTTTCCCGCCGCGGAAGCTGCCACCCCCCATTCCCTGGCACAGCGCATAGCTGCCTTTCCCCAGTCCTTTCTGGTGGCGCAGCGGGAGGACACCGGTGAGATCATCGGCTTTATCAACGGCAGCGTTACCGACCATTCCACCATCTCCGACGAGATGTTTGAAGATGTTTCGCTGCACAACCCCGCCGGGGCTTATCAGGCAATCTTTGGGCTGGATGTTCTGCCGGCATACCGCCGTCAGGGGATCGCGGCGGCGCTGATGAACGCTTTCATCGAAAATGCCCGGAAGCAGGGACGAAAAGGGCTGATCCTCACCTGCAAAGAGCATCTCCTATCATACTATGGCTCCTTCGGCTACCAAAACGAAGGAATTTCCCAGTCGGTACATGGCGGGGCCGTCTGGTATGATATGCGCCTGATTTTCTAAAAAACTTACCTTGGCAAAGGCTTTTCTCTCTTCGATGCTGTGCGATAGATATTTTCCCGATAAAACTGCATTGATTTTCCTTTCAAAAAGCGTTATCATCGAATGGAAAGGATAACCGCACAACACGGTGCGGCAATCAAAACCCAAGAAGGAGGAATCTATCCATGACCGAAGCCCAACTGGAACAACGCAAACGCGACCGGGAAGCCGGATGGAAACAAATGTGGGAGGAACTTGACGCCCAGGGAATCCGTCCCGTTCCACTGTGGGAGGAGGGAGCTCCCGGATTTATTCCCTCCTCCGGCCAGACCCAGCCCCGCATTGCATTCTTCCCGGCAGCCCCTCAGGAGAAAAAACGCGGCCTGATCATCATCGCGGCCGGCGGCGGTTTTACCGCCAAATCCCGTCAGGAGGGGAAACCGGTGGCCGAGTATTTTCAGCGCGCCGGCATCCATGCCGCCATCCTGGACTACCGCTGTATCCCCCATACCCGCATGGATTCCTGTGCCGACGGCCTTCGGGCGGTGCGCTGGGTCCGGTATCACGCAAAAGAGCTGAACATCCTCCCCGATAAGATAGCCCTCAGCGGTTTTTCTGCCGGTGGAATGCTCACCGCCCTGGCGGCTACCCATTTTGACTCCGGCAATCCTGACGCCGCAGACCCCATCGAGCGGATGTCCAGCCGTCCCGATGCGGCGCTGCTGTTTTATGGCGCCATGGCCCGCGCCTCCATGCTCTATCGTTTGACCTATGATTTCCAGGCGCAGCGGGAAGCCGCCATGGTGGATCCGCTGGCCTGTATGCGCAACGACGCCCCGCCCTTCTTTATCTTCCAGACCAACGACGACGATCCCCGCTATGCGATGAACTTTGGTTCGGCGCTGGCGGACCGGGGAATTCCCTTTGAGTTACATACCTTCTCCGGGGGCAGACACGGCCAGGGGCTCTATGACGGCAGCTATGGTCATGAAAACATCCCTCACACCGCCCACTGGGCTGAGCTGGCGGTGGAATGGTTGGAGCAGCAGGGGTTCTAAAAAAGCGCCATCTTCCCAAAATTTGCGGAAAGGTTAGCGAAAATTTCACCTTTTCCGATCGTTTTGAATATCCATAAAAAAGGTTACCGAGAACCGCACATTTGTTGGTTCCCGGTAACCTTTCTTCATTTTTTGGTTCCTTTGCGGTGCTGTTTGAAAACAGCCAATCGACACTGGGATTGAACGTCAAAATTCAAAAGGCTGTGCTTTTTTGGCGGCAAATTTCCCAAAACTTTTCACGATCTCCAACAGATACGGAAGGCTTTCCTCCGGCAGTTGGGTCAGCAGCACCACCAGCTCCACCAAATCTGTTTTTTCGTCGGCAATCTCACCGCTGAGCAGATAATCCGCTGAGACGTCCAGTGCTTTACAAAGATGAAACAGCACCTCCGCCGTACAGCTTTTTCGTCCGCTCTCAATATCATAGAGAAACCGGTCTGTAATTCCTGCCTGTTCCGCCAGACGTTCTCTGGAAAGCTCCCGGAAGGTACGGGCTCGCGCAATGCGTTCGCCCATTTGTAGATTGAATGGTCGTTTTTCCTTCATACTTTTGCTTTCCCTGATCCCCGAGGGAAACTCCTTCCTGATTATGGTAGGCGAGAGAAAAAACAACTTCTCTCGCCTACTCTTATTTCAATGGTATCGATTTTTTTGCGATCTTTATTGAACTATAGTTCCTAATATATTGACTTTTAAGAATTTTAGTTGTAATATACAAGTACAATCGTTCTTCAGATAGGAACGATTGATCATAAAGAGGAGGAAAGACAATGAAAAGAGCGCTGGGAAAAAAGTTTACCGCATGGTTAATTACCGGCTGTATAACGGTCGCCTCGGTATTTACCGTGTGGGCTGGTTCTGCACCGCAACCGCAAGAATTTGACGAAAACGGAAATGAAATCATACACATAACCGTAAGCTCCGAATCCAACGGCTGTCGTATTCATGTTGGCAACGGCTATGACCAAACGCAAACAGAGTATATCAGTAGCTACCAACTCACCAAGGACCAAATCACCATCACCAAAGAAGGGGACAGCAACCCTTGCGAATTTACTCTTGAATCCAGAACAACTTCAGGCGGTGCGCCCGAAGGAATATGCACCCTCTCAGAACCGGATTTTGATGCTATCTATACCATCTCCATCACCCCTCCAGAACGCCCAGAAGGAAAACAATACATAATCGAGATGAGTAGAAATTCCTTCACCCCCATCTGCGACCTTCCGGAGCCGGTCGTAACATTTGGAGAACCAGATGCAGAGGGAAAGGTTTCAGTGACAATCGGCCTTCCTGAAGGCTCCGTACCGGAAGGGACAGAGGTCTCTATCTACTATTCTGTCAACAATACGATGTCCGGAGATGGTACCGCGCCCGTTACCTTCACCCTTACCCGAGATTCGGGCAACGATCACCCCACCAAAACCATTGAAATAAGTGCTTCGGCCATCGGCTTTGGTACCGTCAGGAGCGAAGCCGAATACACCTTTGCGCCGCAGGAGGGTGAGTTCACGGTGAAGATCACCCCCGTCGATGCTCTAACCTTCCCGGTAGAAGCAGGGACTACCATCGCAACCATCTCCACCGAAAATGCTGTCGGAGATGTCCACTATACGGTCATCAACAGCGCCATGCTTGATCATTTAGAGATTGTCGGAAATGAAATCAAAATCCGAAATAGAGAAGAAAATTGGATATCCTACTATCTCAATTTTAAAGCAACCGATGGAAATGGAGACAACGCTTATACAGAATGTGATCTATCCTTTACCCCCGGCACCGATCCTACCCCCGGCACCGATCCTACTCCCGGCACCGATCCTACTCCCGGCACCGATCCTACCCCCGGCACCGATCCTACCCCGGACACCGATCCTACCCCAGACACCGATCCTATCCCAGACATAACTCCTTCCATCCCTGACTACACCGTCGATAACGACAACGATTATGATGACGATGACGACGATGATGACGATGACGACGAAGAAGAGGATCGCCGCTTTACTTCCACGGTTCAGACTTTGCCCGCAGAACCTGTGGCATATACAGCCTCCCAGGCAAATACTGCCCTGACAAAAGCGGCACAGCAACTGAATTCCGGTGAGACCGCCATCCTCAAAGTGCGCAACGCCTACTATTTCCCGCTGAGTACCATGCGCTCCGTAGCCGCACAGGGGGATCGTCTCTCCGTTGCCCCCATGCTTTATGGTGATACTGTAGAGGGGAATCGTGTCCTTTTGCGGGTATATGTGGATCCTTCCCGTGCAACCCGAGATATTTATCCCGGCGGCACCATCTCAGACCAGAAGGTAGAGAACCTGTTTGAAAAATATTTTTCCAACCGTCTGCTGGTACTGAAACTGGATCAGGAGGAAAGCTATGGAATGCGTCTTCGCATTGCCGCAAAGGTAGATCTGACCGGCTTTGATACCAATCGCCTCTATTTCTATAGCTATAATCCCCGCACCAATACCTATGTCCAGATTGTTGATCCGTCATACAGCATCGATCGCAATGGCTATCTCCATTTTTACACAACACGGGCCGACTATGTGGTGGTTACCAGCGCTCCGCTAAATCATCGCTGAAAAACGCCTTTGCCGGCATCCGGATACTCTGCTCAAAAAAATCGGCCTTCCGTATGGAAGGCCGATTTTTTTTGCTGTCATTTCACCGCCGAGGCAGTTTATTTCATAAACGGGTTTTCCGAGGGATAGAGCATACCCGCAGGCTGGTTAAAGCTGACGGTCTCCACACCCAGGAACTTAAACACCTCAAAGAGCGCCTTGCCTACATGGCCGAAAGCCACAGCGCCGTGGTGAGGATAACGGCCCTCCACCAGCACATGGCGATAGAACCGGCCCATCTCATGGATGGCGAAGATACCGATGCCGCCAAAGGAACGGGTGGCAACCGGGAGCACCTCGCCCTGAGCGATGTAGCTCTTGAGATTGCCCTCGCTGTCGCACTGGAGACGGTAGAAGGTGATATCGCTGGGGGCGATGTCCCCTTCCAGAGTACCGCGGGAGATATCCGGCTCGCTGCCTTCCGGCTCCAGCACACGATGCTGAATCAGCTGATACTTGATGGCGCGGTCGGCGCACATCTTGCAGCTGGGGGTATTGCCGCAGTGGAAGCCCATAAAGGTATCGGTCAGGGAGTAGTCAAACTTACCTTTGATCTCTGCATCGTAGATGTAGGAGGGAACCGAGTTGTTGATGTCCAGCAGCGTCACCGCATCCTGGGAAACACAGGCGCCGATGTATTCGGAGAGGGCTCCGTAGATATCCACCTCACAGGCCACCGGGATTCCCCGGGAAGCCAGGCGGGAGTTGACGTAGCAGGGCTCAAAACCAAACTGGCTGGGGAAAGCCGGCCAGCATTTGTCGGCGAAGGCAACATATTTCCGGTCGCCTTTGTGCTGCTCCGCCCAATCCAGCAGTGTCAGCTCAAACTGCGCCATGCGCACGCAGAGATCGGGATAATATTTTCCTTCTCCCATCTCCTTGGCCATATCCTCGCAGATCTCGGGGATGCGCGGATCGTTGGCGTGCGCTTTGTAGCTGACCAGCAGATCCAGTTCGGAGTTTTCCTCAACCTCTACCCCCAACTCATACAGCCCCTTGATGGGAGCGTTGCAGGCAAAGAAATCCTGAGGACGGGGACCAAAGGTAATGATCTTCAGGTTCTTTACACCGATCACCGCGCGGGCGATGGGGACGAATTCCTGCATCATCTGCGCAATCTCCTCAGCCGTTCCCACCGGATACTGGGGGATATGGGCTTTGAGGTGACGCATTCCCAGATTGTAGGAGCAGTTGAGCATTCCACAGTAGGCGTCGCCGCGGCCGTTGATCATATCGCCGTCGCCCTCTGCGGCTGCCACATACATACAGGGACCATTAAAATATTTGGCAATCAAGGTCTCGGGGGTTTCCGGGCCGAAGTTGCCCAAAAATACCACCAGGGCGTTGCATCCGGCTGCGGTCACATCCGCAACCGCTTTCTGCATATCCAGTTCGTTCTCTACCGTTACCGGGCACTCATACAGCTCTCCCGGATAAGCCGCCACGATGGCCTGACGGCGGGCGGTGGAAAGGGTGATCGGGAAGCAATCACGGCTTACCGCGATGATTCCCAGTTTTACCTGTGGAATATTGGTCATTTGTCCATTCCTCCCATGTCTTTCAGTCAACGGCGGAACGCTCCGCCACTGCCATTATCATACTATATTTTGGTGGAAAAATCCATGGTTTCCATCATATTTTCCGCTTTGCAGGATGTGAGAAAAGGATGACTGGAAACGAAAGATATCGTCCCCCATCTCCGCGAAACGTTATTTGCCTACCGTCAAATCAAAGTGAAAATGTACCGGCATCCCCATCTTACAGGGATATTCCACCTCTCCCTCAATCAGCGGGACCATATAATCCAGCGCCTGCTGGGTCAGGTCATTGTTTTCCGAGGAAATCCATTCCAGCGGGAATTTTTTGATACCGCCCTGCAGGATGTCCTCCACCGGAACCACGCCGATATTGACCAGATACGGCGCGTTGCTGATCCGCTCAAAGCACATCACCTTGCCGGTTTCCCCTGCCAGCGCGTGGCGCACCGCAAAGGTACCCATCCGCCGCGCCTCGGTGATGTCGGTCTGGGAGAGCAGATGGCCGCTGCACCGCTGCAACACATTGAGTACCACCGAGCGGACCTTGCCGCCAACGGTGCTCACCAGCGCCCGCTCCAACACCTGCCCAACGCCGGTGTATTCCGTCTCCCCAGACTGGGGCTGAGAGACATAGGTGCCGTCGGAAAACTGAATCCCCTCCGAAACTGCAATCACAACCGAGCGGTGCTTCTTCCTTTCCTGCTGGACGTCGTTGATAAACTGTCCCATGGAAAAAGGAACCTCCGGCAGATACACCAGATGAGGAGCCTCATTGCCCAACACCCTGGGAAGGATGGAGGCGGCGGTAAGCCATCCGCTCTCCTTGCCCATAATCTCCACAATGGTCACCGAGCTGATGGGATACGCCTCGGAATCCCGGATAATTTCCAACATGGAGGTGGCGATAAATTTGGCGGCGCTGCCAAAACCCGGGGTGTGATCGGTGCAGGGCATATCGTTGTCCACCGTCTTGGGGACCCCGATCACCTGAATATCGGCGCCTTTTTCCCGGAAGTACTGCCCCAATTTCTGTACCGTATCCATGGAGTTGGCCCCGCCTAGATACAAAAAATAACCAATATGATATTCCTCAAAAATGTTTAAAATCTCATCGTAGAGCCGGGAATCGGCGGTGGGGGCTGGAAGCTGGAACCGACAGGAACCCAGCGCCATACCGGGAGTGGTTTCCAGCAGCTTAAAGTCCTCGTTGGTATGCATCTGGCTGGTCAATTCCACCAGCTGGCGGGAGATGATTCCATAAATGCCATTGACACCGCCATAAACTTTATCGATTTCCGGACTTTTGATGGCTTCGGTGAGAATACCGGAAAGCGTTGCATTGACGGCCGAGGACGGCCCTCCCGATTGAGCAACCAGCAAATTCTTTTTCATGGCGGTTTTCCTCCTTCATTTGCCGCATTATTTTATCAAAATGAAAAACATATGACCAGGGCAGCAGCAGTTTGTATGCGGCTTTGTACTTTCATTATAAAGCAAACCCCTTTTTTCTGCAATCTTTTTGGAACCATTGCCGAAAATACTTCCTGTGTATATCCGACAGACAATGGTGAATACTGTTGATGAGACATGGTACCGCACGCTCTGTGCCGTAGACTTAGGACGCCGGCGATCGGTATTGTGTGCTCCTTCATAAGGATACCAGGGAGAAAGGAGTTGTTAAAAGGATGTTGTTGGATCGAATCGCACTGATTCTGATGATCGTTGGCGCCCTCAACTGGGGTGGTATCGGACTGTTTCAGTTTGACGCCGTCGCCTGGCTGTTTGGCGGCCAGGGCGCTGCCATCAGCCGCATCATCTATACGCTGGTTGCCTTGGCAGGCGTTTGGAGCATCTCTCTGCTGTTCCGGGAGCCGCAACGGGCTTCTGAATAAATAAAACCGCTTTTTCACGGTTCTCACAGCAAAATGGAAACAGACAAGCAAAAAAAAGACGAGTGGGAGGCAACCGCTTTTCACCCGTCTTTTTTCTGATCGGGCTGGTTTTAAAAACGCTTCAAAATCTTATGCGATTTTGAAGCGCAGTTGTTGGACATTCCCGGCAAATACATACCTCCATGGTAGCATTCCCTCGTCTGAGCTGCCCTATCCCGATCCTTTCCCATGCTAACAAGCAAAATCGCTAAAACCCATTGAAATTCCGACGGTTTCCGGGTACAATGGAAACAATTACAAAAGGGAAAGGTATGGTGAGTTTATTTATGACCGACACAATCCTGGCCACCTTGCAGCAAACCGTCCGTCAGACGGTGGATGCCAGTTCTTCCGAACTTTTGCAGCTTTCCTCCTATCTGCACCAGAATCCAGAGATCGCATTCAAGGAATACAAAGCCTGCGATGCACTCTGCGCCATTATGGAGAAACACGGCTTTACCGTGGATAAGGGATGCTACGACATTCCTACCGCCTTCAAGGCCCGCTACAACAGCGGAAAGCCCGGCCCCCGCATCGGATTTTTGGCGGAATATGACGCCCTCCCCGGCGTCGGCCATGCCTGCGGACACAACATCATCGCGGCTACCGGCGTAGGCGCCGCCTTGGCGGTACAGGCGATCATCGGGGAAACCGGCGGCGAGGTATTGCTGATCGGTACCCCCGGCGAGGAAGGAGACGGTGGCAAGGTCTTTATGGCGGATCGTGGCGCCTTTGACGATATTGATTTCGCGCTGATGATGCACCCCACCTCCGGTATCCCGGAACTGGGCAAACCCAGCACCGCCTGCTGTGATACCCGGGTATTCTTTACCGGAAAATCTGCCCACTCTTCCGCCCCTGCAAGCGGTATCAACGCCCTCACCGCTGTGCTGCAAACCTTCAACAACATCGATAAGCAGCGTCCGCTGTTCGCCCTCAAGGACAACATCAACGGCATCGTCACCGACGGCGGCGACGCCTGCAACATCATTCCCGGCCATGCTGCCTGTGCCTTCACGCTGCGCTCCCTCAATCTGGAAAATCTGGAAAAACTCATTAAAATTTTACAGGACAGCGTCAAGGCTGCCGAGATTCTCACCGGGGCCACCGGACGCATCGAATACGGCGGAAAATTTGCCGAGCGTTATCCCAACAAAACGATGATCGAACGCTTTAAGTTCCATGCGGAGAGCATGGGCGAGGAGATGATCTACGGGGATCCCAACGAGATGACCGGTTCCTCCGATATCGGAAACGTCTCCATCCGGGTTCCCACCATTCACGAGTACATTTCCATCGCCCCCAAATCGGTGGTAGGACATTCCAAAGAGTATGCTGAGGCCGCCTGTTCTCCCAAAGGCGATGAGGCCTGCATCAAAGGTGCCAAGGCGCTGGCGCTCACCGCGCTGGACCTGCTCACCGACCCGGATCTGCGCAGACGGGCACAGGAGGAATTTGAGGCATCCATCCCCGCCTCCTACAAAACCCTGTTAAAACGTTCTAAGGAGGATTGACGTCATGCAAGAGATCAAAAAACAAATCATCGATGCGCTGGAAGCGCTGCGCCCCGAACTTTTGGAGATGTCTCATGACATCCACGATCATCCTGAGCTGGGTTTTGAGGAATACCACGCCATCTCTCTGATCCGTGCCCAACTGGAAAAACACCACTTTGCCATTACCGACAACTTCTGCGGCATGGAAACCGCCCTCAAGGCCACCTTTGCCGGAAAAGGGGACGGCCCTCATATCGCGTTTCTGGCGGAATATGACGCCCTTCCCGGCGTAGGACACGGCTGCGGCCACAATGTGATCGCCACCTGTGCGGTGGGCGCCGCCATCGGGCTTTCCAAGGTGATGGACAACTTCTGTGGTAAAGTTTCCCTCATTGCCACTCCCGCCGAGGAGAGCGGCGGCGGCAAGGCCATTATGGTGGATAAAGGCGGCTTTGACGATGTGGACTTTGCCATGATGATCCATCCTTCCACCGGACGCTCGCTGATCGGGCGGGGCGGTCGGGCAGCGGTCATCATCGGGGTGGAGTTTGAGGGCAAAAACGCCCATTCCTCCCGCCCTGAAAGAGGCATCAACGCCCTGAGCGCCGTGATCCATCTGTTTAACACCATAGACCTTGTCCGCCCCACACTGGATATGTACGACAACATCAACGGCGTCATCACCCACGGCGGACTTGCCTCCAACATCATCCCCGGATTTGCCTCCTGCAAATTTGCGGTGCGCGCCAACACCATGAAGGAACTGGAGCACCTCTCCCAGATCATTCAGGACGCCGCCGCCGCCGCCGAAAAGATCACTGGGGCCAAAGCCAAGGTGGATGTGGGTCCCTTCTATGCCGAGCGTTATCCCAACCTGACCATGGGAGAAAAGTTCAAGGAAAATATGGCACTGCTGGGCGAGGAGATGGAACTAGCCAAACCCGGCGCTTATGGCTCCTCCGATGTGGGCAACGTTTCCATCAAGCTCCCCGCCATCCACGAATATCTTTCCATCGGTCCCAGCACCGTCAACGCCCACTCCAAAGAACTGGCCGCCTGCGCCATCTCTGAGCGCGCCGACACTGTATGCATCAAAGGCGCCGAGGGCCTTGCCATGACCGGCGTGGATATTCTCTCCAGCCAGGAGCTTCGGGATGCCATCAAGGCGGAACACGAAAAATCGGTGCCGGACTTTTACAAAAAATAACAGACGACCGACAGCATAGAACCGGGAGTTTCACCTTTGTCTGTGCTGATTAAAACCCAGCTAACGAAAATTTTCCCCTGTGCGCTGGTTTCATTGCCGTGAGATAAGATATGGGGCAGATGAAGCGGACAAGACCCGCTGCATTCGCAAGTGTCCTTATGTTTTCGCTTCATCCATCTGTCCTTTGGTCTCGCCAACGGGAATGAAACCAGCGCTTTTTTGTAAACTTTATCGCTGCACGCCATGGTTTTGGAAAATACCGTTTGCTGCACAAAAAACAAGAAAAAAGTATCCTCGTTGGCTTCTCACTTTTACAGAAAGGCGGCTGTCCGCAGCCGATACAGGGACTGCTATGAAAATAAAGCCAAACTCCCACGATCTGCAACTGCCCTGCTGGGGGCCTTATTCCAAACAGTATTCCGGAATCTCCCATATTGCCGACCCACAGCATGGACTGCGGTTCGACCTGAGCGTCTTTCCCGGATTATACCGGAGAAAAATAGAGCCCCCCAATGTGCTGATGGAGGGAAACACCCATGTTTGGCAAGCCAACGCTGATCTCACCTATTTTTCCACCCGGCATCAGCTGGAATGGAAGGACGTCCTTTACTGCGATGTATCCTATGGAAAGCTGGAATCGGACAGCTATCTCATCCGAATGGAATGCGTCAACCGTGGCAAAGATATCCAGACGCTGGTCCTTCACTATATGGCGTCCATCCATTATCCCACAGTAAAAACCGGTTTGGAGGAACAAGAAATAACCCCTGTGCTATGGAACCTTCCGGAAAAATCTGTCTATTGCCGAGGCATCGACTATCTCCAGTTTCATCGCCGCCATCCCCTCCCCACCGATTCCCTGGTTCCGGATGGACTTCGCCCAAACGAAGTCCGAAGATCGGGCTTTTCCGGAGGATCCGCCGTACATCTGTGCGGAGACGACCAGGACCGCCTATCCTTCCAGCTGAAAATGAGGGATACCTTTTCCCATCCTATTCTGGCACTTCGGTATCAAAGTGAAAAGGGATGCCGGATCTGTTTGCAGGGGGATGGTCTCTCCGCCTGCGGCTCATTGCCGCCACAGGCTGCACCCGGCATCGGGTTTCTCCCAGTTCTTCTCTCCCCCCAAAAGGATACGCTGCGCTTCACTCTGCAGGCGCAGCAGGGAGAACTGCTGCTGGACAGTCTGATTCTCTGTGAGCAGGAAGATTTCTCCCGCATCGGCTGTGAAATCTCCCCTGCACAGCACGTCCCTAAGGTATGGGAAAGGGGAGCTGAGCAACCGCTGGAATGGGATGGCCTGGACCGGTTGGAACAAAACCCTGAGCCATCCAGAGATCCGTTTCAAAATACCCTGATTTTAAAATTTCCTTATGCCCCCAACTACTATGGGCTGTACTGGGATTTTCCCGACTGTGTGCTGCGATACTGGTTTCACGATACATTGGATCAGCCGCTTCGCTATCTGGCCCACGACCATGTCCGCAAACGGCTGCCCGGAAATGGCCTCGGACATTTTTCCAACGTCTTTCTCCGGCCCATCCCTGTCCAGCCGGGAGAGACGATCACCCTGTACGGCCTGGTCTGCTGCGCGCCCTCCCGGGAACAGACGCTGAAAAAGTTGGAAAACCTGATTGCACAGCGCAGCGCCTTTCCCCAATATCATCAGGCGCTGCAAAACACTGCGCTGCGGGTTTGCGGCACTGGACAGGCACTTCCCTACAGGTTTTCCCAAGACCGGATGATGGCCACCACCCTGACCAATGTGGTATACCCCATCTACCTCAAGAGAAACTACATCCGGCACAACACCCCGGGAAGATGGTGGGACAGCCTGTATACCTGGGACTCCGGATTTGTTGGGCTGGGACTTACCTGCTGCAACCTTCAGCGGGCGCTGGACTGCCTGAACGCATATCTCACCCAACCTGGGGACACCGAAACCGCTTTTATTCATCACGGTTCCCCGGTTCCGGTACAGTTTTATCTCTTTCAGGAGCTGTTTAACCGTACCCAGTCTATCCCGCTGTTAAAGTCCTTCTATCCCAGGCTGCTGCCATACTATCGATTTATGACCGGACAGCTGGGAAGCTCCACCACCGACCGGTGGAACTCCGGGATACTGGCCACCTGGGATTATTTTTACAACTCTGGAGGCTGGGACGATTATCCCCCTCAGGTTGCCGTCCATGCGCAGCATCTGGAACCCTGCGCCGGAGCAATGGTCACCACCTCCCATATGATTTTGTGTGCCAAACTGCTGATATGGGTTGCGCGGCTTTTGCACAGGCCGGAATCTGAGATTTCATCCCTCCAGCAGGACATAGCACGGATGAGCCGGGGGATTTTGACCTACTGCTGGGATGAAGCGTCCGGTTACTTTGGATATCTATTGCATGACCAGCAAAAAAATCCAACAGGGATTCTGCGCCACAACAGTGGAAAGAATTACAATATGGGGCTGGATGGCGTCTCCCCGATGATCGCCGGGATCGTATCGCCGCAGCAACTGAACCGTCTCACCCAGCATCTGAGCGACGAGAATGCGCTCTGGACGCCGCTGGGGCTCTCCACCGTGGACCAGTCGGCGCCCTATTACCGAAAGGATGGTTATTGGAACGGTTCGGTATGGATGCCCCATCAATGGTTCCTCTATAAATCCCTGCTGGATTATGGAAACGGTGAACTGGCCTTTCGGATCGCTGAAACCGCGCTGAAAACCTGGAAAAACGAGGTGGATCAATCCTACAACTGCTATGAGCATTTTCCCATTGTATCCCGGCGGGGCGCCGGGTGGCATCACTTTTCCGGACTGTCCACCCCGGTTTTGTTGTGGTACCGCTGCTACTTCACCCCAGGCGCCGTCACTACCGGATTTTCTGGCTGGATTGTCGCACAGAAGTGGGAAAAGGATCATCGGCAGATGCAGTGCACCGTGTGCTTTTATGACAACGCCACACCCAAAACCGTCGTGATTGCCATGAACCCCGCCAGCCGGTATCGGGCATCGATCAACGGCCAGGAGGTTCCCATCCTTCTGCGCACCGACAGCGCCGTGGAACTTTTGATTGCACCCGGACACGAACAGCAGGTGGACATCGCTGTCTATCCCATATGATACGATGAAAAAGAGGGGTCTGCAGATGCAGTCCCCTCCTTTCTCATATCCTATCGACGCAGCGGCTTAACAAAGCAGATGATCCGTCCTGCCTCAGAAAAACCGGTGTGCAGATGAAATCTCCGGCTTTCCTCATTGTTCCAGGTACAGTCGCTGGCAAATTCCCGGCATCCCTTCTGTACAGCCCAATCCTCGCATATACGGCAGAGCTCCCGCCCGATCCCCTGTCTGCGGTATCCTTCCAGAACAAAGACCCCTTCCAGATACCCTACCGGGCTGGAATCGGTGCCCTCCACATAATCCCGCCGCAGCGAGCACTGGGCGACAGCCACCGGTGTTTCCCCGTCATATGCCAAAAATACCGCGTGATCTGAGCCGCAGATGTACTCCTCCAGCTCCTCTTTCAGCTCCTGCAACGGCTGGCTGTTCCACATATGATAAAAAAGCTCTGCCGATATAGAGCTGTCCTGCTTACTTGCACAACGAATTTCCATCGCAAATATCCTCCCCTTTCGAATCGGCTAACATTATTATAACTCAGCACGATATGGCTACACCAGATATTTTGAACAACAATTTGGTCACAGGAAATTCACCAAATGCTGTTGACTTCCCTTTTTCCCTAACGTACAATAAAAATATTATAATACCGGATATTCTGTCTGTTTTTTTCATTGCCGAACCTATACGATGAAAGAGGGCTCTGATATGCGTTTCCCATCTGCCGTGCCAAAGTTGCTTCCCCTTTTGCTCGCCCTGGCGCTGCTGTGCGCCTGCAACAACACCCAATACAATCCTCTCAATCCATTTCAAAATAACGGCTCTTCCCAGTCGGGCTCCAGCGAACCGCAGAGTTCCAGCGTTTCCTTCTCCTCCACTGCTGTTCCCTCCGCTCCGCTTCAGCTCCAGGCTCCCACCCAATACGATCTGCAAATTGCGGTGGAAGCCGCCGTGCGGGCAGATATCGATGCTACCCCCACCATGATGCTGTCCCTAAGCGAACTGACCACCCTATATCTGGCTTATTCCTTTGAAAATAGTCAGATACAAGTGTATGCCAACCCCTCTAATCCGTCCCTTATCCTCTTTTATGAAACCGATACCGAAAACAGCGTCACCCGCATTTATCAGTATAATCTGGAAACCAGCGACTTTATCCTGCTCAATCAGCTGGGATTTGCCTGTCGCAACCAGCTGCAACCTTCTTTTTGGGCCGGAAATTTCTTTGGATATACCGCCGAGATCTCTTCTTCCGACGAGCAGATACAGCTGGAGAGAGCCTTCTGTTGTTTTAATGCCAACACCAACCGCTGGTCCTTCTATCCGATTGGAGAAAATGACCAGGTAATTTCCACCGACAATCAAACCACGCTGCTGCTCTCCTACCGCCCCGATGGTTCTATGGAAATCTATTCCATGGACCTGTCCACCATGGAAACTACCCTGCTGTTTGTGCTCTCCCAGCGCGATCAGCAGCCCACATACGTGGGAAACTGCCCGGACAACACACTGGTTTTCCGTTTTTCCGACAACCAGTCAATCCGATATGCACGATATACGCTGGACGGAACCCTTCTGGCGGAATGTATCTCTGACGATCCAATGCCCACCGAGGAGCTGCTGGTTTACTACCTGTACCAAGCGTCGCCCCTTTCCGACTCTTACGACACCCCGCAGCGTCTTACCGCTTTCCGGCTGGACGACAAGGATTATGTGATGCCTTGGCGTCCTGTACAGGGTCAATTTCTCTTTCCCACCATCTACTGCAAACAGGAGCTGCGCGCCTGGAACGGCCTGGAGCTGCTCTCCAGAGAGGACGGATGGTCGTTATGGCATCCCTCCTATTCGGTGAAGGGTACCCCTGATTTCCTGCTCTGGGAGGAGGAGACCAATTTCTGGCAGTATCTGGAACTGGAAGAAGAGAGCGCCGGGGTCACCATACTACGATCCGAAGCCATCTCCGGCAACCGTCTGTTGCTGCAAGTCCGTCAAAACGACGGTAACGTAGTTTGGAAGCTGATGGATCTGAAAGACTTTTACACCGAACAGCCGTCATAAACCATCCCCAGCCCGCTGCCCGGCAGATTCCGAGAAAAACCACCGGGCAGCAAATACCGAGAGAACAAAGATCCGAGGGGTTCCTGCGCATTGGTAACGCAGGAACCCCTCGGATTTTATCCCAGGCTTTTATAAACAGATTACAGCGCGCTGCCGGCAAGGCAAAAGCCCGCCTTTCCAAAAGGCTTTTTACAGCTCCGCCAGCAATTTCTTCATCCGGGCCACCGCTTCTTTGGTGTTTTCCCGGTCTCCAAAGGCGGTCAGGCGGAAAAACCCTTCCCCGTTGACGCCAAACCCTGCGCCGGGGGTGCCCACCACATTGGCTTTTTCCAGCAGCAGATCAAAGAATTCCCAGGAACCCATATTGTTGGGGCACTTGAGCCAGATGTAGGGGGAATGCTCCCCGCCGGTAAACCAGATGCCCATCTCCCGCATGGCATCGGCGATGATCTTTGCGTTTTCCATGTAGTATCCCAGATTCTCCTGAATCTGTTTTTGCCCTTCCGGGGTAAATACCGCAGCGGCGCCACGCTGTACAATATAGGGAACGCCGTTAAATTTGGTGGTCTGACGGCGCAGCCAGAGCTTATGCAGCGCCACCCCCTGACGGCTCAGTTCCATGGGAATCACAGTATATCCGCAGCGGGTTCCGGTAAATCCCGCAATCTTGGAGAAGGAACAAAACTCAATGGCACAGGTCCTGGCCCCCTCTATCTCAAAGATGCTTCTGGGCAGTGCAGGATCCTTGACAAAACACTCATAGGCGGCGTCAAAGAGGATCACGGCGTCCTGGGCGTTGGCGTAATCCACCCATGCCTTCAGCTGCTCCCGGTTGTATACCGCGCCGGTGGGATTGTTGGGGGAACAGATATAAATCAGATCCGCCTTGACCTTCTCGTCCGGCAGCGGCAGGAAGCCGTTCTCCGCGTTGGCGTTCATGAAAACGACCTTTCTTCCGGCCATCACATTGGTGTCCACATACACCGGATATACCGGATCGGGAATCAAAACCACATTGTCGGTGCCGAAGATATCCAGAATATTGCCCAGATCGCTCTTGGCGCCGTCGCTGATAAAGATCTCATCCGATTTAAGCGTTACACCGTGGGAGGCGTAGTAATGCTGGATGGCGTCCTTCAAAAATCCATAGCCCTGCTCCGGTCCATATCCCTTAAACGTCTCCTTGACGCCCATCTCGGACACAGCGTCGTGAAGCGCCTGCACCACCGCATCGCACAGCGGCAGCGTCACGTCTCCAATGCCCAACCGAATAATGCTGGCCTGGGGATTCGCGGCCTGGAAAGCGTTAACCTTTTTGGCGATGGTGGAAAACAAATAACTGTCCTGCAAGTTCAGGTAATTGCTGTTGATCTGCATCAAAAATTCCTCCCTCATATCATCGGACGTATAAACAAAAACCATATGCCTTATATCTGGCGTCAAAAAATACTTTGCGGCTATTATAACAAGGGGATCCGCAAAAGTCAATCGCTGAAAATTGCCGCTTCTATACTGGCAGCGTATCGATGTTACTGCTCTTCAGACGGGCGGATATCTTGACAATCACCTGGGTTCCCTTCTCCGGCTCGCTCTCAAAATGCAGCCCATAGTTTTTCCCGCAATAAAGCTGAATGCGCTGCTGCACGTTTTTGATGCCGTAAACCGAGGGGAGATTGCTCCAATCCCCGGTCTCCACCGCACGATTGAGTTCCTCCACCTGTTCGGCCGGCATTCCGTTGCCGTTGTCCAGAATCTGAAAGACGATATCCCCCTTTTCCCAGTGCCCGCGGATGCGTATCTGCCCTCTGCGGATGCCGAACAGGCCATGGTAGATGGCGTTTTCCACCAGCGGCTGAAGCGTCAGCTTGACGATGCTGTTGTCCAGAATGTTGTCGTCGATATAAAATTCATAGGTCAACTGGTCATACCGCACCTGCTGAATGGCGATATAACTTCTGAGATGCTCCACCTCGTCCCGAATGGTGATGATCTCCCGCCCTTTGCTCAGACTCAGGCGGAAGAAGCTGGAAAGATTCCCCACCATCTGGGAAGCCAGCTGGTTTTCTCCCATGCCGTACAGCTGCTGGATGGAATACAGGGTATTGTAGAGAAAATGGGGGTTGATCTGCGCCTGAAGGATGGCCATCTCCAGCTCATGTTTGGTCTCATCTTCCTTCTTGATCTGATCCACCATCTCCTCCATCTTGTCAAACAAGGCCTTCAGTCCGTCGTTGAGGGTGGAAATCTCCTCACAGAGGTTGTCGTGAAAGGTCACATCAAAACAGCCTTGTTCGGCAGAATTTACCTTATCAATCCATTCCTGAATGGGTTGAGAGAACACCCTGGCAAAAAAGTTGGCAAATATCACAATCACTGCTGCCAGCAGCGCCATCATTCCCAAATACACATAGAGAACATACTGCGCCGTTCCCATAGTCTCGTTTTCCGGGAAAACCGCCAGAATCTGCCATTCGTTGGAGAGAAGAGGTTCATTGATCACCAGCAGCCGGCTGCCATCCACGCTTTTGGTGCGCAGATGATGGGATTCGCTGTCCAAAATGGTGCCCAAATCCATCTCGGTGAGGGTATTTTCCGGCGTCAACGGCTTGAAGAGCATCTCTCCATCCCCGCTGAGCAGGGAGAGATACCCATGCTCGGTGATTCTTGCCTGGGAGAGAAGGGTACGGAAAAAATCCTCCCGCAGCTGAAACACAATAACCAACTGTACCTCCCCCTGGCCTCCCGTTATAAACAAGGAAACGGTTTGCTCTGGTTCTTCCCGCTGCAAAAAAGAATCTACACAAAGATTCACCCAGTATGGTGTATCGGGCTGGACCTGGGAGAGCTGATAGGGCCCTATCTGGAGTTGCTCCCACGGGAGATCCGTGGGGGACGCCTGGGTTCCAGCCGTGTAGTAGCGGGTTTCCTCCCCTGTCTGCGCCACCACCGCGATGGAATCCAAAACCGTTGCGCGGGAAAGGTAGATATCCTCCAACAGACGCTGCAGCGCGTCGTCCTGGGAAAAGTCCTTCCCCTGTTCCAACAAAGCTGAGATCTGTCCCGAATGGGCTAGACCGGTAAGGGCGCTCTCCACATCCCCCAGCCGGTAATCCAGATTCATCTGAAGCTGGGTGACGATATCCAGCGCATTGGAAAAGGTATTGTCCTGAATCTGCCGCCGGATCAGAAAATAGGAAATACCGCCGCACAGTAGCACCGCCGCCAGCAGCACCGGCATAAAGATGAAAAGAACCATATCCCGTATCGTCAGCTTTCGGCCCGTAGCTGTCCCTGTAACCTGTTTCAAACGGATTCCTCCCTCACAAAAACCCATGGACAGAAAACCTCCAATGGGCCCATATTTCCCAACCGCGACGCTTTTCTTTCACACCGTCTAAAGTTTCCCGATCATCTCCTGATCCAGCCGTTTTATCAGCTCCACCGCCAGTTTCACCGAGTAATGAAAATCCGACAGGGTAGCAAACCCATAATGGGAATGGATATACCGAACCGGAAGGCCAATCACCAGACAGGGCACCCCCTGATTGGAGAGATGGATTTTGGCCCCGTTGGTGGAACCGCCAGAACGCACCGATTGCTGTACCGGAATCCCCAGCTGTTCGCACAGCTCCAGCGCATAGCGGATCAGCCTTGGATTGGTGATCATCCCTTTGTCGATATGCCGCAGCATCGGGCCTTTTTTGATGGCGGTCTGGATAGCGTAATCCGGTGTGAAGGTATCGTCGGCAGGGCTGCCCTCAAAAACAATGCACAGATCCGGTTTCACGGTATTGGCCGTCACTTGGGAGCCTCGGACGCCCACCTCCTCCTGTGCGGCAAAGGTACCCACCACGTCCACCTGAAGCTGCTCCGATTCCAGCGCCCATAGCGTTTCCACCACCGAGGCACAGCCCAAACGATTGTCAAAAGCTTTCCCCAACAGCAAATCATTTTCGGGATCGTAGCTGCAGTTTACATCCGGCACCACCGGAGCACCCACCTGGATCTGAAAACGGGAGACCGTCTCCTCCAAGGAGGTGGAACCGATATCAATGGTCATCTGGGAGACAGCCGGAGGACGCTTGCGCTCCTCCTCGGTCATAAAATGCACCGGTTTCGCGCTGACGATTCCCCGGATATACTTTCCCTGGGCGTTACGCACCAGTACGGTGTGAGCGGGAATATTGCTTTCAGCCCAGCCCCCCAGGGTGATAAACTGCAGCGTACCGTTGGGTTTGATGGCCTGCACCATAAATCCCAGCTCATCGCTGTGGCAATCCAGCATCACTACCGGCCGATGACCGGTATTCTTTTTTCGGTAAAAATAGAGATTGCGAAGGGTATCCTCCCGAATCTCCGCGATCTCCGACAGATACTTGCGCCCTACCTGCAACACCTCATCCTCAAATCCGCTGACGCCGGGGGCGTCGGAGAGTTCGCGGATCATATCCAAAGTGGAAAAACGGTGGTTCATACGCTCTCATCCTTTCCTGCCGCTCCGCCGCAGAAAGCGCCGCGGCCATTCATCCCTCCCATTTTACAACCATCTTTCCGGAAAGACAAGGTTTTCGGGGTGGATTGCCCTCCCCTCTCCATCTCTCTAAAAAACAGACGGATGTCTCTGGAGGATCTGATCAATCACAAAAAAGGCTCCGGACAAACCGGAGCCCGAAAAAATTTATAGTTCTCTCAGCGGTTTACAGCTCATGTTCCACAAAGATCTGGCACAGATCGGTCATCAAATCGGAAGGGAGCATCCCATACTGGGAGAGACGTTTGGCACAGCGGTCCGCTGCCATCCCGTGCAGATAAACCCCGCACCGGGCCGCATCCAGCCCGGAAAGCTTCTGGGCGGCAAAGGAACCGATCATCCCCGCCAGCACATCTCCGCTGCCGGCCTTGGCCAACCCCGCATTGCCGGTGGAATTGATATAGCTGGTTTTGCCGTCGGTCACAATGGTGGCAGGTCCTTTCAGGACCAGGATCACCCCATATTTTTCCGCAAAGGAAACCGCTGTCTCAAACCGGTTGCCCTGGATGTCGCTCAGACGCTTGCCGCTGAGGCGGGACATCTCCACAGCGTGGGGGGTGAGGATAATGGTCCCTTTCTTTTCCAGCAGCACCTCAGGGTTGGAGGCAAGCACATTTAACCCGTCGGCATCGATGATCAGCGGACACTCCACGCCGCGGATCAGGGAGAATACCAGTTCCCGGGTATCCTCCGATTTGCCCAATCCGCATCCCACCAGCACAGCGGTGCAGCGTTTGGCCCGCTCCAACAGCTCCGGGATGTTGGAGGGATCGATTTGGTGTTCCCCGTTTTCCTTCAAAAGCATGGTGGTAGCCTCCGGCAGCACCGGAGTCACATCCCGAATCACCGGTTCGGGGGAAGCCAGCGTCACATATCCCGCGCCGCAGCGAAGGGCGGAGGTGGTGGAAAGGATGGCGGCGCCGGTAAATCCCAGGCTTCCGCTGATGTTGAGAAATTTTCCGTAGGTGCCTTTGTGGGAGTTGGGAACCCGTTGCGGCAGACATCCGAGTACTTCCTCCTCCTCCATCACCTCGGTGGAGATGCCCACATTCTCCCGGCAATCATCCGGAATCCCGATGTTCAGTACGATGGTACGGCCGCAGTGCAGCGACGCCGGTTCCAGATAATGAGCCAGCTTCATGGAATCAAAACACAGCGTAAAATCCGCCTGGACCGCATAGGGATTGTCCGCGCAGGAATCGGCGCGGATACCGCTGGGGACGTCCAGCGAAAACACCGCACACACCGAGGAATTGATCAGCGCAAAAATTTCCTTGTGCAGCTCGTTGGGCTCCCCGGAAAAACCGGTGCCATAGATGGCGTCCACCACAATATCGGTGTTTTGGCTCAGCGCCTTCACCTGATCGGCGTGCTCCTGGTAATCGATCACCACCGCGCCCAGATTCAGCAGTTCGTCCAGCATCGACTGTGCCTCGCTGGTCACCGGCACCCCGTCGGTGAGCACCGCAACCACCTTCACCCCGTCGTTGAACAGCTCCCGGGTGACCACAAATCCATCCCCGCCGTTGTTTCCTTTGCCGCAAAATACAATACATTTTGTATCTTGCGGATGTTTTATTACTTTCCGGATAAACTGAGCGGCAGCTTTTCCGGCATTCTCCATCAGCTGGGGATAGCTCAGTCCATGATCCAGCGATGCAGCCTCAATCGCCTTCATCTGCTGCGTCGTGACAATTTTCATCGCAATCATCCTCTCTCTCCGCCCTCAAAATCCCGCTGGGCGTTTTTTCGGCCTCAACCGGCCGTCTATGCGTATGGAAAAGTTCTTTTCTTTGGCTTTGGAACCATTATACAGGAAAAAATCATGCCGGTCTAGGAAAGTATCAAAATTTTGTCCATTGCCGTCGAATATCCCCTCATAAAAAAGAGAACAATACAGGATACCATGTTCCCCAGTATTGTTCTCCAAAAAATATCATTTGCAGTACCATCCGGTCACCATCGCACAGGCATACTCCTTGGTATGGCTCAAGCTGACCGAAAACGCCAGCCCCCGCTCCTCAACCAACTGCCGCGCCTTCCCGGTAAAGACCAGATACGGCGCACCCAGGCTATCCCGCAGCGCCGAAACTTCATTCAGAGCAAATCCGCGTATCCCGCTGCCCAGCGCCTTGGCAAACGCCTCCTTGGCACAGAAGTTGACCGCAGCGGTGCTCACGGCGCTATGGCTGGCCAGCAGTGGTTTTCCCGAGCCTGCCCGCAGCTGCATCAGCTCCAGTTCCTGGGGAGAATATACCCGCTGTAGAAACATCCGGCGTTCCATACTCTTAGCAATACGCCCGATCTCCACCAGATCGATGCCGGTGACAATGCCCTGAGGGATGCTCTGTAACTGTGGATTCATTTTTCCACCAAACCGCTTTCCATCCGATTTTTGAGAAAATCGTTGAGCAGCAGGCGAGGGATAAATACCCGGAACGCTTCCAAAATACGGGCGGTGGCGTTAAATACCACCAGCGTCTCCCCCAGCGTCTTGTGATGCACCACACAGTACCATACATGTTTGGAACTTTCACTGTCGCAGGCAATGATCCTGGTTTTATAGTTTTTGTTCTGATGTTTGGCGGGATCATAGGGTCCAATGGCCTCAAAGTCCTTGCATTTGACGGTGATCAGACGTTTGCGCTTCCGCCGCGCCATAATGCAGTCTACATCCATCTCCCCGTTGGTGACGATATACTCAAATTCTTTGTTGCGTGCGCTGGCAAGATAGTAAGCGCCATAAAATGCGCCCGCCACCAGCAGCATTCCGATACCGCCCGCTCCGATCGGGAACAGAATCAGAAAACTTAGCATCGAAATCACAATCGCCGCCAAAAACAGCCCCAATTTGATCAGCGTATCCTTACCGGTATTTTTTTTGACTACAAGATATTCGACAAAAATGTCCGCCATCAGTCATTGCTCCTTTCGAAATCTGGCTTCCCCGACGAATGTTGTCAGGAAACCACGTTAGATTAAATTGTAACATAAACCATGACAGCTTACAATGGAATTTGTGTGAATTTACAAAATTATTATTCTCTTGCTTTGACCCAACCGAAATTTTTCGCATTTGGAAAAAGCCTCCAGTTATAATTGTACCGTTATTTCCGATACTAGGTGTGAGCAGACGGGACAGCACGGGAAGCTGAAAAAAGATGCTCAAACCATTATCAGGAGGGTTTACCCGATATGAAAAAATTGTTGGCAATCCTGCTTTCGGCAGCGGCGGTTGCAGTTTCCACCGCAATGACTGCCTTTGCACAGGAACAACTGGACTCGCCGTCCACAAACTCCACCATTTCCAACATTGTTTTTGTCAAGGATGAGGATGTGGACATAAACGGCGGCATCCTCACCCCCGGCAAAGAATATCGTTTCCTACTGCAATATACCACCGCCACAATGGGAGAAAAGATGGACAACGCAGCGACTGACTTCACCGATGAGCAGCTCAACGGCAACAAGTTTCTGATTGAAAGCAAAATGGGCCGTAGCGCCATGGACTCCTTTAAGATCACCAAGTCCAGCGGTAAATATTACCTGGTTGCAGAGCCCAAAGCTGGTTATCCCACCAAACAGACCGATGTGGAATACAAAATCCGTCTGGTAAATACCAAGAACGGCGATGTGCTGCATGAAAAGACCCTGGCCTTCAAGGTTGGATACAAAACCATTTCCGACGACGAACTGTACGCTGCCTCGGTGGAGGAGCCGATCTTCATCTCCAACGACGCCCCGGTCATCACCGAGGATCAGTTTGAGGAGATCAACAGCTACACCAGCGGCAAAGCTGCCAACTTCACCAACGGTGACTGGACCATCAATGTGCGGGTCGGCGGTTTGAAGGATCAAAACCTCTATTCCACCTCTGCCGGTATTCCGGAGATCGAGACCAAATTTGAGGAAAGCCAGTTTAAGTTCATCAACTTCCCTGCCAACCCCAAATTTGACTACACTGCTAAAATCAGTGTAGATGTCTCCAACGAGGCGGACGCCTTTGAGGACAGCTTTGTGCTGTACCGCTATAAGGACGGTGTTTTGACCCATATGCCTTCCACCTACAACCCGGACACCTCCGAGGTCACCTTCTCCACCAAGGAGATGGGCAAATTTGTTCTGACCAACGTTGCCCTGGGTAACTCCACCATCGTGGATGAGGAAGTAAACGACGCTACCGGCGGCGGAAACAACAACAATAACAACAACTCCACCACCGAACCCAACCCCGACACCGGTGCCAATGCGCCCATCAACCTGATGTTCGCTGCAGCGGCGGTTTCTCTGATGGCTGGTATTGCCGCCTCCAAGCGCCGCTAATTCATCAAAAGAACCAAAGTTTTAGACAGCTACAGGGCCCGCTGCGAAAACACGCAGCGGGCCCCTTGTTTTTCATTGTGTAACTGGAATTACTTCTCCAAAGCGGCCTTCACAAATTCCCGGAACAGCGGATGCGCCCGGTTGGGGCGGCTCTTAAACTCCGGATGGTACTGAACGCCAATGAAGAAACGATTTTGCGGGATTTCCACCGCCTCCACAAGACGCCCATCGGGGGAGGTTCCGGTGATAGCCAGACCGCTCTCCTTCATCTGCTCCCGGAACATATTGTTGAATTCATAGCGGTGACGGTGCCGCTCCTGAATCTCCCCTTTCCCATAGGCGCGGGACATGATAGAATCGGGAGCAATCTTGCAGGGATACGCTCCCAGACGCATGGTGCCGCCTTTGGGGAGATTTCCGTGCTGATCCGGCATCAGATCAATGACCGGATGAGCGGTTTTGGGGGCAAACTCGCTGGAATCGGCGTCAGATAGCCCCATCACATGGCGGGCATACTCAATCACCGCCACCTGCATTCCCAGGCAGATGCCCAGGAAAGGAACGTTGTGCTCCCGGGCATAGCGGGTAGCGGCAATCTTTCCGGCGATTCCTCTGTCTCCAAATCCGCCTGGAACCAAGATGCCGTCGGCGCTCCCCAGAAGCTCCTGGGCGGTCTCGTCGGTCACCTGCTCGGCGTCAATCCAATCAATCTCCACCTTGGCGCTGTTTTCATATCCGGCATGGTGCAGCGCTTCCGCCACCGAGAGGTAGGCGTCATGGAGTTTTACATATTTTCCCACCAGCGCAATCTTGACCTGATGATCTTGCTTGGCAATACGCCCCAGCATCTCCTTCCACTCGGTCAGATCGCAGGGAGGCAGCTGCAAATTCAGTTCCCGGCAGACAATATCGGAAAAATGATGCTGCTCCAGCATCAGCGGCGCCTCATACAGCACCGGCAGGGTGATGTTCTCAATCACACAGTCGGGTTTGACGTTGCAGAACATGGCAATCTTATCCAAAATGGAGCGTTCCACCGGCTCATCCACCCTGGTAACGATGATATCCGGATTGATGCCGATGGAGCGCAGCTCCTTGACCGAGTGCTGGGTCGGCTTGGATTTGTGCTCCCCGGAGCTTTTGATGTAGGGAACCAGGGTGACATGGATAAAGATGCAGTTGTCCCGGCCTACCTCCAAAGACACCTGCCGGATGGCTTCCAGAAACGGCTGGCTCTCGATATCGCCGGTGGTACCGCCGATCTCGGTGATAACCACATCAGCATCCGATTTGCTGCCCACCGAATAGATGAAATTTTTGATTTCGTTGGTCACATGGGGGATCACCTGTACTGTTTGTCCCAGATATTCCCCGTTGCGCTCCTTGGTGAGCACATTCCAGTATACCTTTCCGGTGGTCAGGTTGGAAAATTTGTTGAGATCCTCATCGATGAAACGCTCATAGTGTCCCAGATCCAGATCGGTCTCGGCGCCATCCTCGGTGACAAACACCTCTCCGTGTTGGTAGGGGGACATGGTGCCGGGGTCCACATTGATGTAAGGGTCCAGCTTCTGTGCGGCAACCTTCAGCCCCCGCATCTTCAGCAGACGCCCCAACGATGCAGCGGTGATGCCTTTTCCCAAACCGGACACCACTCCGCCGGTGACAAAAATATACTTGCAGTGCTGTACGTTTCTCATACCTTACCTCGTTCCCCCGCAGAATATCCCGCGGCTTTTGCATTTCATTATCCCAACCGCCCGGCCTACCGGCCGGGCGGTTCTGTCAAAGCAGCGTGTTAAAATTCCACAACGCCCTCATATACCGTCTCGGCATTTCCGGTGAGATACACCGTCTCTCCGGTATATCTGACCTTCAGCTCTCCACCGGGAAGCAGTACGGTGATCTCTTTATCCTTTTGGCAGTAACCGTTTTCCACCGCTGCCACCACCGCCGCGCAGGCACCGGTGCCGCAGGCCCAGGTTTCCCCACTGCCCCGCTCCCAGACCCGCATACGGATCTTGCGCGGATCGATGATCTCCACAAACTCCACATTCACCCGCTCCGGGAAGATGGGGTCCCGCTCGATGGCTTCTCCCAACGGCCGGATTTCCATGCCGTCCACATGATGGAAGAACAGGACACAGTGAGGATTGCCCATCGAGACGCAGGTAATTTTTCGCCGGGCGCCTCCCACCATCACCGTCTCGCCAATTACCGCTTTTCCGGACAGTTTCACCGGAATCTGGGAAGGATGAAGAACGGGCGCCCCCATATCCACACAGGCTTCCTTGATCTCACCGTTGCGCCACAGCAGCTCCACCGTGCGAACGCCGCTGACCGTCTCGATACGCATCACCTTTTTGTTGACAATTCCTTTTTCATACAGATACTTGCAGACGCAGCGGATGGCGTTGCCGCACATCTTTCCCTCGCTGCCGTCCAGATTGAACATCCGCATTTTGGCGTCGGCCACCTTGGAGGGATAAATCAGCACCGCGCCGTCTCCGCCGATTCCGAAATGCCGGTCCGCCAGACGCACGCTCAGCCCTTCCGGGTTGTTGATCTTCTGATCCATACAGTTAAAATAGATATAATCGTTGCCGCATCCTACCATCTTGGTAAAGCGGAGTTTCAACTTTTCGGAGCGGAGATGGTTGATATCCACAAGCTCGGTGTTTTCCTGGGTATATTTGCTGCGCAGGCATTTGATCAGAGCGTTGGCAGTATCCAGCGCCGTCAAACAGGGAATAGCCCGCTCCACCGCCTTACGGCGGATCTTTACGTCGTCCAGGGTGGGGATACGTCCCTTGGAGGAGGTGGAGATGACATAGGTAATCTTTCCGCTTTCGATCAGGGAAAGGGTATTTTCCTCCCAGGGCGCGGACTGATGGATCTTTTTCACCTGGGTCACCGGGATACCTGCGTCTGCCAGCACCGCCGCAGTGCCTACGGTGGCATAGATGGAAAAGCCCATTTCCACAAACTTCTTGGCAATATCCGCAATCTCGGGCTTATCCGGGTCCTTCACCGAGATAAAGACGCCGCCTTCCTTATAGAGCTTATAACCGGCAGCTACCAGTCCTTTAAACAGCGCTTCCTCCATGGTGTTGGCAATACCCAGCACCTCGCCGGTGGATTTCATCTCCGGCCCCAGCTGGTTATCCACATCGATCAGCTTCTCGAAGGAGAACACCGGCACCTTCACCGCATAATACGGCGGCACCTTATAAAGCCCGGTGCCGTACCCCATCTGAGAAAGCTTCTCCCCCAGCATGGCCCGGGTGGCCAGATCCACCATGGGAACACCGGTCACCTTGCTGATATAGGGGATGGTGCGGGAGGAACGGGGGTTGACCTCGATGACATACAGCTCGTCGTCATAGATCAGATACTGAATATTGACAAGTCCTTTGGTCTCCAGCGAAACCGCCAGATTCCGGGAAGCCTCGATGATCTTTTCGGTCATGGCCTCGCTGACGTTCCAGGCAGGATACACCGCGATGGAGTCACCGGAATGGATGCCGGTGCGTTCGATGTGTTCCATGATGCCGGGGATCAAAATGTCTTCCCCGTCGCAGATGGCATCTACCTCCAGCTCGGTACCCATCAGATATTTATCAATCAGTACCGGGTTTTCAATCCCCTGGGAGAGGATGATGGCCATATATTCCTTCACATCATCAGGGCCGAAGGCGATGATCATGTTCTGTCCGCCCAGCACGTAGGAGGGACGGATCAGCACCGGGTATCCCACATCCTGCGCCGCCTTGAGCGCCTCCTCGGTGGTCATAACGGTAAAGCCTTTGGCGCGTTTGATATGGTGCAGCTCCAGCAGTTCGTCAAATTTTTCCCGATCCTCCGCCTTATCGATGCTCTCCGCCGAGGTTCCCAGAATATTCACACCGTTTTCCGAGAGGAACTTGGTCAGCTTAATGGCGGTCTGACCGCCAAAGGCAACCACTACGCCAAAAGGCTGTTCGGTGCGGATAATCCCCATCACATCCTCTGAGGTCAGCGGTTCAAAATACAGCCGGTCGGCGGTATCAAAGTCGGTGGAGACCGTTTCCGGGTTGTTGTTGACGATGACAACCTCGTATCCCGCCTTTTTCAGCGCCCAAACACAGTGGACCGAAGCATAGTCAAACTCAATTCCCTGCCCGATACGGATGGGGCCGGAACCAAATACAATCACCTTTTTCTTATCGCTGGGATTGCGCTGCAAAAACTCCGCAGCCTCATTCTCCTGGTCATAGGTGGAATAGAAATAAGGGGTTTGGGCGGCAAACTCCGCCGCGCAGGTGTCCACCATCTTATAGACCGGATAGAGGGGGTTTGCAATCTCCTTGCCGGTCAAACGGCGGATGACCTGGTCGGGGAATCCCAGCTGTTTGGCCCGCCGGTAGGTCTCAAAGGAGTCGTCTCCCTGGGAAAGCTGCTTTTCCATACGGATCAGATTGTTGAGCTTTGCCAGGAACCAGTGGTCCACCTTGGTCACCTCATGGATGTAGGAGGGATCTATCCCTTTGCGCAGCGCCTCACAGATGACAAACAGCCGCTCATCGTCGCACTCGTGCAGTCTTTCCCGCAGCTGCTCCACCGTATAGGAGGCAAAATTGGAATCCATCAGGCTGTCGTGGTGGATCTCCGCCCCCCGTACCGACTTCATAATCGCCTGCTCAAAGGAGGTGCCGATGGACATAACCTCGCCGGTGGCCTTCATCTGGGTGCCCAGCGTACGCTTGGCGTACACAAACTTATCAAAGGGCCATTTGGGGAATTTGACCACCACATAGTCCAGCGCCGGCTCAAAGCAGGCATAGGTCACGCCGGTGACGGCGTTCTTGATCTCATCCAGCGTATAGCCGATGGCGATCTTGGCAGCAACCTTGGCGATGGGATAACCGGTGGCCTTGGAGGCCAGCGCCGAAGAACGGGAAACACGGGGATTGACCTCAATGACTGCATACTCAAAGGAATCGGGATTGAGGGCAAATTGGCAGTTACAGCCGCCTTCCACCTTCAGCTCCTCGATGATATTCAGGGCTGCGGAGCGCAGCATCTGGTATTCCTTATCCGCCAGCGTCACCGCAGGGGCAATGACGATGGAATCGCCGGTATGCACCCCTACCGGATCGAAATTTTCCATGGAGCAGACAGTGATCACATTGTCCTTGCTGTCCCGCATCACCTCAAACTCGATCTCTTTCCATCCGGCAATGCACCGCTCCACCAGCACCTGGCCGATGGGAGAAAGACGAAGTCCGTTGCCGCAGATCTCCCGCAGTTCCTCAGGATTATGGACAATGCCGCCGCCGGTACCGCCCAAGGTAAATGCGGGGCGCAGAATCACCGGATAACCGATTTCCTGGGCAAACTTTTCGGCGCTCTCCACATCGGTCACCACCATGGAAGGCACCACCGGCTGACCGATCTTCATCATGGCGTCCTTAAACAGCTGACGGTCCTCCGCCCGGTCAATAGTCTCCGGATTGGCTCCCAGCAGCTTCACCCCATGCTTTTCCAAAAAGCCTTCCTTTGCCAGCTGCATCGAGAGGGTCAGGCCCGTCTGACCTCCCAGGGTGGAAAGCAGGCTGTCCGGCTTCTCCTTCTCGATGATCCGTTTGATGGTGGGCAGCGTCAGCGGTTCAATATAGATTTTATCGGCGATCATCCGATCGGTCATGATGGTGGCAGGGTTGGAATTGACTAAGATCACCTCCAGCCCATCCTCTTTCAGGGCACAGCAGGCCTGGGTACCGGCGTAGTCAAACTCTGCGGCCTGACCGATGACGATGGGGCCGGAACCGATCACCATCACACGTTTTAACTCTTTATTCAGCGGCATTGACGTTTACCTCCTTCATAACGCGAACAAACTGGTCAAACAGGAATCCGGTATCCAACGGTCCCGCCGACGCTTCCGGATGGAACTGCACCGAAAACGCGGGAAAATCGCGGTAGGTAATCCCCTCGCAGGTCCCGTCGTTGGCGTTGACAAAACTCACCTGTCCTTGGCTGGGGACGGTATCGCTGACCACCGCGTAGCCGTGGTTCTGGCTGGTGATATACACCCGTCCTGTGGGCAGATACACAGCGGGCTGGTTGGCGCCCCGATGGCCATATTTCAGCTTCTCGGTTTTCGCCCCCTGGGAAAGGGCCATCAGCTGATGTCCCAGACAGATGCCGAACATGGGGATTCCGGAAGGCACCAGCGTTTTCAGCTCCTCAATGATCTGTACATTCTCTGCGGGATCGCCAGGGCCGTTGGAGAGCATAATGCCATCCGGCTTCATCGCCAGAATCTCCTTGGCTGTGGTATTGGCGGGAACCACCGTCACCCGGCATCCTCTTTTCACCAGCTCCCGGCAGATGTTGCGCTTGGCCCCAAAGTCCATCAGCACCACACACCTCTTGGCGCCGGCGTCGCCGTACTGCTGGGAACCGCTGCAAGTAGAGCTCATCACCGCATTGGTGACCCGGTACGAGCAAATCTCCCGCAACGTCTCGTCGGTAATCTCGGGGGAAGATACAATCTTACCGTTCATCACCCCGTGTTCCCGAACAATCCGGGTCAGCGCCCGGGTATCGATGCCGTACAGCCCCACAATCCCCTTTTCCCGCAAAAAGGTGTCAAGATTGCCCTCACAACGAAAATTGGAAGGTTCCTGACACCACTCTCTGACAATATAAGCTTTCAAATAGGGATGGCTGCTCTCAAAATCGGAGGGAATCACACCGTAATTTCCGATCAGGGGAAAGGTCTGCACCACGATCTGACCAAAATAGCTGGGATCGGTGAGTGTTTCCAGATAACCGGTCATAGCGGTGGTAAAAACCACCTCGCCGGTAGCTTCCCCGGCGGCTCCGAAAGCTTTGCCCTCAAAAATCATTTTGTTTTCCAAAATCAAATAAGCTTTCCGTTCCAAACTGTAACCCTCCTGTCAATTTATCTTCCGTGTTTCCTGGAAATGAAACACAGCTTTTGTTAAGTATGGCACCGAAGGAACATTCGATACCATCCCGTTTTAACTTTCATAGGTGCGCAGGATCCCCTGAGCCACCTCCACCTTGGTACAGCGCATATCCATCGCCTGTTTCTCAATATACCGGTGGGCCTGGGGCTCGGTCATATTCAGATACTGAATGAGCACGCATTTGGCCCGGTCCACCAGACGGATCTCCTCAATCTTGTTTTGCAGCTGCAAATTTTCATGGCGCAGCCCAGCCAGACGTCTGTGGGAAACGCTGAGCATCTTGAGCGCCTGATAGAACAGCTGCCGGCTGATGGGTTTTCCCACCACCATCACGCCGTAATCCTCCACCTTTCCGCTGATTTCGTCCTCCATCTCGGATTTGACCAGCAGCATAACGCCAGCGGAGGTATACTGTGTCGCCATAATCGCCACATCATGACCAAATTCGTCCTGCAATGGGGTGTTGACGAGGATGAGATCGTAATCCCGCTGGGATAAAAACCTGCGCGCCTCGCCACCGTTGGTGGCCGAAACAATCTGACAGGCAGCCGAATACTGCGCCTGCAGCAGCTCGGTCAACAGCGCTGTGACCTTCACGGAACTGGAAACCAACAAAATGCTCTCCATCTCCATTAAAATGCCCACCTCCTTACAAGCCCCGACTGATCACTGCTGGGATTGCCGGTATTCATACAGCTTTGCGTCCACGAACGCTTTCAGCATCCGCTGCGGAACAATCTGCTGCACAAAAGCACTGTCTCTAGCCAGCACCGCAGCTTCCCCCAAATTTTGGGGCAGCGACGCAATGCAGCTTGTCAGCGAACGATCGGCTTTATGCAGATCCACGTCGGTGCTCTCGCACAGCTGCATCCCACAGTTTATGCCATCCAACCCAGCCAACAGCACCAGCGCAAAAGCCACATAGGGATTCATACAGGAATCCGGGGAGCGCAGTTCAATGCGGGTATTTTTCTGTCCCGATACCGGAACACGGATCAACTGCGCCCGATTTTGCCAGCTCCAGGTGACGAATTTGGGAGCGTCGGAACTGCCCAACCTTTGGTAAGATTCCACCACTGGATTGAGAAACAGCGTAATCTCCCGGATATGGCTGAGCACACCGGCAATAAACTGCTGCGCCGTAGTGGACAGCCCTTTCTCCGGGGACTGAAAGATGCTCTCCCCGTCCTTCATCACCGAAAGGTTGAGATGAACCCCATTGCCGCTTTCTCCCGGCAGAGGTTTGGGCATCATAGAGGCATACAGGCCGTTGACCGCCGAAACGCTCTGCACCGCCGATTTCAGACAGATCATATGGTCCGCTGCATGAAGCGGGTCGGAATGGCGAAAATCGATGACGTTTTGTCCCGGTCCCTGCTCATGATGGGAGCTCTCGGGATGCAGCCCCATCTCCTCCAGCGACAGACAGATCTGACGGCGGATATTCTCCCCTTTGTCCAGAGGCGCAACGTCGAAAAAACCCGCCTGATCAAAAGGAATGTTGGTGGGGCGGCCCTTCTCGTCGGTTTCAAAGAGATAGAAGAAACACTCGGTTCCGATGGATGCGGTATATCCCATCTGGGAGCAGCGGGCAATGGCGGTTTTCAGCAAAAAACGCCCGTCCCCGTCAAACACCTCGCCGTTGGGATGGCGAATATCGCAGAAAAACAGCGCAACCCGTCCCTGACTGGGCCTCCAGGGTAAAACCACCAGGGTGGAAGGATCGGGGAAAAGCAGCAGATCGGTTTCCCCCTCGTACATAAATCCCCGTACAGCCGAGGCGTCAAACGCTTTTCCGTAACAGAAAATATCGGGAAGTTCACTGGCCATCACCGCGATATTTTTCAGTGTCCCAAAAATATCGCAAAAAGCCAAACGAATAAATTTGACGTCATTGTCCTGGACAAACTGCAAAACTTCACTGACCGTGTAATCCATGCTATTCCTCCGTCCCGCCGAAAAGTTCTGTTATCCTGCCCTGTTGCCCCACCAAAAAAGCCGTTCCGGCATCATTTTTTTGCGATATTGCCGCCGCGTTGTGCAAGCTGCATCCCGTCTCGAAACGGCCAAAACGATTGCCGGAATCCAGAAAGAGCCACAGGTCAAAGCCGATGATACAAACCGTTTTTTCATGCGGTTTTTCGCTTTGGTTACAAAAAAAGAGGGAGGATATTCCTCCCTGCCTTCCATCGTGGCAGGTGCTCAGCTGCCCTTGGCGCCAGGCTGCCGCCTGACCTTTTGATATTATACTCAATTCGGAAATCTGTGTAAAGCCGTTTGCCAAGATTTTTTATATTGGCAAGGAGAACATTCGCAGAACGAACCCAATATTTTTGTGGATTTTTCTGAAATTCGAGCAACATTTTGCAAGAACATCTATATGTTCCTTCAAACAGCTGTGCTTCATCGGATAAAAGTTCTCCGGCGTGTTCCGTTCCTCTCTCCTGCATCACCGAGCTTGCGGCGTTACATGAAGGAAAACCACCGGATTTTCCAAAAGGGATTTTTCGGTTTGCTGTGTTAGCCTTGGGTTTGCCGGTTTTCATCGGAGAAAAAGCAGATACTCATCCATATGCAGCTTCCCGCAAAATCATGCCTTCTCCAGACGTCTCCAACCAACAGCCAGATCGAAGGTTGACCCCCAGCCCCAGGATTGTTTGGGTTTTACGGCAACACCAGAAAATGTCCGTCAGAGTTTTGCCATCCAATCGATGGATCTCCCTTCTCAATGAAAGTTTTATGATTTTTTCTGGCGTCTGCTCTGGAATCCGGCTTTCTATTTTTAGTTTTTTCGCTGGTTTTGCTTTAAAAATCAAACAGGATGCGATTTTATTTTGTATCGCGATTATTTTTCTATATTCAATTTAAAGCCCCTTTTTCCCCTTTTCCATCCTTTTTCCATTCCGCAAATAACCAAAACTTTCTTTCCGGATCTCCTCAAAATACTCCAAAATATACGAAAGACCGCCCTGATCCGTCACGTTGATCACAACTTCCACGCACCGTTTCCCCTGTATGATACCTTATGCAAAAAATCATTTAAGAAAAAGCACAAAATGAAATCACCTTTAACGATTCTTTCAGTTTTGAATTTTATATATCGATATCATGCATAAAACCCGATGGTTTTCAGCTGCTTTGGCGATTTTTGCAATTTTTATAAATATATTATGCGTTTGTAAGAAATATTCACTTCATTTTGCGCAGTTGACAATCCCAGAAACAAAGTATATACTATGTTCAGAGCAGCAAGGGCGCTGCGGGCTACAAAGCTCGCGGTGCCCTTTTCTCATGGATGGCACCCTGAATTTTTACGAATCCGGATTTCGGTTATGTATGCTTAACAATAGGAGGTTTTTTCGATGAACAATGTCCCCGAACTTTTCGGCAGCATGGTATTTAACGATACCGTCATGCAGGAACGTCTTCCAAAACAAACCTACAAAGCTCTGAAAAAGACCATTTCCGACGGTGCTCCGCTGGACATCAGCGTGGCCAATGTGGTTGCCAACGCCATGAAAGATTGGGCGGTGGAAAGAGGAGTCACCCATTATACCCATTGGTTCCAGCCCATGACCGGCATCACCGCTGAAAAGCACGACAGCTTTATCTCTCCCACCTCTGAGGGAAAGGTGATTATGGAATTTTCCGGCAAAGAGCTGATCAAAGGCGAACCGGATGCTTCCAGCTTCCCCTCCGGCGGCCTGCGGGCAACCTTTGAGGCCAGAGGATATACCGCTTGGGACCCCACCTCTTACGCTTTCATCAAAGATGGAATTCTCTGTATCCCCACTGCGTTTTGTTCCTACGGCGGGGAGGTGCTGGACAAAAAGACCCCCTTACTGCGCTCTACGGATGCGCTGAGCAAACAGACGCTTCGAGTGCTCAAACTCTTTGGTTCCGACGCCACAAAAGTCACCAGCACCGTTGGCCCAGAGCAAGAATATTTTCTCATCGACGAGGATATCTATAATGCGAGACGCGATCTGATGTATACCGGCCGTACCCTGTTCGGTGCCAAAGCTCCCAAAGGCCAGGAACTGGAGGATCATTATTTCGGTTCCATCAAACCCCGTGTCAGCGCTTACATGAAGGAACTGGACGAGGAACTTTGGAAGCTGGGCGTGCTGGCCAAAACCAAGCACAACGAGGTCGCCCCTGCACAGCATGAGCTGGCTCCCATCTACACCGATACCAACACCGCCACCGACCACAACCAGCTGACCATGGAGCTGATGAAGAAGGTTGCAGCCCATCATCATATGGTTTGCCTGCTCCACGAAAAACCCTTTGCCGGGGTCAACGGCAGTGGCAAACACAACAACTGGTCTATCTCCACCAACACCGGCGTCAATCTGCTGGATCCGGGTACCACTCCCGCCGAGAACGCCCAGTTCCTGCTGTTTTTGGCCGCCATCATCAAGGCTGTAGACGATTATCAGGATCTGCTGCGTATCTCAGTAGCCAGCGCCGGCAACGATCACCGTCTGGGAGCCAACGAGGCGCCCCCTGCCATTGTCTCCATCTTCTTGGGCGACGAGCTGGCTGGCATTGTCAACTCCATCATCACCGGAACCCCCTACAACAAATCCGCAGATTCTGTGATGCAGATCGGTGTGGATGTCCTTCCGGTGTTCCCCAAAGATACCACCGACCGCAACCGTACTTCTCCCTTTGCCTTCACAGGCAATAAGTTTGAGTTCCGTATGCTGGGTTCCTCCTTCTCCATTGCCTGCACCAATACCTTTATCAATACCATCGTCGCCGAATCGCTGCGGCAGTTTGCAGACGAGTTGGAGGGCGCCGAAAACCTGAACGCTGCGATCGCCGCTCTGGTGAAAAAGACCTTTACCGATCATCAGAGAATCATCTTTAACGGCAACAACTATTCGGAGGAATGGGTACAGGAGGCTGAGAGAAGAGGTCTGCTCAACCTGAAAAACACCCCCGAAGCGCTGCACTATTACGTTGCAGAAAAAAATATCCGCCTGTTCGAGCGGCACAAGGTGTTCTCCGAAAAAGAGGTTCGCTCCCGGTATGAGATCCTTCTGGAAAACTATTCCAAGGTCATCAACATTGAGGCTCTTACCATGCTGGATATGGCCAAAAAAGATATCTTCCCCGCTGTGGTGGACTACGGCAAAGAGCTCAGCGAAACCATCAACGCCAAAAAAGCCGCCTGTCCCGATGTGGTAGTGGACGCAGAAACCGCTCTGCTCAAGAAGCTCTCCGCCCTCACCTCCTGCCTGTATAAGAAAATTGCAGCACTGGACGCCGCACTGTTGGATGTCAAATTCCACACAGAGGTGGAGGACTGCGCCAAATACTATGGCAGCAGCGTAATCAATGCCATGAATGAGCTCCGCGCCGTCGCCGACGAGCTGGAGGTCATCACCGCCAAATCGGCCTGGCCCTTCCCTTCCTATGGAGATATGCTTTTCAGCATCAAATAAACATCGTGACATAGTTGCAGAAAAAGCGGTGAAAAATTTTCCTTCACCGCTTTTTCTCTACAAAATTCTTTTGTGAAACGTGTGTTTATGGTATACTATAAATGAGACCGAGGCATGCCGCCAACCGCCGGACGAGCAAAGCTTTTCCCAGGGGCCGCTTTTCAACCCCTCTATCCCACCGCCCCTGAATCATTGCGTGAAACATGCCTTCTTAGAGGAAGGCATGTTTTGTTTTTTAGAGCGGTTAATTGCCCGCTGTCTCTGCTGTGTACCGTATATCCCGTGTGCAGAGCAAGACAAAAAATAAGGAGGCTCCGACTATGAACGTAACAACCAGCACCCTATGCCTTTTGATCGGTGCGAACCTGATCTTCTTTATGCAGGCAGGCTTCGCCATGATGGAAACAGGTTATACCCGCGCCAAAAATGCCAGCAACATCATTCTGAAAAACCTGGTGAATATTTCCGTCGCCATCTTCGTTTTTTGGTTTTTGGGATTTGGTTTGATGTTCTCCGGCACCGGGCCGGTCGTTGGGGGCCTGGACTTATTTGCAAGCTCTGACTATTCCATGAACGGCTCCTTTTCCAGCGCTGCCTTTGTCCTGTTCCAGACCCTTCTGTGCGCGGTAACCGCAGTGATCGTGGTGGGCGCCATGGCAGAACGGACCCGTTTCCCCGCATTTATGATTTACTGCGCCGTCATCAGCCTGATCATTTATCCCGTATCAGGCCACTGGGTATGGGGCGGCGGTTGGCTCTCCCGGCTGGGATTTCACGACTATGCCGGCAGCGCTGTAGTCCATCTGGTAGGCGGTGTCGCCGCTTTCTTCGGTGCCAAGATGATTGGTCCCCGTATCGGTAAATATACCAAGGAGGGACATCCCCGCGCCATCCCCGGACATAATCTGACCATGGGCGCTTTGGGTGTCTTTATCCTCTGGTTCTGCTGGTTCGGTCTTACGATGGCTGCCTCTGTGGCCACCGGCGGGATTGCCAGCGAGGATATGCTGGGTTCCCTGCCCAGCGCGCTGGTCAACACCAATCTTTCCGCAGCAGCTGCTACCCTCACCGCCATCGTCATCACCTGGGTACGGTATAAAAAGCCCGACATTTCCATCATCATGAACGGTACCCTGGCCGGTTTGGTGTCCATCTCCTCCGGTGCAGACGTGGTCCAACCGCTGGGAGCGGTATGCATTGGCATCCTGGCGGCAGTTGTAGCAGTGCTGGGGATTGAGATCGTGGAGCAGAAACTGCAGATTGACGACCCGGTGGGAGCCTCCAGCGTACACGGATTCTGCGGCGGACTGGGCGCCATCCTCACCGGACTGTTCTCCACCAACGGCGGACTGTTCTATGGCGGCGGGCTGAAACTTCTGGGCGTACAGCTTCTCGGCGTTGCCTTCATTGCCCTTTGGGTCACCGTCATCTCCTATATCGCCCTGCAAGCCATCAACAATACTGTGGGGCTGCGCATCAGTGAGAAAGACGAGATTCAAGGCCTAATCACCGAGGAACATGGAACGGTGAAAAGCTACGAGGAATTCATGCCCACTACCGGCACACTGGATACTCCTGCCAATCCCATCCCCGGGGCGGACGATCAGTTCCTGACCTTCACCAAGCCCATCCCGGTGGAGGAAGCTGTCCCGGTAACCAACATTCCCCGGACAAAACCGGTACGGCAGAGCGACGGTGTCAAGATGACCCAGATCACCATCATCACCAAAGAAAGCAAGTTCGAGGCCCTCAAGGACGCCATGGACAAGATCGGTATCACCGGTATGACCGTCACCCAGGTTATGGGCTGCGGATTCCAGAGAGGCAATCCGGATGAGACCTATCGCGGCGTACCGCTGGATATGGCGCTGCTGCCCAAGGTCAAGATTGATATTGTGGTGTGCAAGGTTCCTCCGGAAACGGTGATCAACACGGCCAAACGGATTCTGTATACCGGACATATCGGCGATGGAAAGATCTTTGTCTCCGACATTGAAAACGTCATTAAGGTACGTACCGGCGAAGAAGGGTATGACGCCCTTCAGGACGAGGTTGGAGAGGTATTCTAAACACCCTCACGCCGCCATACCGTTCTCCAAAATGGGAGGTGTGGCGGCGTGTTTGTTGGGAAAAACCGTTCCTTGATATTTTAGTTTTTATAAAAACAGAACATCGTATTTTAAAAAAAGCGCCAAATAAAGACTGGCATGGGTTGTAACACCCATGCCAGTCTCTGTTTTTGATCTTCGGTACTGCTGCTTTGGCTCTAGGTTTGCAGGCCGGCAAACTGATTTTGATACAGCCGGTAGTAGACGCCCTGCCGGCGCAAAAGCTCCTCATGATTTCCCGACTCCACAATTCGGCCGTCGTCCACCACAATGATGTTATCCGCCGTGCGGATGGTGGAAAGACGGTGGGCGATGATCAGACTGGTGCGGTTTTCCATCAGCGCCAGCATGGCTTCCTGGATATGCAGCTCGGTACGGGTATCCACACTGGAGGTGGCTTCATCCAAAATCAGGATACTGGGATCTGCCAGCACCGCTCTTGCAATGGAGAGCAACTGCCGCTGTCCTTGGCTGAGATTGCTTCCCGATTCGCTCAGCGGGGTTTCATACCCTTCCGGCAATCGCTCCACAAACACATCCGCATTGGCGGTCTGTGCAGCACGTTTCACCGCATCCATGTCTGCGTCCAGTTTTCCGTACCGGATGTTTCCGGCGATGGTATCGGAAAACAGCACCGTATCCTGAAGCACAATGGCAATCTGACTGCGCAGATCCCGCTTGGGGATATCCCGGATATCCACCCCGTCCAACAGGATGGAGCCCTGATCGATGTCGTAAAAGCGGGTCAGAAGGTTGACAACCGTCGTCTTTCCGGAACCGGTAGCGCCAACGATGGCAATCCGCTGGCCTTGTTTGACATGGAAATCAAAATCTTTGAGCACCGGTTTACCCGGCACATAAGAGAAAAAGATGTGGTTAAAATCGATATCGCCCTTCACCTGACCCAGCGCTTTCTGGCCGTCATCCACTTCCGGCTGGGAATCCAGAATGGCGAAAACCCGTTCCGCACCGGCGATGGCGGTCTGAAGCTGACCGTACAGATTGGCCAGCTCATTGATGGGACGGGTAAACTGCTTGGAATAGAGGATAAACGCCTGGATGACGCCGATGCTGATCCAGCCCTGCAGCGCAAAATAACCGCCGAAGGCCGCAATAAGAAGAAACCCAATGTTGCCGATAACGTTCATCAGCGGGCCCATAATACCGCCCAAAAGCTGCGCCATGATACCGGTCTTTCGCAGCTCTCCGCTGATCCTGTCAAACTCCTGTTGCGCCCGCTCCTCCCGGCTGTATGCCACCACCGTATGGTAACCGGTGATCATCTCCTCGGCAAAACCGTTGAGCTCACCCAACAGCGACGATTGCCGGGAGAAATATTTGCGCATATATTTGGACATCTTGGCGGTGGAGATGGTGCTGAGCAGTACCGTCACAAAACTCAGGCAGGTCAGCGCCGGAGAATGGTACAGCATAATGGCGATGGCTCCCACAATGGTGAGGGCGCCGGAAAACAGCGACCCCAAGGACTGGGAAACCACCTGGGAGATATTCTCCACATCATTGGTCATCCGGCTCATAATGTCGCCATGCTGGTGCGTATCGATGTACCGCACCGGAAGCTTGACGATGCGGTTGAACAGATCGGTGCGCATCTTTCGCACGGTAGCCTGGGAGAGCAGCGCACTGCAGATTCCCTGAAAATATTGCAGCACCGCTGTACACAGGTATACCACCGCCAAAAGCCCCAGGGTTCGCGTCACACGGACCATATCCACCGTCAAACTGCCATCCTGAAGGGTCATCTGATCGATGGCCTGTCCTTGCAATGTGGGGGCTGCCAATTGCAGCAGCGTGACCCCAATCATGACCGCCAGCATCCCCAAAACCAGGTACCGGCTGGATCCAATATACTGTACCAGATGAAGGACGGTGGCCTTGGCATTTTTGGGCTTTTCCACAAACACATTTCTGCCATGGCCTCTGCCCGGTCCCCTCATCCCCATCGCCACTGGAGGACGCTGCTGGTTGTTTCGCTCACTCATCGGCCAACTCCCCCTTTCGAATCTGGGAATGATAGATATCCTGATAAAGCGCGCTGCGCTCCAAAAGTTCATAGTGGCTGCCGCAGTCGGAGATGGTGCCGTTTTCAATCAGTACAATCCGGTCGGCTCCCATGACACTGGCCACACGCTGGGCAATCATAATCACTGTGGTTCCCTTCAGGTTTTCCCGCAGCGCTTTCTGAAGCCGCGCTTCGGTTCCCAGATCCAGCGCGGAGGTGGAATCGTCAAAGATCAAAATTTCCGGTTTTTTCAGGATGGCCCGAGCGATGGAAAGGCGCTGCTTCTGTCCGCCGGAAAGGGATGCACCTTTCTGGGTCACAGGAGTATGGTATCCCTCCGGGAAGGAGGTGATGAAATCGTCCGCCTGGGCGATTTTGGCCGCTGCAATCACCTGCTCCTCGGTGGCTTCCTCGTTACCCCAGCGGATATTATCCAGAATACTTCCAGTAAAAAGTTCGCTGGTTTGAAGCACCATACTGATTTTCCCGCGCAAAACATCCAGCGGATATTCCTTCACGTCACATCCATCCACCAACACCTGCCCCTGGGTGGCGTCGTAAAAACGGGGAATCAGATGGACCAAAGAAGATTTTCCCGCGCCGGTAGCGCCTAGGATGGCCACCGTCTCCCCGGGTTGGATGGTCAAACTGATATGGTTCAGCACGGGACGGCCGAAAGAATTGGGATAATGGAACGCCACGTTGACAAACTGTACCTCTCCCGGACCGGCTTCCCTTGCCTTCTCGCTGCCGCCGCCCAGAATCACCGGATCGGTGTCCAGCACCTCAATGAGACGCCGGGCGGAAGCGGAAGCTCTGGAAAAGGTTTGGAACATCATGCTGATCTGTACCACGCCGAAGAGAATCTGGGAGATGTAGGTAATGGCAGCCATTACCTGGCCCACCTGCATCTGCTGGGCCTGCACCTGAAGCCCACCCAGATAGATGATGGCCAATACCGTAGCGTTCATGACAATGGACATCAGCGGCATCGCCGTCGCCATCAGTTTTTGCACCCGTACGGTGATAGAGATCAAATTTTCATTGGCACTTTGGAACCGCTGCATCTCGTAGGGCTCGCGGGTGTAAGCTTTCACCACGCGGGCGCCGGTCACGTTCTCCTGGACCACGGCATTAACCTGGTCCAGTCTTTTCTGTACCTGGCCGAACAGTGGACTGGCTTTATGCAGCATCACAGCGACAATCAACACCTGAAAGGGAAGGATGGCGATGAGCACAATGCCGAATTTGATATTGAGAGAAAGCAGCATAAAGATACCGCCAAAGAACAGCATAATGGTACGCACCATCATCCGCAAAATCTGGTTGACCAGGTTCTGTACCATGGTGATATCGTTGGTCAATCGGGTCACCAGCGAACCGGTGGTAAAAGAATCGGTCTGCTCAAAGGACAGATGCATAATCTTCCGAAACACATCGCCCCGCAGATCCATAGCAAAGCTCTGGGAGGCTTTGCTGGAAAAAGCGGCGCTTCCAATTCCGCCCACACCGCCCAAAATCACCAATAGCAGCATAACAATACCGGTGGAGACAATCAGCCCCATATCCCCTTTCAAAACGCCGTCGTCCACAATGGAGGACATCATCTTGGGCTGCACCAGATCCACCACCACCTCCACAACCATAAAAAGAGGCGTCATCAGTGCCGCAAACCAATAGGGCTTTAAATATTTAATCAGTTTCATGGGAGGCTTCCCCGCTCCTTTCCGACAAAAGATTTTCCCGCATCCGGGTTAACAGAAGTTTGAGGGTATCCTGTTCCTCCTGAGACAATCCCGCCAGAGCACACTCCTCCGTTTTGACAATCGCCTGATGCACCAAACGGTGAAGTTCCAGCCCTTTTGGGGTGATATGCACCCGAATCTGACGCAGATCTTCCGGATCGGGGGTACGGACAATCAGGCCGTCCTGCTGCATCTTTTGCAGCGCCACGCTGACGGTAGGAGGCGCAAAATGGGTTATCTGCGCCAGTTCCAGCTGAGTAAGTCCATCCTCCTGCGCCAACTGGCGCAGAAAAGGCCGGTAGCTGGATGTAAGCCCTGCCTTCTCCGATTCCTCCCGGATACAGCGGTGCAAAAGCCGCCCTACCTCCCCGCACAGCATACAGGGATTAGGCGCTTCCTGCCGCGGACACGATCCGGCGTTTTCCTGTATTTTCATAAATACCTCCTTTTTCGCCATCGGAATTCAATTAGTTTCCTAACTAATTAAAGTATATCGAGTTTCCATCGTCTGTCAATCGGTTTGATCGGAAAAAACTATCCCGTCCCATGGATTGTTCATTTTCAAAGATTCTCACAACAGGATGCAAGATATCTTGTATTTTTTGCAAAACTCTTTTTCTCCGAACCACCAAAGATATGAAATTTTTTCAGGAGTAATATTTCTCTGATTCCGGTCCATGACTTAACAAGAAAAAATTTTTGACGGTATCTTTGGGAGTCCAGTACTTTGTCCGCCATTATTGAATCCTGTATGGTTTCAAAAAGGGAAACCATGAAATTTCTATTGCAAAACCTCCAGCGTTTTTTTATAATGAAGTTATAAAACGCGTAAGGGATGACATCAATGATATGTTTTGTAAAGAAAATAAAGGAGAACCTTCGATGCTTGACGATATTGACATCAAACTGATCCGTCTGCTGCAACAAAACGCCAGATATTCCCTCAAACAGTTGGCGCAAGAGGTATATCTCTCCTCCCCTGCCGTATCGGCCAGAATTGAACGGCTGGAAAAGCTGGGTATCCTCACCGGATACCATGCCTCGGTAGATCAGCAAAAATTGGGTTATCACATCACCGCCTTCATCAACCTTGCCATGAATCCGGATCAGAAGCCTGTGTTTTATCCCTTTATCAGTGCCTGCCCCAATGTGATCGAGTGCAACTGTGTAACCGGAAGTTATTCGATGCTCATTAAGGTGGCTTATCCCAGCACACAGGAACTGGACACCTTTATTGGACAATTGCAAAAATTTGGTAACACAAAGACGCAAATTGTATTTTCCACCGCAGTGGAACACCGCGGCATTGGGTTGCAGGAGTATCAACAGCTGTCGGAGGAAAAATAATAGATACGGCTTTATAAGATGGCCGCCTATGACCAATCCCCACCTTTAGAACAAACGAAAGGAATGATGTCTTTATGAATGCAACCTATATGACCGGCAGCTATAGCGTTTTCGACATCACTGGGCCTATCATGGTCGGCCCTTCCAGCTCCCACACCGCCGGCGCAGCGCGCTTGGGCAAAATTGCCAGGATCTTGGCGCACAACAGCGTCAAAAAGGTAACCTTCCAGTTGTTTGGTTCCTTTGCCCAGACCTACAAAGGCCATGGTACCGACAAAGCGCTGCTGGCAGGTATCCTTGGGCTCAATCCCTGGGATCTGGGGCTGCGGGACGCGTTTTCCCTTGCCGAGAAACAAAATGTGGAATATATCTTTGAGCCGGTGACAAAACCAACCCAGCAGGGTTGGGAGAATTATCACCCTAATACGGTGCGGTTTCTCATCACCTCCGAAAACGGAGAAGTGTTTGATATTGTGGGATGTTCCCTTGGCGGCGGTAAGGTAAGGATCATCAGCCTCAACGGGATTTTGGTCAACTTTACCGGAGAAAGTCCGATTCTGGTCACCCGTCATTACGATGGCCCCGGAATCATTGCCGCCATCACTTCCATCCTTTATCAGGACAAGGTGAATATCGGCAATATGCGGGTGGACCGGAAACGTCACAGCACCACGGCGGATATGTATCTGGAACTGGACAGCGATGTCACCGAACGGGTGGTGGAGGAGATTCAAAAAATCCCCGGTATGCTCAATGTCATTTTGCTCCAGCGCATCAACGAGGATCAGTCGCTGAATAATATCGAATGAGGAGGCGTTGACCATGGCTGAATTTTGGATGTCAGAAATTATAAAAGAGTGTGCGCGTCAGCGGATCTCTCTTGCCGAATATATCATTCGTGGGGAATGTGAAAACAGCGGCAGCACGCGAGAACAGGTTATTGAAAAAATGGGAAAGATGTTGGACGTTATGTCCAGTGCCGCCAACGGCGGATTGGAAGCGCCGATCCGTTCCAACAGCGGGCTGACCGGCGGGGCCGCTTACCAGTACCATCAATACATCGGACAGGGAAGTTCCCTGCTGGGAACCGTTATGTCCAGCGCTGTGGAGATGGCGCTCTCCTGTTCAGAGGTGAATGCGGCCATGGGACGTATCGTGGCCTGCCCTACCGCTGGTTCCTGTGGAATTGTCCCGGCGGCGGTGCTCTCGGTGGGTGTTTCCCATCAAAAAAGCCGGGAAGATATGGTCATGGCTCTTTTCGTGGCTACTGGCGTGGGAATGGTGATCGGTGAGCACGCCACCCTGGCCGGGGCGGACGGAGGATGCCAGGCAGAATGTGGCGCTGCCGCTTCCATGGCCGCCGCTGCGGTGGTAAATCTTATGGGGGGAAGCGACGAACAGGCTCTTCACGGAGCGGCTATCGCCTTAAAAAATATGTTGGGGCTGGTTTGTGACCCGGTATGCGGATTGGTGGAGATCCCCTGTATCAAGAGAAATGCCATCGGCGCATCCACTGCGCTGGTCAGCGCGGATATGGCCCTCGCCGGTGTTCAAAGTTACATTCCTTTTGACGAGGTAGTAACCGCAATGTATGCCATTGGCAAACAGCTTCCCGCAGAGCTGAGGGAAACCGGAAGAGGCGGCCTTGCTGTAACCAAAACCGGACTGGCTATGTACGAGACGCTCTTTGGCACGCCTATGTCCCTATAACAATACCTGGTTTCCGCTTTTCGAAATCAAATTATTTGCAAATACTACAACTAGAAGCTGCATATCTGCCCTAAAAATCGATAAAATGACAATTTTTTGCATATTCGATCGATTACTGATTGCAATTTCAGCTTTTTTGTGCTAGAATTGTTTTCATAAAAGGTACGGCGTTCTGCCGATGAATCTATCGCAATATAAGATTATTTTGCAACGGCGCAAAACCAATGGGGTTTTGCGCCGTTTTTTTATTTTTTATGATGCTGTGATGACTCAGAGCATTTCCAATGGAAAGCGGAGGATGGTTTATGGAAAAGTACGGCAAAACGGTACACATCTGGCAAGAGGAGCGAAAGCGGACAGAGGAATTTCCCATCCATCTGACACGGCAGACCATCGGCGCGGACTGTATGCTGCACACGGGAATGCACTGGCACGATAATATAGAATTTATCTATGTTGTTTCCGGTACTGCGCAGATCATCTGTGGTCTGGAGCGCATCGACGCAGCTCCCTCCGATCTGATCAGTATTTTTCCCGGGGAACTGCACTGCATCATTCCCGGCGGAGAATCGGTGGAATACTACGGAATCGGCGCCGATCTCAATTTTTTTCGTGACGCCGGACTATTTGTGGAGTATGCACGGCTTCCGCGCTTGACCTCCCCCGCAATGGATGCCCGTCCTGGAAAACTGGCTTTTCAACTGATTCAGGAGATGCAGGAACACAAGACAGGATTCAAAGCCATGGCCTGTACCCTGATGATACAGATGGCTATCTGTCTGATACGAGACGATCAAAATACCAGCGGGAAGATTTATCGGGACAATCGGAAAATCCGCATGATTAAGGATGCTCTGGAGTATATGGCGCAAAATTATACCCATGAAATCTCGGTAGACGCCATCTGTGAACACATCGGATTCAGCAAATATTATTTTTGCCGCACCTTTAAACAGATCACCGGAAAAACCGCAGTAGAGCATCTCAATATGATCCGCTGCCAAAAAGCCTATGAACTGATTGCACAGAATAAGTACAGCATCAAGCAAGCTGCGCTGGCAGCCGGATTTCACAATCAGCAGTATTTTTGTAAAGTGTATAAAAAATATACCGGTACCCTTCCTTCCCAGATCAAAAAACAAAGGGCGGCAGGATAATCCCGGTCAAATTAAATTCTCACGTTTCAGCGCATGGACCGTACAGGCGGCTTTCATGCGCTGATTTTTATCTTCTGGAAGCGATGGATTGACAAATTTATGATACATTTGTATAATTGAGTTGTAATATACAAATGTATTATAAGGAGGATGGACGATGCCGCTGTTAAAACTGCCGGAAACGGAGCTTTTGATGATGCGCATTCTCTGGGATCATGGAGAACAGGTCAGCTCAGATACCATCGTTTCCGAGTTCGGCAAACACAAAAACTGGGAACGTTCGGCCATATTGACCACCCTTCACCGGTTAGAAGAAAAAGGATTTCTTCGATGCGCCAAAAATGGGCGCTACAACTGTTACAGCGCCATCATCACGGAAGAGCAGTATCTTTCCTTCATAGGAAAAAGTTTTTTGGAAACAATCTGTGGAAATTCGGTAAAAAAGTTGGTTGCTACCCTCTATCAAAACAAGGATATCTCCAAAGAGGATCTGGAAGAGCTTCGCAGATTCATCGAGGAGGTGGAGTAGTATGCTGACCCGCATTGTAACGGTATCCCTTTCCGGTTCGGTGATGATCCTGTTTCTGCTGCTGGTGCGACCTTTGCTGGAACGATACTACAAAGCCGGTGTGCGGTATCTGCTTTGGATGTTACTGGCTTTGCGGTTACTGATCCCTGTTCCCTTGACGCTGCCGCAGCCACCCATTCATCTACCCTCCCTCCCGCCAAGCGAAATCATCCTTCGCTCATCGGAAAATCCTGCGGGAGAGCTGGAATCAGAAGGGGATACCCATGCTGTCGCCACCCTGCCCCAAAGGGAATCGCCAACCCTCTCCCCCACTGACGTTCTAACCATTCTTTGGAGCGCCGGCGCCGCTTTGTTTTTGCTGTATCATTTTATCGCATACCGGCTGTGGAAAAGAAAAATCACCCCATGGTGTACCACTCAGATACGAAGGCATCCGCCGGTAGTGGTATGTAAGATGATTTCCAGCCCCATGCTTTTCGGAATGCTGAAACCTATGGTGCTTTTGCCCGACGCCGATTATTCGCCCCTGGATCTGGAACTGATTTTGGAGCATGAGCTGGTCCATTACCGCCGCAAAGATCTCTGGTATAAACTGTTGCTGCTGCTGGCAAATGCGGTGCACTGGTTTAATCCTCTGGTCTATCTGATGGTTTCTTACGCCAACCGGGATCTGGAATACGCCTGCGATGAGAAGGTAATTGCGGGAAAGGATCTCAATTATCGAAAACGGTATACCCTGTCGATTCTTCAGGCCGTACAGACAGAAAAAAGCCATATTTTTTCGACCTATTTCAGAGGAGGAAAAAAAGAGATGAAGAAACGTTTTTCCAATATTCTGACCAACCATCGCAAAAAGACCGGAACTTTGATGTTCGTAATGCTTTTGGCGGTTACTACCCTATTGGGAACTCTGGTCGCCTGCAATCCCGCTAAAAATTCTGAGAATCCCCTTGGGTATGACAGCACTTTGCCATTGATGGGAGCGGACAAAGAAAAGGTTTTGGAAACACTGGAGGTGGACGCCGCACAGGCGGAAGTGACACAGCGCAACCAACAGGAGGAATATCTACTTGATTTTACCCTGGATGACACTGCCGGAAAGGCCGTTTTGATCTTTTACAATGATGTATTTATGGGGTTTCAGTATCAGCTGACCGATTGGAACACGGCCTACTCCTATGCCAACCAGATTCGTCAGGAACTGGAACAGCAATACGGAGAAAAAACCACCTATCCCGGCATGGTATCCAGCAACAAAGATTATTTTGACAACATAACGGACGTCTCTCAGCTCAAAGAGACGGTGGAATACTATGAGGACTGGACTCCCGAAACCGATCCGGAACAGATGGAAAAGATGGTGGGAACCGATTATTCCAGAATAGACGTCCGTTTCACCCTATGGACCCTACCGGAAAATACGGCATACATCACCGTTCGATATATGGCCCTTCCATAACCTAAACCTAAGTGGGCAAAGGCCTTATATAAATAATATTCAAAAACCCGGAGATTACAACCACAAGCGCTTTGTGAATCTCCGGGTTTTCGTATTCATAGTATTATATAAAAAAAGGATACCAGCCTTTTGACTGATATCCTAACTATGTTGGCATCACTTATCTTCCCAGGCAGTCGCCCGCCAAGTATTGTCAGCGCAGATGAGCTTAACTTCTGTGTTCGGTATGGG
>DBQB01000028.1 GCA_002305685.1 Ruminococcaceae bacterium UBA1405
CTTGATTATAATATCACACCATATCCCTTTTGTCAACACTTTTTTCCAAAGTTTTTGATTTTTTCTTGAGCTTTCCGGAAAATGCCTCAAAAATGCCGATTCCGGCGCGTTTTTTCCATATTTCTGTCTATAATGTTCATTGTTTTCCAATCTACAACCCGATATAATGAAACAGTATTTATTTTACCATTATTGTATAGGAAGAAAGAGGAATGAATTTGGACATCAAAATTGCCGCATTGGATATGGACGGCACTCTATTGACCAGCGACAAAAAGATCACCTCTCGCACAGTTCAAGCTTTGCAGCAGGCGAAACAAAACGGCATTGAGCCGGTGATCTGTACTGGGCGGGTTACCCAGGGAATTCGACGCTATCTCGATCAGATACCTTTTGTGCGTTATCTCATTACCTCCAACGGCGCCTGTGTCTATGATCTTCAGGAGAAGAAGACCTTGTACTCCCATCTGATCCCTACACAAAAGGCGCTGCAAATCGTAAACTGTTATCGCAATTCCGGAGGGCTCATTGAGGTGTACAGCCGCGGTGTTTCTTATATGAATGTATCAGACTACGCGGATCTTCCCGGCCGATATGGGGTAACCCAGTTTATGAACACTTATCTGCGAGAGAAAAACGACCCGGTGGATTCGATCCCCGAACTGATTTCCGCCCACCACGAGGGAGTGGAAAAACTCAATCTTTCCTATTTTCCATCGGTGGCTTATGCGCAAATTTGGAATCGGCTCAACCTTTTGGGAGGATTGTCTCTCACCTATTCCGATGTAAGAAACATTGAGGTAAACGCTTTTGGCTGTAACAAAGGCGAGGCTTTAATCGCTTTGGCAAAACATCTGAGCGTAAAACCCGAACAGATTATGGCTTTCGGAGACAGCCATAATGATCGACAGATGATGCTTTCTGCCGGGCATCCCATCGCCATGGGTAATGCAGAAGACGCCATTAAGCAATTGGCGGAAACGATAATTCTTTCCAACGACAAGGAAGGCATAGCGCATTTCCTGGAAATTCTGTTGCAATAAATACAACCTTTCCATATTGGGGATACTGGTCTGACAAGCATAAAACGGGCCTGCCGCAGAAATTTTTCATTCTGTGGCAGGCCCGTTTCTCTTAACAACAGATTTTGACGCGAGATATCATCTCATGGTGAATTTTCATTGGACAGTTAGAAAAGTATGGTATACTGAACATATAGATATCGCTTAGATCAGAACACCCACGGAGGTTTTTCGATATGTATATGGATCCAATTCTCATTGCACCCTGCGGATTAAATTGTCGGACCTGTGCGCAATACCAAAAGGTCAAAGCCCCATGTAAAGGCTGCAATCTAAGGAGCACACGCAAAAGTGAAATCTGTATCCTAAAAAATTGTAAAAGTCCCAGTAAAACCGCCCCAAAACTTTGTATCGGCTGTACCGCCTTTCCCTGCCGCCGGCTCCAACAGTTTGACCAGCGATATCAAAACATCACCGGCGGATACCTGAGTGTCATCCAAAATTTGCAAACCATCCAACAGGTTGGAATGGAGACATTTCTACAGTTGGAAGAGGAAAAATGGAGCTGCCCAGTCTGTCATAAACTGCTGTGCGTCCACAGCAACCTATGCCCGCATTGCGGCAAGCCCTATCGAAAACCATCCGAAAAAGATCGTATCAAATCCGTGCAAGGAGGTCACAACCATGAGACGTGAAAACCGAGTTGCCGCTGCCATCATCACCGGCGCAGCCGGGAATGGCATGGGGAGAAGCATAGCTCTCACACTTGCGCGCCAGGGGGAATCGCTGTCGCCGTCAACTACCGTCAAAACCGCCAGGCAGCCCAAGAAATTGTATCCTATTTAAGGGATACGGGCAGCACCGCTTGTGCGATCCAGGGCAATATTTTTGAAAAAACGGACTGCGAACGGCTGGTGCAAAGCACACTGGAACGCTTCGGCCGCATCGACATCTGCGTGATTGGTCCGGGAGCCAACTGGAATCCGGAAGATTTACAGCATTTGGAGTCTGAAAAATCTTTTGCCGATATCGCCCAGGAAGTGCTGCCGGTATACCATTTGATGCCGCTGCTGCTCAAGGAAATGTCTCAGAACAACGGTGGGCGGATTATCGGCATCTCCTCCAATATGGATATTCCCTCTCCCGCCTACTCCTACAACGTAGCAAAATCGGCCAGGACACAAGCGCTTCTTCAGTCAGTCCCACAGGCCTGGAAAGTTGGGGTTACAATCAATGTGATTGCACCGGGTCCGGTAGAACCTTTTGAGGGATTTGAGGAGGCCAAAACATATTGCAGCGATAGCAGCGTCCGGCAAGCAAGGCAGCGGGTGACGCCACAGGATATCGCACAGGCAGTGGCGTATCTCTGCTCAGACGACGCCAAATATATTTCCGGATGTGTACTTCCCTTTCGGTTTTAATCGCCTAGCTTACACAGCACCGCCGTCTAAAATATCCACACAAAAGAAAAAGCCTCCGCTATTGCGGAGGCCCCTCGTTGGTTGCCCGAAAAGGATTCGAACCCTTACAAACAGAGTCAGAGTCTGTCGTGCTACCCTTACACAATCGGGCAATATAGATTGTCGAGTGAAGTTTTGCTCTCGTTGAGAACGTTTATTATTATACCTCGCAACGCAAAAAAGTCAAGCACTTTTTTGAAATTTTTTGATTTTTTTTTGGAAATGGCATTTTGGTCGATTTATGGGTGAAACAACAGATTTTCTGTCGTAAATGAGTTGTAAAAGCAGAAACAAGTTGATATAATATCCTATTAGAGAAAAACCAGAAGGTTTTTTGAAACAACGCCCGGATAAGAACACAACCAAAATCAGGAGGCAGTTTTATGAATTCCAGACATCTGATCGATCTCAACGATTTTTCTGTTTCCGACTGGAACCGTATCATCAAAATGGCCCGTGATATCATGGCAAACCCCAAGGAGTATCAGGATATCATGAAAGGCCGGCTGATGGCAACGCTGTTTTATGAGCCCTCGACGAGAACCCAGATGTCCTTTCAATCGGCAATGATGCGGCTGGGAGGATCGGTGATCGGATTTGACAATCCCTCCAACACCTCAGTGTCCAAAGGGGAATCGCTGGCCGATACCATCCGCATTGTCAGCGGATATACCGATCTGGTGGTAATCCGTCATCCCTGGGAAGGCGCGGCGCAGGCTGCATCCCGCTATTCCTCCTGCCCGGTCATCAATGCGGGGGACGGCGGCCACCTGCATCCCACCCAAACCCTCACCGACCTGGTCACCCTCACCAAATACAAAGGCACTCTGGAGCATATGACCATCGGCCTGTGTGGAGATCTGAAAAACGGACGTACCGTCCATTCTCTGATCAAAGCGCTAAGCCGCTTTGACAACAAATTCATACTGATTTCCACCAAAGAGTTGGCGCTGCCCACTTATGTAAAAGACATACTCCATGCCAGCGGTTGTCCCTTTGAGGAGGTATTCAGTCTGGAGGAAGCCATCTCCTCGCTGGACGTGCTGTATATGACCCGTATCCAGAAGGAACGTTTTTCCTCGGAGGAGGAATATGAGAAGCAAAAGCACGTCTACATTCTGGACCGGCAGAAACTTCAGCTGGCCAAAAACGATCTGGCCATCCTGCACCCCCTGCCCCGTGTAGACGAAATCACCCCCGATGTGGACGCCGATCCCCGCGCCCTCTATTTTGAGCAGGCAAAATGCGGAATGTACGCCAGAATGGCGCTGATCTCCTGCCTGATCGAGGACGACGCCGCCAAAAACTATCAAACCATCCTGCCCGGCGCGCTGCACAACGACATCCGCTGTACCAATCCCCGCTGTATCACCAATCTGGAGCCCTCCCTGCCCCACACCTATCGGGAGAGCGGCGGGATGTATATCTGTGAGTACTGCGACGAGCGCATTGTGCTGTAATCTTCCTATTACAATAGCGACTATGGTTTGGGCCTGCCGATGAACCGTCACAAAAGAAAGGGATGACCGCCATGACCATCGATCAACTGCAAACTCCCGCAATCCTGTTGGACCTGGATGTTATGGAACAAAACCTGAGCCGCTTTGCCGATGGAGCGAAAGCCTATGGCAAGCAGCTCTGGCCCATGATGAAAACCCATAAAAGTACCATACTGGCAAAGATGCAGCTGCAATATGGCGCAACCGGCGCACTGTGTGGCACCTTGGATGAGGCGGAAACGCTACGGGATGCCGGATTCCAAAACATTATGTACGCTTATCCTGTATCCACTGCGGTTTCGGTGGACCGGGTCATGGCGCTGGCGAAAAGCTGTCCCAACTTTATCATCCGGCTGGACGGTACCGACGCTGCCGAAATGTTGGAACAACACGCAGCACAGGCCAACGTTTCGGTGCAGTATACCATCATTGTAGATAGCGGGCTGCATCGGTTTGGGGTACCCCCAACGGATACCGTCAAACTGTTAAAAGCCCTCAGCGTTTATCCTCATCTGATATTCCGCGGCATCTCTACCCATCCCGGCCACGTTTATGGCGCCAACCATCCCCAGGAGATACCGCGTTACTGCCAGGATGAAACCCAAAGCATGGCACAGGCCTGCCAGGTACTGCGAGAAGCAGGATATTCTCCGGATATTGTTTCCAGCGGCTCTACCCCTACCTATGAGGGAACATTGCAGGATCCCCACATCGGCATCTATCATCCCGGCAACTATATCTTCAACGACGTCATCCAACTCTCCAACGGCGCTGCCACCCAGCAGCAATGCGCGTTGACGGTGTTGGCGTCGGTGATCTCCCGTCCCCGGGAGGATCTTTTCATCTGCGATGCCGGCGCAAAATGTCTGGGGTTAGACACTGGCGCCCATGGAAATACTTCCATCAAAGGTTACGGACTGGTGGTAGGTCATCCGGAACTGACCGTTTTCAGCCTATCGGAGGAGGTCGGAAAGCTCCATGTAGACGGACCCACCGATTTGAAGGTGGGAGATCAAATCCGTATCATCCCCAACCACGCCTGCTCCTGCGCCAATCTGACCAGTTATTATATTGGAGTACGGGGCGAAGAGGTAAAAGAGCTGATCCCGGTAGATATCCGCGGTAACGCAACTGTCAAAAACGTTCATTTCTAACGGTTCCACCCTCTGCGTCTTTCCCGCCGGTTTTCATAAAAAAGGCTGGCAGGGGTATACTGATGGAGTGTTGAAGGCCGTAAAACGACCGATACACATCCTTTTCAAAACCAAAAGGAGGTTTGCAAAGATGTCGGTTCAGCATCTCACATCTGCGAATTTTGACACGGTAATTGCCGGCGCCCAGCCGGTATTGGTAGACTTTTTCGCCACATGGTGCGGTCCCTGCAAAATGCTTTCCCCGGTCATCGAGCAGCTGGCAGCGGAGCTGGAAGGAAAGGCAGCCGTCTGCAAGCTGGATATCGATCAGGAGATGGCCATCGCTGAGCGCTACGGCGTCCAGAGCGTTCCCACGGTGGTATTGTTTCAAAACGGCCGGGAGATGGGCCGCATCGTCGGCTATCAGCCGAAAACCGCCATCCTGAATCTGCTGGGACAGGCAAAAGCCTGAGTGGATACAGGTATGATTTGATGGAATCTGTAAAATATAAGGGTGTGCCAAACCGGCACACCCTTATTTTGTTCCATCAGCGGTTGCAGGCCGCAAAATGACAAGGGGGATAAAACCGTTGATATCGATTCAAGTCATTGGAAAAACGCCCCATGGACAGCTGCTGGAAATGATGACCTCCTTTTTCAGCCTTTTGGGAAAGGTCACAACCGGAGAAACCGCGCCGGATTTGGCTTGTAAAAACAACGAGAAACCACACTTTGAAATCCGGTGGGCACAGCACCCTCAGCAGCCATCGAAAGACAGAGAACCGTCTGCCACGGTATGTCTGTTTGCAGATTCGTGCCAGCTGGATGCAAATCCTTTTCAGGGCTGGAATCCCGACAACACCATTGCCATCGTCAACGCGGAAAACACATCGGTACTCAAACAGCTGTGCAACGCTTGTCTGCGCACCATTCCCTGCGGACTTTCGGCCCACGACACCCTGACCCTGACCAGTTCTACCGAGGATAGCCTGGTGGTATCCCTTCAGCGCTCCCTCACTACCTTTGAGGGCGCCACAGTGGATCCGATGGAAATCCCCATACCGATGGAAAGATTCCGGGGACTCTCCCGCTATCTGCTTATGGCATTCTGCGCTTTGGGATGTCTGACAGGGCAGATACAACCACTGATGCAGTTCCTTTCCGGTCAAAAACAGCCTTCCGACCCATCGACAGATGAATAATTTACCAATGCTTTCCCATACTTCTGATGCAATCGAAAGATAAGGAAAGAAGGACAACACAATGAAGCATTGGGAGTGGGCGTTATTCACCGCATTTTTACTCAGCCTTTGGTTGGGATGTTTTTCCTCCTTTGCCCAGCAGTGCCAGGTGGTGCGGCAGGATACCCTTCGCCTGCACATTCTGGCCAATTCCGACAGCGAGGAAGATCAAAAGCTCAAGTTGATGGTGCGGGATGAAATTCTGGCACAAACCTCCTCCCTGTTTTCCGGCGCTCAGTCTCGAGACCAGGCCATCGAAGCTGCTGAGCAGGCACTACCCCAGATGTTGGATGCTGCAAAAAAGATTTTACACCAACAGGGATACGACTATCCGGTCAGCGGGGATGTCATCCCTCTATACTTCACCACCCGGCAATACGATGAGGCCATATTACCCGCAGGGGTCTATGACGCGGTACAGATCCGTATCGGAAACGCACAGGGACAAAACTGGTGGTGTGTGCTGTTCCCACCGCTGTGCATCGGAGCCGCCCAGCCCGAAGAACCAACACAAAGCCAGACCCTGTCGGACGGCGCACAGGACACCCTCACAGAGATTGAACAGCTGTCGGTGGAATATGTACCCAAATTTGCCGCCCTGGAATGGCTTTCCCAGGTGAAGGAGCGCTGTTTTCCATCCTAATCCGATTTACTTTTGGGATTTGCGGCGCCGGTGTACAAAATAGGCGATGGTGCCAATCCACATAACCACCGTCAGCAGATACAATAAGAGGTTGCCGATATCAAACTGGGTGGTGACAAAGATCGCCGTAGGGCCGTCCGCACCGCCGATGATACCGATGCTGTTTGCCGGATACACCTGAAAAAAGCCCATGCCTCCCAAAAACAGTGGCAGCAGCAGATTCATTAAACTAAACACCGTGAGCAAAATCGAAACAATCAGCAGCAGAATTCCCAGAACACCCATCCGTTTACCGCTGGGGGCGGCGCCGTTTAGAATCTCACGGGCAATGTCCTGCACATCCCCCTGACGCCTCACCGCTTCCTCCTCCGGGATTCCGTTCTCCATCATATCGGCAATCAGTTCCCGGTAGCTGTCCAGATACCGCTGCCGTTCCGGCGCTTTCAGGGCACGCAGCGCCCGTTTGAGTGCTCTCAAAAATTGTTCCTGATTCATCTGTGTTTCCTCCTGTAATATAGTCCAGTATGGCAATCAGCTGCTCTTTCTCCTGGGCAAAATCCGCAAGGATTCGCTGTCCCTGCGGGGTGAGATGATGGTATTTGCGCAGACGGTTGTTGTAGGGAATCTGATAGGACTCCACCGCTCCCCCCAATTCCATCCGCCGTAAAATCGGATAGAGGGTGGATTCCGAGATCTCCACCACCTGGGAGATATCCCTGATGATCTGATATCCGTAGGAATCCTTCTCCCGCAGCGCGGCCAGAACACACAGTTCCAGGATTCCCTTTCTCAGTTGTACATCCATTTTATACCTCCTTTCGCACTATATTATATAATACATAGTATATCTTGTAAAGTGGTCTGTGAACATTTTTCTTCCTCACTGCGCTACTTGAGCGGGATTGCCTGCTTCTGGAAATTATAGTATAATTACAAACAAAGGATACGGCCATACGGCCCCCAGGGAGAACCCCTTCTTCGCCCAGCCGTACCGGACACAACCATGCTATCCAGGAAAGGAACGGTCAAATATGCCTTTTAAGATCTCGGTCGCATCGGGCCATCCCAACTATGAGACGCTGCCCGCCGCCAAAATTATCTCCTACCCGCTGGCCAAGGAGGATTACCGTCCCTTTGCCCAGGCCCGTTTTATGGTGGGTTCGGAGGGACTTTATCTTCAGATGATCGCCTTCGAGGTAACCATCTCCCCCATGAGCCGGCTCTGTGCCTCCTTCGCTCCATCGATACAGGATGCGGCGCCATCGGAGCAGCTGTGGATTCATCTGTGCGCGGGGAAGGATGGCATCGACTCCTTCACGGCGTGGCAGGGGGAAACGCTGCTTTGGCAGGAAAACGACGCAGTCTCCCTGACCCCCATCGAGGGAGAGGACCTACAGGGCGAATACTGGGGATTTCAGGCGCTGATCCCCTTTGAAACCTTCTACCGGATTTGGCCCGACGCCAGGCTGGAGGCGGGAAACACCCTGTGGGGAAACGTCTTTAAGATCTGCGGCGACCCCCAGTGGGAGCATTACGGAAGCTTTTTCCCGGCGGATTTTTCCCTTTCCCAACCCTACGGCCCCAAAAATTTTGACGCCTTCACACTGGTAAACTATTAAACGGTTTGCCCAAATCCAATGGGACAGCGCTGCAGCCCCAAGACAATCAGACAGCCTGACCGGCAGAGCTGCAAAGCCGGTCAGGCTGTTTTGCTGTAAAAAGCCATCTTTCGAAGGAAAAACCGAAAAAGGTATTGACACTTACCCGGCGTAAGATGGTATGAATATCTTAGGAGTAAAAGCAAATCCATTGCCAAAGGAGCTGATGTCATGAAGATGAAGGAGGTCTGTACCCGCACCGGACTGACCGAGCGGGCTGTCCGCTACTATATTTCCAAAGGCCTTTGCACTCCGGACACCGCCGAGAAAGGGGAGCGGGTCTATTACGAGTTTACTGAGGAACACCTGACCCAGCTGCGGGAGATCGCGCTGCTTCGGGGCTGCGATTTTCCGGTGGATACCCTGCTGGAGATGAAAGCCGCACCCCGGCACATTCCCCAGCTGCTCAGGGACCACCGGCAGCAAATCCTTCAGCAGGCTGACCAGGCGCAACAGCGTTTGGCGGTGCTGGACAGTTTATGCAACGCCCCACCCATCAGCCTGTCCGATCTTGCACGGCAGCTTTCCCGGGAATACGAGGTGCGCTCGCTGCCCGATCCCACCCTGACCTTGCGTTTTGGCCGGCTGGACGAGGAACTGCCCCCGGAGGAGATCCCGCCGGAACAGACCCAGCGCTATATCTCCCGCCAACTGGCTCTCTATACTCACACCCGGCGCAATCTGCTGCTGGGCGGGATACTGATTCTCCTGATCACACTGCTGGGATGGTTTGTCTATCAGCGGTATAGCGAAAGAATATATACCCACCTGGCTCTGGGGTGCGACGTGACCTTTTCCCAAAAACAGCAGGACGAAACCGGCTATTGGGCGCAGATGACCCTTTACCCCGACGGATTCTCCCAGCCCCAGGAGACCATTTCGGTTCCGGTGGGGTTTGACAGCTGGCCCCTGTTCCAGGCAATCCTAACCGATTATCCCTATCCCGGCCTGTCCCTCACCCTGAGCGTACCCAAACGGGAGGCGACCAAGCTGGGCATCTATGATCCTCAGACGGCCGTCCTCGATGTTGACGGGATTCTCCTGTCCCAATACGAGCTGGATGAAAACTGGATGCGGGAACATCTGGTGGTCTCGGTGGTGCAGGCAGAGCTTTCTTAGCTTTTTTCATAGTCAAAACCATCGGCTTACCGGCGGCTTGAAGAACCCCTGAAAGGGCTTCGTACAAGCAAAGCCCCTCAAGGGACTCCAAAAATACCGTCATCTGCATGGATTGCCCCGCAACTCGTAAACGAGCAAAATACCTGATACTTGTCCCTTTTGATCGAAACCCATTCTTTTTTCATCTCGCTTTGCTCGCAGGACAAATGCTAAAGCAAAATGATTCACACCAGCATAGCTGGTGGTTGTCTTACACGCAAGCAAACTAACACAAAGCGTCCCCCTCAGCCGCGGCCAGATGGCCGCAGGCTTTGGAGGACGCTTTTTCGTTTTTTAGTAGCTTCACTGTCACTGCGCCGTGGCGCCATGGCCTCCCCGGCCTCTGCCCCGGGAACCTTTGCGCCCGCCAGACTTTCCTCTGGGCCCGCTGGAAGATTTGCGCCGCGGGGAGGAAGCTTTGGAGGAGGATTTTCCCCGGCGGGCTCCATCCCCGGAGGAACGTCCGCCGCGACTGCGCCGGGGTTGTCCGGAACGGGTTCGCTCCTCCCGGCCCCCGCGCTCCTCCCGGCCCTCCACCGTCACCTGGACCGAGCCTCTCTCTTTCATGGGGATCTGGTTGCCGTTTTCGTCCACCATACCGAAATCCACCATACCGCTGGCCACATCCACCGACGAGACAAAGATGCGCACCGCGTCGCCAATGCGGTACCGGCGTCCCGATACCGGGTCCATCAGCTGCATCAGGCCATCGTAGACGTAGTTTCCTTCCGGCAGCGCCTCAATGCGAACCAGTCCCTCCACCGTGTTGGGCAGTTCCACATAGATGCCGTAAGCCGCCGCACCGGAGACCACCCCCTCAAAGATCTGTCCCAGACGGGAGGCCATATATTCCGCTTTGTAACAGTCCTCACATTCCCGCTCTGCGGACATCGCCTTGATCTCCATCTCGGTGGAATGTTCCGCCGAATACCGGGCAAAATCGCCATAGCGCTCATAGATCCGTTCCAGCGGCATCCCGGCCAGCTTAGCCGACATGATCCGATGGATGGAGAGATCGGGATACCGGCGGATGGGAGAGGTAAAATGACAGTAGTTGTCCAGCACCAAACCATAATGCCCCAGATTCTCGTCGCTGTATTTGGCCTTGGCCATGGAACGCAGCAGAGCGTTGTTGACGATCATCTCCACATCCTTGCCCCGCACCGATTCCAAAATTCTGGAGAGCGCCTGAGGATCCGGTACCGGCAGCAGACCTCTTGTATCCACCCCCAGAGCGGCAAAGACCTTGGAGAGCACCTCCAACTTTTCCGACGCCGGTTTGTCGTGCACCCGGTAGACGAAGGGAAGCTTTTCCCGCTTCGCAAAGGTGGCCGCCGCCTCGTTGGCCAGCAGCATAAACTCCTCGATCATACACTCGGATTTGCCTCTGCCTCGGGGCAGGATATCCACCACCAGGCCGTTTTCATCCAGCAGGAACTTGGCTTCGTTGCTCTCCAGCTCCAGGCCGCCCCGGCGATGATGCTTTTCGATCAGCAGATCCGCAAGGCTGTCCATCTCCTGGATGGTTTCCAGCAAATCCTGATACTTTTCCAGTATCGCCTCGTCGGCGGAGCCGTCCAGAATGGCGTTGATCTCCTTGTATACCCCCTTGACGCGGGAGCGGATCACCGTCTTGGCAAAGCGGAATTTTTCCAGATTCCCCTTCTCATCCAGCTCCATCAGCGCCGAGAAAGCCAACCGGTCCTCATCGGGATTGAGGGAACAGATGCCGTTGGAGAGGGCTTTGGGCAGCATGGGGATCACCGAATCGGCAAAGTAGACGGAGGTCCCCCGCTCAAAAGCACAGTTGTCCAGCGGGGTCCCTGGGGTGACATAATGGCTGACGTCCGCAATATGTACCCCCAGCTTCCAGCCTTTTTCGGTCCTGGACAGGGAGATAGCGTCGTCAATATCCTTGGTATCCGCCCCGTCGATGGTGAAAATCCGCTCCCCCCGCAGATCCAGCCGGGCGGCAATCTCCTGAGGATGGATGCCGTCAGCTTCCAGCTGCTGCGCCTGTTTTATCTCCTCCTCGGAGAAGGTACGGCGGATGGAATTGGCCGCCAGCACCGCTTCACAACAGTTTTTGGCTACCTGGGAGTCGCCAAAACGGTAAAGAACCGAAACCCGGTGTTCCATATGACGGCTGCCCCGGTAGGTAATCTCCGCCAGCACCTTTTCTCCCTGAGCCGCACCGCCGTCCTGCCCTTCCTCCACCCGTACCGGGAACGGAAAAGCATGGTCCGGGGTTACCACCGGCCCCTGCTCCCCTACATCGTATACACCGGTAAAGCGGAAGGAAACGGGGGTAATCACCTTCTCCACCTCCCCTTCCGGCAGTTCGCCGCGACTGGCCTTGGGACGAATCCAGACATAATCCCCCGGCAACGCACCCATCAGCGCACGGCCCGGGATAAACATCTCCTGATCTTCCTCCAGCTTTTTGGCAAAACCAAAGGTACCGCCCAGCTTGACGATCTTGGCGGGGATCATCCCGGCAAAGGACGGGTGATACAGCCGTCCCCGGCGTTCAAATAACAGCCCCTGCTCCAACAGATTTTTGATTGCCGGTTCCAACAGCGTTTTGACGTCCCGTTTTAATCCCATTTTAGCCGCCAACTCCTGCCTGCTCAGTCCGCGGGCAGAGCGACGGATCACATCCAAAAGTTTTGTCTGGTCAACGATATTTTCTATTGTCATGGACAAACCTCCTTTATTTTTATGAAGTCATCGGAGAAGCCATTGTATCTATCCGGAAACGGTTATCTTCTTGTTTTCATTATAGCATATTTCGAAAGCTTTTTTTAGGGCGAAATCGGGTAAAAACATTGTCAAAAACCTATGGTGACGGGAAAGACGGGGACAGAAAAAGTTTTCCCCGCCGGCAGGGAGCTTATCCATAAAAAAAGGCTGGCCCACCGGTAATGGTAAGCCAGCCTGATTGCTGATTCAGCTTTTAGAAGAATACCGCGATGATATTGACAATCACCGTCAGCGCAAAGAAAGCAATGGCGCCGATCTTGGTGAAACGCTTGAGGATGGCGTCGAAGGTTCTGCCGCCGTTTTTGCCAAGATAGGAATCGGTGGCGCCGTTCATCGCGCTCAGGCCGTCGCTCTTGGGCTCCTGCATGGAAACCAGCATTACAATGAAGATGCAGGTGATGATCAGTAAGATTCCGCCGATGATTTCAATAGCTCCCATAATACCGTTTGACCTCCATATATCAATCATTTCCGGTGCGTCTTGCATTTGTCTGACCCCAAACCCACAGGTGAGGTAAAAGGTATCCGTCCTCCCCGATCAAAGGCCGAAACCATACCATCCAAAAACGCAGAAAGCGTTTGGGGACACTTTAAGCCATAATAACTTATAGTATTATACCACGCCTATCCTGTCTTTGCAAGAAAAATTCCATGTGGACGGGTATTTTTTTCGATGGGAAAGCAAAAGGGTCCATCACCGAAGCGATGAACCCTTTGGAGCTGTTAACCAGATTCGAACTGGTGACCTCGTCCTTACCAAGGACGTGCTCTNNAACCAACTGAACTACCGGGCCAAAACGATCAACCTCTCAGGTTTTTGGCGTCGTTCCCAACCGACGGATATTATTATACACATTCCTACCCCATCTGTCAACACTTTTTTCGAAAAAATTTGAAAAAATTCGAAAGTCCCGGAAACCCGCATATTGACGCGGTTTTCCGGGACCTGCAAACAGTAACAGAAAGAAAAAATACAAAATTAAGAGAGACGCCCTTTAAAATCCTGATATCCGAAGGTGCGGATGACCCGAGCGCCTTTGTCAGGATGGTAAAGCGCAATGGCCGGCAGATTGACGCCGTTGAAGGTGTTGTTTTTCACCATGGAGTAGATTGCCATATCGCACAGCATCAGCTGGTCGCCGGGCTTTAACGGTTCGGGGAAGGAGTAATCCCCGATGATATCCCCCGCCAGACAGGTGGGGCCTCCAAAGCGGTAGGTGTAGGGAAACTCTCCCGGCTGTCCGGCGCCGATGATGTTGGGACGGTAAGGCATCTCCAGCACGTCCGGCATATGGCAG